>DATFRC010000032.1:0-32370 GCA_035263725.1 Jatrophihabitantaceae bacterium | reverse complement strand
TTCCCCACGAACCGCGGGCGGTTGTGTCAGAAGGGTTGGACCAGCGTCGAGCTGTTGACTTCTCCGGAGCGATTGCGATCACCGTTGGTCCGTCGCGGTGGCGTACTGGAACCGGTCGACTGGGACACCGCGCTGAACTTCGTCGCGACCCGGGTGCGCGAGATCCAGGCGCTGCACGGACGCGATGCGGTGGCAGTGTTCGGTGGCGGCGGGTTGACGAACGAGAAGGCGTACACGCTCGGCAAGTTCGCGCGGGTGGCGCTGCGAACCAAGAACATCGACTACAACGGCCGGTTCTGTATGTCATCGGCCGCCTCGGCTGCGAATCGCGCATTCGGCATCGACCGGGGAATGCCGTTCCCGCTGACGGATCTGGCTGACGCGGATCTGATCCTGCTCCTCGGGAGCAATGCCGCCGAGACGATGCCGCCGTTCATGCAATGGCTGTCCGCACAGCGCGCCAACGGCGGGGAACTGATCGTTGTCGACCCGCGCCGCACTGCCACGGCGCAGGCCGCCACCATGCACGTGGCCGTGACGCCGGGTTCGGACCTGGCGTTGGTGAACGGTCTGCTCAACGTGCTGATCCACACCGACGCGATCGACCACGACTACATCGCGCGCCGGACGTCCGGCTTCTCGGAAGTGGAACGCGTCGTCGCTGGCTACACTCCGGAGCGTGTCGAGCAGTTGACCGCCGTGCCGGCCGCGCGGATCAGGGACCTCGCCGAACGAATCGCACGAGGTAAGCGGGTGATACTGCTGACCGCTCGCGGGGCGGAGCAGCACACCAAGGGAGTCGACACCGTCAGCGCGCTTATCAACCTGGCCCTCGCGCTGGGGCTGCCGGGGAAACCGGGCAGTGGGTATGGCTGCTTGACTGGACAGGGCAACGGTCAGGGCGGGCGCGAACACGGCCAGAAAGCTGATCAACTGCCCGGATATCGCAGCATCAGTGACGCGGCGGCGCGCGAACATGTCGCCGGGGTTTGGGGAGTCCCACCGGAGGATCTACCCGGCCCGGGCCGGTCGGCTTTCGAGCTGCTCGATGAGTTGGGCACCGTCGACGGGCCGAAGGCGCTGTTCCTGGTCGGCAGCAACCCGGTCGTCTCGGCTCCCGATGCGACGCGGATCTCGCGGCGGCTCGCGTCGCTCGATCTGCTAGTCGTCCACGACATCGTGCTCTCCGAATCAGCCGCGCTCGCCGATGTGGTCTTTCCCGTCACCCAGTGGGCCGAAGAGACCGGCACGATGACCAACCTCGAGGGACGGGTGCTGTTGCGTCGCCAAGCCATGCCGGCACCGGATGGCGTCCGCAGCGATCTGCAGATCCTTTCCGATCTCGCGCACATGCTGGATGCGCGCGGCACCTGGAGTGCTGACCCGGAAGCCGTGTTCGACGAGCTGCGCCGCGCCAGCGCCGGGGGCATCGCCGACTACACAGGCATCACCTACCAAGGGATCGCGGAGTCGGACGGCATGTTCTGGCCGTGTCCGGCAGTGGGTCACCCGGGGACACCGCGCTTGTTCGCCGACACGTTCCCGACGCCGGACGGGCGCGCCCGCTTCATCGGCGTCGAGCATCGCCCGGTCGCCGAGCCGACCGACGCCGAATATCCGCTGTTACTCACAACCGGGCGGGTGCTGGCGCACTACCAGAGCGGCGCCCAGACGCGCCGCATTAAGCCGCTCAACGACGCTGCTCCGGAGGCGTTCGTGGAGATCCATCCGGCGGACGCGGCTCAGGCCGGCATCAGCGACGCCGACGTGGTCGAGCTTCGCAGCCGTCGCGGCCGGGTGGAAGCGCCGGCGCGGATCACCGAAGACATTCCTGCCGGGACGCTGTTCATGCCGTTCCACTACGCTGGATCAGGCAGTGCCAATCGGCTGACCAACCCCGCACTCGACCCGATCTCGAAGATGCCCGAGTTCAAGGTGACTGCGGTACAGCTGTGCCGACTGCGCGCCGGCACTGCCGCCCGGCGCTCGCCCTTGGATCGGGTCATCTGCCGCTGCAACAACGTGACCGTGCGTGCCATCCAGGAACGCTTCGAAGTCGGTGAACGGACCGTCTTGGAGGTGGCGACGAGCACCAGGGCCACTACCAGCTGCGGCACGTGCACCCACGCGGTGTCACAGCTGTTGCGCACGCTCGAACGTCCGCGACCTACACATCGCAGGCAGAACCGCGAGCCCGACCGGCATGTGGTCGTCGTCGGCAACGGAATGGTCGGGCAGCGGTTCGTCGAAGCGTTGGCTGAATGCGACCAAGCGGGACGCTGGCAGGTCACCGTGCTCGGCGAGGAGCCACGGCCGGCCTATGACCGGGTGGCGCTGTCGTCGCTGTTCGACGGGCGGACGGCGGCCGACCTGGATCTGGTTCCTCCGGACTGCTACGACGGACGCCGGTATCGGCTGCTGCTGAACCAGCCGGTCACCCGCATCGACCGCGCCGGCCGCCGAGTGATCACAGCCACCGGCGATACGTACGCGTACGACGCGCTGGTGCTGGCCACCGGCTCGTATCCGTTCGTGCCACCGGTGCCCGGGCATGAGCTTCCGAACTCGTTCGTCTACCGGACCATCGACGATGTCGAGGCGATCAAAGCCGCAGTCGCCCGGGCAAAGGGGCGCATCGACCGCCCGGTGGGCCTGGTCGTCGGCGGCGGCCTGCTCGGCCTGGAGGCGGCCCACGCCTTGCGGCTGCTCGGGGTCACGCCGCACGTCGTCGAGTTGGGGCCACGACTGATGCCGCTGCAGGTGGACGAAGGAGGTGGCCGGCTGTTGAAAGGGCTCATCGAGAACCTTGACGTGACCGTGCACGCCGGTGCCTCTGTATCGGCGATCCGCCCCGACGGCGAGCGGATGATCGCCACGCTTTCCAACGGCGTCGCGCCGACCGTCGACGTGGTGGTGTTCTCCGCCGGTGTCCGACCTCGAGACCAGCTGGCGCGCGAGAACGGCCTTGCCGTCGGGGAACGCGGTGGCATTGTTGTTGACCCGGCATGCCGGACCAGCGACGAGAACGTCTACGCGATCGGGGAATGCGCGCTGGTCGGGGGCCGCGTCTACGGGCTCGTCGGTCCCGGCTACACGATGGCGCAAGTGGTCGCCGAGCGGCTCACCGAAACCGAAACCGCCTTCACCGGCGCCGACACATCGACCAAGCTGAAACTGCTTGGCGTGGATGTCGCGAGCTTCGGCGACGCGCTCGCCACCACCGACGGCGCGCTCGAAGTCGCGGTCAGCAATCAACTTGCCGGCAGCTACGCCAAGCTGGTGGTCGACCGGTCAAGGACCGTTCTCGGTGGAGTCCTGGTCGGCGATGCGACGCGCTACCCGACCCTGCGCGGGCTGGTCGGTAAGCCGGCTCCGGCCGACCCGGTCTCACTGATCGCCTAGGCGGTGGCGCCGCGTCTATGACGGTGGGGCGAGGGGACCGTCGAGCACGGCCCACTGCAATAGCATGATCGTCTTCCCGTCGGCGATGCGGCCGTCGCGCGTCATCGCCAGAGCGTCGTCGATCGACACTTCGAGGGCCTCGATGTCCTCGCCCTCGTCGGCAATTCCGCCGCCGGTGCCGGTCCGGTCGGCGGGTGAGTACGGGGCGGCATAGAAGTGCAGCCGTTCGGTTACAGAGCCCGGGCTCATATAGGCGTTGAAAACGTGCGTGAGAGCGCCTACCGCGACGCCGAGCTCTTCGCTCGACTCCCGTCGGATCGCGCTCTCGGGGTCATCGTCGTCCAGCAGCCCGGCTGCAGTTTCCACGAGCATGCCGTCGGGATGCTCGTTGACGTAGGCGGGGTAGCGGAACTGGCGGGTCAGCAAAACGGTGCGCCTGCAGGTGTCATAGAGCAAGATCGTGGCGCCGTTGCCGCGGTCGTACGTCTCTCGTTGCTGGGTGGTCCAGCTGCCGTCGCGGCCGCGGTAGTCGTACGTGGTGCGGCGCAGCACGTGCCAGCCGGTCGAGGTCAGCTCGACATCGCGCACCACCACGTCGGGGTTGCGGGCGAGGTCTCGCCCGGCCTGGTCGAGCCCGGTTCGTCCTCGGTGATCGGGGGCGTCGACGCCCCGTTGGCCCGGCGTACGGCTCGCAGTGTCAGCCACCCGGTTAGACTACCTGCAGAAACGTGCAACATCGCGAAGGAATGTGAATGCTGGCTGCCGAGCGCCGAGACCTGCTCCTGGCGCGACTCCGCTCGGACGGCAAGCTGGTCGCCAAAGATCTCGCCGCAGAGCTCGGCCTGTCCGAAGACAGCATCCGCAGAGATCTTCGGGAGCTGGCGGCCGCTGGGCTGTGCGAGAGGGTCTACGGGGGAGCGGTCCCCGCCTCGCCGGCACTGGCCGACTATGCGACCCGCCGCGACGTCGAGCCGACTAGCAAGCGGGGCGTCGCCAAGCACGCGGCGCGCCTCATCAGACCGGGAAGTATCGCGATCCTCGACGGCGGCACCACGACCTTGGCGGTGGCCCGAGCATTACCGCGGGACCTCGAGTGCACCGTGGTGACACACAGCCCGACAATTGTGAGCGCGCTACTCGATCGTCCCCGTGTCGAGATCATCCTGATCGGCGGACGCGTCTTCAAGCACTCGGCGGTCACCTGCGGTGCGGCGGCGGTCGAGGCGGCCCGCGGTATCTCGGCCGAGGTCTTCCTTCTTGGCGTCACCGGTGTCCACCCGATCCACGGGCTGACCACGGGAGACGCGGAGGAAGCCGCCATGAAGCGCGCGCTGGCCCGTAGGGCGGCGGACACTTACGCCCTTGCCAGTGTCGAGAAGCTCGGCGCCGTCTCCCGCTTCGAAGTCCTTCCACTCAGTGACATCGCGGGGATCGTCACCGACGGCCACGACAACGACGTCGTGAACGAGCTCTCCGCCCGAGGGGTCAACATGCTCGGCCGGGCGGCGCGCGCGTAGCGATCTGCGCGGTTCCCCTTGCCTGGGCGCGATGTGGTTGACAGAGTCCAACCACATCCCAAGCCAACGGGATGCCAGGGCGGTCCTCGTCGTTCCACCGAAGGCTGGACCTGCGGTGGCTGGTCCTTCAGGGGAGTGAGCCGGCAATGTCGGGGCCGCCAGCTGGTGCAGGACAGCCGGGGACGCCCGATCAGCCGGCGGCCCAGGAACCCATGCCGGCTGACCGCAGTGCCGCGACAAAGATCGTGGTTCGGGTCGTGGCGATCGGGATCACGGGCCTGGCCCTCTATGTGGTCCTGCCCAGCCTGACGCGGGTTATCGCGGAGTGGCCCCAGCTGTCGAAGTTGAGCCCGATCTGGCTGATCGGCGCGTTGCTGGCAGAAACGGCAAGCTTTGCCTGCGCCTATGCTTTGCAACGTCTGGTCCTGCGAACCAAGAAGTGGCTCGCGGTAGTGGCCGCCGGGCTGGCCGGCAACGCGGTGACGAATGTCCTGCCCGCAGGTGACGCGGCCGGCGCGGCCGTTCAATACCGGATGCTCGCCACCGCCGGCATCGACACGGACAACACGGTCGAGGGCATGACCGCTGCATCGCTGCTGGGCATCGGCGGGCTACTGGCTCTGCCGCTGTTCACCCTGCCGGCCATTCTGGGAGGAGCCCCGGTGAGCTCCGGCCTGGTGCACACGGCCTTGCTCGGGCTGGTCGGGTTCGGCCTGTATGTACTCGGTGGTGTGGTGGTCATGACGACCGACAAACCGTTGGCACTGTTGGGCCGGATCGGGCAACGACTGTGGAACAGCATCCCGGGCCGCCGGACCAAGATCACCGGCTTGGATCGCCGGCTGCTGCGCCAACGCGACGACATCCGCGCCACGCTGGGCCGCAATTGGCCGCGGGCCGTGGTCTTGACCGCGGGCCGCCTGGGTTTCGATTACGGCTGTCTGCTGTTTTCGTTGCGTGCCACCGGCAGCCATCCTCGCCCGTCGCTGGTGCTATTGGCGTATGCAGCCGCCGGGATCCTGGCCTTGGTACCGATCACTCCGGGCGGTCTGGGAATCGTGGAAGCCAGCCTGAGCGGTTTGCTCGTGCTGGCCGGCGTCCCCGGCGGTGAGGCTTTCGTCGCCACCCTGGCCTACCGCTTGGCGTCCTACTGGCTGCCGCTGCTCGCGGGCTTGGTCGCCTATGTACTGTTCCGGCGCAGGTACCCCGCCGGCATGCCAGGCCGTCGCGACCACGGGGAGGTGAGACGTGAAGCCTGAGGTGGCCGACGTGCCGCCAGACGAAGCGGAAGTGGTCATAGAACCGCTGGCGTCCCGGCCCAACGTGCGTCGAGCCGCCGACCTGCTTCGGCTGGCGCTGGCGTTGGCCGTGCTGGTTATCGGCCTGCTGGTGGCAACCCTGGCGCACCGAGGAGTGCGCAGCACCGAGCGGGGGCTGCTGAACACCATCGCGACCCTGCCGCCGTCGCTGCGGGACTCGCTTACCACGGCGGCGCAGCTGGTGGCGATGGTGCTGCCGGTGGCGATAGTGGTGGTCTTGGCGCTCCGCCGCAAATTCGCGGCAGTCGGCAAAGTCGTTGTCGCCGGGGCGGCCGGCATGCTCGCCGGCCTGCTCATCTCGCATCTGTGGCTGGGAAGCTCTCACCCGCCCGCCTGGCACGAGCTACTAGCGGGCCGGAATGGGATCGTGGCAGTCACGATCCCGCCGGTGGCCTGGCTGGCAGCGACGACGGCCGTCGTGACCGTGGCCGGGGGCGACATGTCGCAGCGCTGGCGGCGCGGGCTGTGGTGGCTTACCGGTCTCGCCGCAGTGGTCGAGGTGCTCGTGGGCGGCTTTCTGCCGGTCGACGCAGTGGTCGCCGCCGCACTGGGCGTCAGCGTCGGTGCGGCGATGCTGCTCGTCTTCGGCGAGCCGGCTCGTCGGCCCACCGCCGCCCAGGTTGTCGCCACCCTCCAAGAGTGCGGGGTGGACGTGGCGGCACTCAGACAGCTGCCACCGGCGGAGCAGGGTCCGGACATGTTCCACGCGACCACGCGGGAGGGGGTCGCGCTGGCCGTGCGGGTGTACGCGAACGATGACCGCGACCGCGACCGGCTGGTCCGGCTGACACGCTGGCTGATGGTCCGCGACCCGCAGGACGACCGGGCCGGCATCACCGTGGAACTGGCGAGCGAGCATGAACTGCTCGCCATGGTGGTGGCGGGACGAGCCGGGGGGCGCGTCCCGGAACCGGTCTTGGCCTATCCGATCGCCAATGGGCAAGGCCCCGAGGGTGCCCTGGTGGCCTGGATCGATGTGGCCGGCCAACCACTCGATGTCATCCCGCCAGAAGACCTTGCCTCCGAGACGCTCGCCGATCTGTGGCACAGCGTGGCCCGGCTTCACCAACATCGCTTCGCTCACCGCCGGCTCCGCACCGACAACATCATCGTCGACGCGGCCGGTCGCGCCTGGCTGACCGGACTCGTTCTGGCGGAACTCGGCGCTTCCGATCGTCAGCTGGCTTCCGACGTCGCCGAGCTACTTGCCTCGCTGGCAGTGCGGATCGGCGTCGATCGAACGGTGACCTCTGCCGTGGCCGGCCTGAGCGGGCCGACCGTCGCCGCTGCCGCGGCCTACCTGCAGCCCCTGGCGCTGTCCGGTCGCACCCGGACGACGGTCCGGGACTACGACCACGGGCGGTCGGTCGCGCTGACGCGTGGGATGGCCCGGAGCCGGCTCCGGCCGGGGGGACGTCCCAACCTGTACGCGGACCTCCGGACAGCAGTGGCCGAGGCAACCGGCGAACCGGCCGTCAAGCCGGAACAGCTCGCGCGCCTGACCTGGAAGAAAACGTTGACGCTGCTGGGTGCCTTCGCGGTCGTCTACCTGCTCCTGCCGCAGCTCGCCAACGCCGGCGCAGCGGTCCACGCCCTGCAGCACGCCAACTGGTGGTGGGTCCTGGCCGCCCTGCCGGCCCTGTTTGTGGCCCAAGCCTTCGGCACGCTGCTCCAGCTGGGCGCCATCCCTGCCCACCTGCCATTCGGGCCTACGTATCTGGTGGCCTTCGGAGGGTCGTTCCTCAATCGAGTGACTCCCAACAACGTGGGGGGCATGGCTCTCAGCTTCCGCTACCAGCAGGCGGCCGGCGTGGACAGCGGAGCCGCGAGCGCGTCGGTCGGGCTGGAAACCCTCATAGGCATAGCCGCCAACCTGCTGCTCCTCGCCGTCTTCTTCGCCCGAACCGGGCGCCACACCTCGGTGCACTTCAGCTTCCACGTCCACCAATGGGTGCTGGTGCTCATCACCGTGGCCCTGGTCGCCGGCGCCCTGTTCGGCCTCACGCCCCGGGGTCGCCGCTTCTATCACGACAAGATCTGGGCGTTCATCCGCTCCGCCGGAGCCGCCGTGGCCGAGGTAGCCAAAAGCCCGCGCCACCTGACGCTCATCGGGGTGGGAGGCCTCGGCGGGCCCATGGTGCAAATCGTGGCGCTCTGGTTGTGCACGCACGCCCTCGGCGGCGAACTGCCCTTCGTCCAGGTCGGGGCCATCTATCTCGGTGGCCATCTCGTGGCGAGCGCAGCCCCGGTGCCCGGTGGCCTGGGTGCGTTGGAGGCCGCCCTCGTCGCCGGGCTGTCAGCTCTGGGAATGCCGGTCGGGGCTGCTGCATCCGCCGTATTGATCTACCGGCTGCTCACCTATTGGTTAACCATCCCCGTCGGGTGGTTCAGCCTCAAAGTCGCGGAGCAACGCGGGTACGTCTAGCCGGGGCCGTCAAGGGTCGCCCGACTTCGATCGCGCAAGAATTCCTTGTCTGGGACGAGGGATTCTTGCGGAATCCGCCGGTGATGCTTGTTGCGGATGAGTGAGGTGGTCAGGGTGTTGCGGCGTTGTCGGCCGCCACCCCGTGGGCCAGGCTGGTGCTGGGGACGGCGATGAAGGTCGGGTTCACACGGCTGCTGTCGAGGCCGGCCCGCCCGATCCCGTCGGCGGCGGAGCCACCTCGATTGCGCAAGAATTCCTTGCCTGGGACGAGGAATCCTTGCGGAATCCGCCGGCGAGGCCCGACTGCGATCCTGTGAAACCCGGTTGCAAGTTCCGTACGGTCGTGCTTTTCTGTTGCAGTGGGTAAGGGCGAGGAGACGAGACTCGCGGTGCTCGACCAGGCCGTCGAGGTGGCGCGCCGGGTGGGCTTGAGCGGACTGACCATCGGCTCGCTCGCTGAGCAGGCTCACTTGTCCAAGAGCGGGCTGTTTGGGCACTTCAACTCGAAAGAGGCGTTGCAGCTGCAGGTGTTGGAGCGTGCTCGCGAGCGGTTCGAGGAGGAAGTCGCCCGGCCGGTCCTGCGCGCGCCGCGCGGCGAGCCGCGGGTGCGCGAGCTGGTCGACCGCTGGCTGCGGTGGGACGCGGCGCCCGGGGGATGCCCGTTCGTGGCCGCGGCGAGCGAATTCGACGATCAGCCCGGCGCGGTGCGCGACCGACTGGTGCGCGACCAGCGCGACCTGTTCGACATGATCACCACAGTGTTCCGGACCGGCGTTGCCGAGGGGCAGTTCGAGGCCGACGCCGATGCGGACCAGTTCGCGCAAGACCTGTACGGCGTGATGCTGGCCTGCCACCATGCCGCCCGGTTGCTCGGCGACCGGCAGGCGGAGCAGCGAGCCCGTCGCGCTGTCGATGCGCTGCTCGCCGGCGCCCGCTCCCGAGCGTCCAGCTAAAAGAGAGGTTCCCCGATGACGGTTGTCACTACGCCAAGCGAGCAGAAAAGCACGATCGTTCGTCTCTTTGCTGCGCCACCCTCGGTCCGCCGCGCGTTCCGATTGCTCGAACACACAGCTCCGCGGCTGGGGGCCCGGTGGGCCGAGCGGATCTGGTTCACACTGCCTCGCCGCCGGCCACAGGCCGGATCGCGCACCGCGCAACTGGCTCCCGGTCAACGGTTCTCCGTGGACGTCGCAGGCCACCAGGTCGTCGGCGAGTCCTGGGGCAGCGGGCCGGCGGTTTACCTCATGCACGGCTGGGCCGGGCACCGCGGCCAGTTCGCCGCGTTCGTGGAGCCGCTGACGGCCCGCGGCTACCGCGTGGTCGCTTTCGACGCGCCGAGTCACGGGGCGTCCGCCCCAGGGGCCTTCGGGCCCAAGTCATCGTCGATACCCGAGTTCGCAGCGGCGCTCACCGCCGTCACTGCCGCCCACGGGCCGGCCCGAGCGGTCATTGCTCACTCGCTCGGCTGCACGGCCGCCGCCGTCACCCTGCACGACGGACTGGCGGCCGAACGGGTCGTGCTGCTCGCCCCGCTGGCCAGCCCACTCTCGTTCGCCGGCCAATTCGCTGCCGCGCTCGGCTTCGGGGACCGGACCTCCCGGCGGCTCATCCGTCGTGTGGAGCGCCGCGTCGGCGCACCGATGCACCACTTCGACGTGCCCGCGCTTGGGCGCACCGCGACGATGCCACCGACCCTGATCATCCACGACCAGGACGACAACTCGACGCCGTCTAGCGACGGAATCGCAATCGCGGCAGCCTGGACCGGAGCGCAGCTGCAACTCACCACCGGCCTCGGCCACCAGCGACTGCTCAGCGACCCGAAGGTGGTCGCCGACGTGGCCGACTTCGTCACCGGCTAGGCGCTCGGTTCTTGTGGAGAACTCGAAATGTGTCGAAGTTGGTTTGAACCGGCGGTGTTCCTCTTCGAGCCCTTCGGGTTCATCAGGTCGACTCCGGTGCGCCGGATCACCCACGCCGACGCGCTCGGGTTTGGTGCGTTGCACCGCGAGGTCTACGAAGAACATGGCTTCGATCTGGTCAGCGTGCGAGCCGAGCCACCCCACCACCGAGCAGCGCTTATAGCAAAGTTGATCTCCCAGGGCGGTTAGCGTCCGCAACGGTTCGGGTAATCCACCAAACAACGTGAGGGCCGGCCGCTCCGGTGGGTTCCATCGCGCGGTCGGCGGGCCTCCGCCGCCGACGTCCAGGTGATTGCCGAGAGGGGGCATCGATGACCAGCGCGGTGCAATCAGCGAATCGTGCCCCGACGCCGAGCAGCCTCGCGGATGTGCTCGATCTGGTTCTCGACAAGGGCGTTGTGATCGACGCTTACGTCCGCCTATCCGCTATCGGCATCGAGGTCCTGACGTTGGATGCGCGCATCGTCGTCGCGAGCGTGGACACCTACCTCCGCTTCGCGGAGGCTGTGAATCGCCTTGATCTTCAGCCGCGGGACCAGGTGACGGGCCTGCCCGGGCTGGCCGGCGAAGTAATTGAGGACGTTGCCGAGAACAAGACCCGCTCAGCGCTGCAGCCCGTTGTGAGCAAAGCGCGAGAGCTCGTATCGCCTCGCCAGAACCGTGACGACGAGCAGGATGAGCCCGCACCACGGCCTCGTGCCGCCGGCACGCGAGCCACGCCGGCACGCAAGCGACGGCCTCGGGCGTCGAACGAGGATCGCTGACGCTTTTGATCTGCTGAGTCGACCAGACGAGCCCGGGGGGCCAAGCTAAACGGCGAGACCAGTACGACATCGGAGTGCGATATGAGCGATGCGTGGCCGTCGGTCAACTACGAGCAGTGGAGTGCGACGTGCGACACGCTGCACGCTCACACCCAAGTGCTCGGCAAGCTCGCCGTGGCGCTGGCGCCCCCCGAGCCGCAACTCCAGCACGCCGCCCTACGACTGACGGCGCGTGGCTGGGAGACACGTCCCCTGCCCACACCTAATGGCACCGGGGCGTTGGTCGTAACGCTCGACCTGCGACTGCACGAGGTCCTGATTGAGCACAGTGACGGTCGTAGGCGGCCGGTCGCGCTGACATCCGATCGTCCGGTGGGCGAAGTGACGCGAGACGTGCTCCGGAACGTCAGTGAACTGGGCGGGCGCGTCGAGATCGACCCGACGCCTCAGGAGGTGTGGTGGAACGAGCCGCTGGACGAGGACACTCAGCACGCGAGCTACGACCGGGACGCCGTGGCTGCCTACTTCACCGCGGCGACCCGCGCGGCCCTTGTCTTGACCGCATTTCGCGCTCCCTATCGGGGACGCTCCACCCCGCTCAACGCGTGGTGGGGGGCGTTCGACGTGGCGGTTAGCCTGTTCTCAGGCGAGCGTGCCGATCCGCCGGCTGACGACTTCATCACGCGCAACTCGATGGATGCTCAAGAGGTCGCCGTAGGTTGGTGGCCCGGCGATCCCAAGTACGGAAAGGCGGCGTTCTACGCCTACGCGTACCCCGCACCCGATGGGTTCGCGAGCCTCGGAGTCTCGCCGGAGGCGGCCCATTGGGACAAAGGCCTGGGTGAATACCTTCTCGACTGGGACGACGTCGTGGCCAGCCAGGATCCGCACGAGTCAGCGCTGGAATTCGCCCGGTCGGCGTTTCAGCATTCGTGCGCGTTGTGTGAATGGGATCCGGCGCTGCCGGCCAGCGTGCAAGGAAACCCGCCGCCGATCAGGTGAGTCAGGCGAGCACCGGCTCGGGCGCGGTGGCCTGGGCCGGGCGCTGAATGCGCAGCTGCCGGACCTCGGGCACCAGCGCCGGAGCGCTCATCGCCACCACGACCAGGACGGCCGCGCCGGCCAGCGGCCAAGTGGCGCCGTAGGTCGCAGCGAGCGCCGGCCCGAGCGCGTAGCCCAGCGGCATCGCGCCCAGTGAGACGAGCCAGTCGTAGGCGGTCACCCGGGCCAGCACGTGGGGTGGCACCTGCTGCTGGACGACGGTCTCCCAGGTCGGGTTCATGAAGCCGAGACAACCGATCGCAACGCCGTACGAGCCGACCACCGCCCACGGCGGAGCCGCGACTGCGAACAGCACCAGGGGCACGGCGTAGCTGACGAGAGCGAGGTTGCCGGCCAGGATCGGACGTCGGAGGTGGACGCGTCCGGCGAGCAGTGAGCCGGCAAGGTAGCCGATCGCCGACGCCTGGAGCGCCGCCAGCCATACGCCCTGGCCGCCGAGTTGTTTGACCGCGATGATCGGGCCGACCGTAGCCAGCACCCCGGCTGCGAAGTTCCACGTCGCGTGCCCGATGAGGCAACTCCAGTACCAGGTGCGCTGCCGCACTTCCGCCCAGCCCGCGACGAGGTCCGCACGCAACGACTGCCGGGGGATGTCCACGCGCCGCACGGATAGCAGCGCCAGCGTGAGCGCGCTGAACGCGAAACTGCCCGCGTCGAGGACGAATGCCCACCCGGCGCCGGCCGTGAAGATAAGCACGCCGGCTACGGCGGGACCGGCGAGCCGTGTCGCGCTTGCCGCGACGCCCATGAGCGAGTTCGCGGCCTGGCGACCGTCCTCGTCGACCGTTCCCGCTACGAGCGGCGACGTGGCGGGCAGCCCGAACGCTGAGGCAGCGCCGCTGACCGCGCCCGCCACCGCGATGGGTACGAGATGGACGTGCCCAGAGATCAGCTCAACGGCGATCGAAAGCTGGGTGAGGCAGCGGGCCCCGTCCGCTGCGAGGGCGACCCGGCGTGCACCCAACCGGTCGGCTGCCACGCCGCCGAGCGGTAGCAAAGCCAACCGTGGCAGCAGCGTGGCGGCCAGCACGACCGCGAGCGCTCCGGCCGAGCCGGTCGCTTGCACCACGGCGAGGGTGAGCGCGGCGGGTGCGACGGAGTCGCCGAGCTCGTCGACGACGCGGCCGAGGAACAGGAGCCGGAACTCGCGCTGGCGGAGCGGGTGGGTCATACGCTGGACGATACTTCGCTACCAAAATATTTGTCAACGAAAAATCTGCCACTGAAGTATGATGGGCCGATGCAGCAGGACTCGGTCGACCGGCACATCGCCCACTGGATCAAAGAGATCCCCGACATCGACCCGCTTGTCGAGGGCGTTATCACCCGGATGCAGATGTTGGCCAAGCACCTCAAGCAATACCGGCAAGTGGCCGCTGAGGCACACGGGCTGGAACCGTACGAGTTCGAGACGCTGCACATGCTCGGCGGCTGCGGTCCCGACTACCGCGCCACGCCCACCGAAATCGCGACCTGGCTGCAGATGTCGCCGGCCGCGATCACCGGCCGGCTCGACGCGCTCGAGCGGCGCGGCTTCGTTCGGCGCCTGCCCTCTCCGAACGATCGCCGCAAGGTCATCGTCGAGCTGACCACAGAGGGCCAGCGCATCTGGCGCGAGGCCGGCGGCGAGCAAGGCGCCGAGGAGGAGCGGCTGCTGTCAGCTCTCAAGCCGGCCGAACAGCATCAGCTCGACGCGTTCCTGCGTCAGATGCTGTTGCTCGTCGATCGCCCGGACCTGCTGCCGACCCCCAAGGACACCACGTCGTCCCCGGGCCAGGCACGGGCGAAGGCGTCCTCGGCAATGTAGCTCGCAGCGTGCCCGGCCCCGGCACAGCTGCGGTCAGGTGGGCACGGAGTCGAACCGTTCCGAAATCGTCCTGCGGATGTCGGGATCGCGAATCGCATTGGGGGGCAATGTGCCGAGTTCGATAAACATCTGTTCCAGCCCGCCGGGCACCATCAGCGTAAGCAGCTGCCCGCCTCCAGGCCCGGCTTCCATCGCGTGTGCGGTGCCGCGCGGGATGAGTACATAGGTACCCGGGCCCGCTTCGTGGCGTTCTTCGCCGACGGTGAAGGTGAAGATTCCGTCGAGCACGTAGAAGGATTCTTCCATGTGTCGGTGCAGATGCGGGACGGTCCAGACACCCTCGCCACCTTTGAAATCGGTGAGCGTGAAACCCCTGGCGGGCACGTCTTCGCTGCCGATCAGCACTCGCATCTGCACTATGCCGAGTTGGACGACTGTGCCCTCATTGGGCAAGACCGTGTGGGCCTGTCCAGGGACGATCATTGTGGCACTCCCCTCGTCGATGTCGCGGATAGCGTGAGCTGAGCCGAAGCGATCGGCAACATCAGAAAGTGAAGTAGCGCAGGAGGTTGCGAACGGGCACGCTGACGGGGTGCGCAGCTACGGCCAGTTCTGTCCCATTGCCCGATCGTCCGAGTTGCTGGCCGAGCGATGGACCCCGATCATCGTGCGCAATCTGCTCAACGGGTGCCGGACATACAACGAGATAAGGCAAGGGGCCCCCGGGATCCCCACGGCCCTGCTCGCACAACGACTCGACCAACTCGAACGCGCCGGCGTGATTACCCGCACCGCCAACGCGCGCGGACGCGGTTCTACATTCACGCTGACCGAGATGGGCCAGCAGCTACGGCCGGTTTGTGACGCCATGGGCCAATGGGGTGCGCGGTGGCTCGAGATCGAACCCCACCACCTCGATCCCGCATACGTGCTGTGGGCGACACTCAAGCTTGTCGACATCGAACGCATCCCGTCGGGCACGACTGTCGTCCGTGTTGCCCTGCGAGATCAAGCTGCGCACGACTACTGGCTGATCCTGCGCACGCCCCACCCGGAGCTATGCACGAAAGGCGTCGGATACATAGAGGATCTCGTCTGCGAAACCGATGCGCGTACGCTCGTCGACCTGCACCTCGAGCGCCTCAGCTACGACCAGGCACGACGGGCGAAGCGCCTGCGGCTTCATGGGCCGACAATGCTGACTCGGGCGTTCCCGACGTGGTTCCGCGCCAGCCCGTTTGCCCCCTACCTACCTCAAGCGCCGCGCGATACACGTAGGTCCGCCGCCCAGCGATCGTGACATTCGGTCTCGTCCACGAGTTGCGTCAGCGCAGCGACTTGAACGCCGCCCTGATCTCTGTCGCGAACAGCTCCGGCTCTTCCCAGGCGGCGAAATGGCCGCCCTTGTCGACCTCGTTGAAGTAGACGAGGTTGGGGTACCCCTGCTCGACCCAGCTGCGCGGCGCCCGGAAGATCTCGCCGGGGAACGTGGTGAAGCCGACCGGGAGTGAGACCTGCGGTGGAGCTTCGCCAGCCGCAGCCGCAAGAGCCTGGGCTCGTCCGGCCTCCCAATATGAGCGCGCGGCCGACGCCCCGGTGCCGGTCAGCCAGTACAGCGTGATGTTGTCGAGGATGTGGTCCCGGGTGAGACCGCCCGAGGGCTGCCCGTCGACAAAGGCGCGGGAGATCTTGTAGTAGCTGTCGGTGTCGTGGTCGAGCATCCAGCCCGCCAGGGCGACGGGGGAGTCCAGCAGGGCGTAGCCGATCGTCTGCGGACGCGTGGCCTGCTCGAGGAAGTAGCCGAAGCCGGTCTTTCTGAACGCGGCGAGCGCATCGGCCGCCGCGCGTTCCTCCGCGGTTTCCGACGGCCCGGAGCGGGCCAAGGCCGTAACGAGCAGGTTCGTGTGGATGCCGATGAGTCCTTCCGGAGCCTGGCGGGCCATGGCGTCGGTGACCGAGGCCCCCTGGTCGCCGCCCTGGGCGACGTAACGGGTGTAGCCGAGACGGCGCATCAGCTCCGCCCACGCCTGCGCAACGCGGCCGGCGTACCAGCCGATCTCGGTGGGCTCGGCGGAGAAGCCGTATCCGGGGATGGATGGCAGCACGAGGTGGAAGGCGTCATCGGGGCTGCCACCGTGCGCGGTGGGGTCGGTCAGCGGTCCGACGGTCTCGAGCAGCTCGATCACCGAGCCGGGCCAGCCGTGGGTCATGATCAAAGGCAACGCATCCGGGTGTGATGACCGGGCGTGGATGAAGTGGATCTCCACCCCGTCGATGTCGGTCTTGAACTGCGGAAGAGCGTTCAGTTTCGCCTCGCACGTTCGCCAGTCGTAATCGGTCGTCCAGTAGCGGGCCAGCTCTTGATTCGTCGCCAGCTGTACGCCCTGCGACCGATCGTCGACAAGCTCCTTACTGGGCCAGCGAGCAGCGGCGATGCGCCCCCTAAGGTCCGCGATCGCGTCCTCCGGCATGTCCACGCGGAAGGGACGGATTTCAGTTTCGTTGGACATGAGCCTCCACCTTCCTCGGATTGGACGACGACGCCGGACCGCTGGGCGCGGCGCCAGGCGTCGCAGGCCACCGTCCATCATCCCGCGACTACGGTGCGGCGGCGGAAGTTGTGCGCAGCCCGATGATGACCAACATATGTACCTGGACAGTTACGTAACAATATTGGTACGTTCACGCCCGCGAGAAGCGCGAACGGAGGAGCAGCAGATGAGCAGCAACACAACTGGCGGCCGGCGCATCCTCGGCAGCCTGCGATCAGCCGACGGCAAAGGCATCGTGCGCATGCAGGACCGCTTCGACACGGGCATCGACGATCTGTGGTCGGCACTCACCGATCCCCCTCGTCTCGCCCGCTGGCTCGGCGAGGTCGAGGGCGAGCTGCGAGTCGGCGGTGAGTTCCACGCACACTTCTACACGAGTGGGTGGGAAGGCACGGGCCGCGTGGAAGTATGCGAGCCGCCGCAGCGGCTGCTCGTGATGACGACGGGGGCGGACGAGCCGGAGGAGCACGCCATCGAGGCCACACTGACGGCCCACGGCGACCACACGATCTTGGTCCTCGAGGAACGCGGCATGCCGCCGGACCAGCTCGCCGGCTACGGCGCCGGGATACAGATCCACATCGAAGACCTCGCCACCCACATCGCAGGAAAAGAGCGCCGCGAGGCAGGAGTGAAACAGCGGTGGGACGAGCTTCTGCCCGCCTATCAAGATCTGGCCGCCAGCACCAACTTGTAGAAACCCTCGCTAGGTGGGCCCAGCCCCCCGCTGTCGCCGCCACCCGGCCGGCGCGAGGTCGCGCGTCGTGTGTCCTTAACCCAAGGTTCTACTACAGGTCCTGTCGAGTCCACAGAGGGTAGATACGGTCCCTGATGCCGCAGACCGCATCAGAGGATCAAAATGCCGGAAAACCTTGCAGTTCGTGCGCGCGGGATCAGTAAATCGTTCGATGAGGTCGTCGCCCTTGACGGGGTCGACCTCGACATTGCGGAAGCTCAGATACACGGCCTGGTCGGGCCGAACGGCGCCGGGAAGACGACGCTGCTCGGGTTGCTTCTCGGGCTGGCCGTGGCCGACGGCGGCGATCTCGAGATCCTCGGCAGCCCGGTCCGCAGGACGCTCTCGCTGCCTGACAGGGTCGCGGGCTTCGTGGACGGGCCGGGCCTATATCCGTCGCTCACCGCCTCGCAGAACCTCGCTGCGCTGGCCCGCTTGCGGGGGAGTGGATCAGACGGCATAGGCGACGCGCTGGAGCAGGTCGGGCTCACCGATGTGGCGCACGACCGCGTTCGCGGCTTCTCGCTGGGGATGCGGCAGCGCCTGGGGCTTGCCGCCGCGCTGCTGACCAAGCCCCGGTTGCTGGTGCTCGACGAACCGGCGAACGGCCTTGATCCGGCCGGCACCCGTCACGTGCACCGGGTGCTCATGGGGTTGGCGGCAGACGGCACCTCAGTCGTCCTCTCCAGCCATCGGATGGACGACTTAGCCGCGCTGTGCAGCGAGGTCACGATCCTCGCGACCGGTCGGGTGGTCTTCTCCGGCCCGGTCGGCAAGCTCGCCGCTGAGACCGACGAGCTGGATTACCGGGTGCGGACCTCGGATCCCGCAGCGGCGCGGCGAGTCGCGTCCGAGACGCCGCAGCTTCGCGTTCTCCCGGACGACGAGTTGCTGAGACGTCATGACGCTGAGGCGCTCCTCGTCCGTGCTGCCGTGCCGGCGCTGGACGATCTGGTCGCCCGCCTGGTCCGCGCCAATGTGGCAGTGCGCGAGTTGGCACCGGTAGTGGCGCCGCTCGAGGCAGCCTTCCTGGCCCTCACCGCGGCGACGAACGCACCCAGTGAGGACGAGGACCTGTGACCGCCGTTGCCGTCGCGCTGCCGAGGGCGGGCGCCCGGCCAGCACCCGTTCGGCGCAGCTACCGATTCGAACTGGTCAAGCTGCTGGCCCAGTGGCGCATCCGCCTGCTGATCCTGGCCTGCTGGGTCGGCCCGGCGCTGCTCGTGGCCGTCATCAGTCAGCAGAGCTCGCTGCCGGCCGACACGGTCTTCGGCCGCTGGATGAGTCAGACCGGCTGGGCCGGACCGTTGGTGGTCCTGTCGTTTTCCTGCAGCTATGTGCTGCCGATCGTGACATCCCTGGTCGCCGGGGACGTCTTCGCCGCTGAGGACCGGCTTGGCACGTGGCGGCACCTGCTCGTGGCTGTGCGGTCGCCACGCAGGATTTTCGCGGCAAAGACGCTGGCGAGCCTCACCGTCATCCTGCTGCTCGTGGCTGGGCTTGCCGCCTCGGGAATCGTCGGGGGACTGGCCGCCGTCGGGAATCGGCCGCTCGTGGGCCTCGACGGCCAACTGCTCGCGCCGGCGCACGCCGCCGGCACTGTGCTGCTCGCATGGGCCAGCGTGCTGGCGCCTACCTTGGCATTCGCGGCGGTCGGGCTGCTCGGCTCGGTGGCGCTCGGCCGTTCTCCCATGGGGCTGGTCGTGCCCGCGCTTCTCGCAATAGCGCTGCAGCTTGCGCAACTGCTTCCGCTGCCCGTCGTCGTGCGTGTGGCCCTGCCGAGCTACGCCTTCATCGCCTGGCGCGGATTGTTCACCGACCCGCCTCAGATCGGCCCCATTGTCCTTGGGGTCATCGTCAGCCTCGCCTGGGCAGTGGCCGCCACTGCGCTCGCCTACGTGCTGTTCATGCGCCGTGACTTCACCGACGCGGCGTATGACGGGGTCGGCCGGCGCGTTCTCGTGCAGGCGGCGCTGCCACTGGCGGCTTTGCTCGCAGTCACTGTCGGGGTCATCGCCGTCGCAACCCCGGTCGCCGGCTCCGGGATCGACAAACCCAAGTTGGACCGCTCCCTCGCGACGGCGTTCGCCCATCTCTACGTCATGCAGACCGGAGAGCTGCATCGTCCGAACGTCACGGAGGCGCAGCTACGGAGCGGCGCCGCCTGCGACAAGGGCGGTTCCCTCCTCGCAGACCACGGAGCCGGCAACGACTGGCGATGTGTCGTGTCGTGGCACCTCCCCGGCTCCACAGCCACCGGCCAGGCGATCTACCAGCTCGATGTCACCCCAGACGGGCGGTACAAGGCCGATGGTGACGGACCCCAGGAAGTCAACGGCTTCTTCCAGGTCCACACCGCAACGGGTGATGCACCCAACCCCCTTTGGCAGTTCGACGGACTGGTCGATCTGCTAGCCCCCACATCGAAGGGATAGGTATGCAAGTCACGCGACAACGCCGAGAAGTCTCGGGAGGCCGTTTCGGGTTCCCGGACTTGACCGGTCGCCGGCTGCGCATAGTCGTAGCCGGCACCGCTACTGTCCTCGCCGTCGGCGGAGGAATGGCCTTCGGCACCACGGTCATATTTGGCGACAACCAGGTCGGCACCCAGTATTCCAACGGGATCCAGGTCTCCGACGACCAGATCATCAAGCCGATCGGCGACCGCCTGCTCACCCAGTTCGGTAAGTTCATGGGCTCGACAGTCAGCCCGGACGGGCGATTCCTCGCAGCGACCAGTGCCGACAAGCCGGTGGTCCTGCAGATCTTCGACCTGCAGAACTACAAGCTCATCTGGACGGTCGGGAACGCGTCCGGCGTTAACCAGACACTCTCCGACGGCACCGTCGGGCAGGAAGGCCCGACGTACTCGCCGGACGGCAAGTTCCTCTGGCTGCCAGAGCAAAACGCCGTGACCCGCTTCCCGGTCAACGCCGATGGCACCCTCGGTGCGCCGACGCGCTTCTCGCTCCCGACAGTGGGCAGCCACCTTTCGGGTAACAACCGGGCTACGGTGCCCAACTCCGCGCTGGTGGCCCAGACCGCCTACTCGCCCGACGGGTCGACTCTGTACGCCGCGCTCAACGGGCAGAACACCGTCGTGGCGCTCGACCCCAACACCGGCGCCGTCAAGCAGACGTGGAACGTCGGCATCGCCCCTCGTGAGCTCAAGTTCGTGGGCAGCAAGCTCTACGTGAGCGACGAGGGTGGCCGCCAGGCCCAGCCCGGCGACACGACCATGGTCTCCTACGGCACCCAGGTGCCGGCCGACGGGTACCTCGGCACGTCGACGACCGGAGCCGTCAGCGTCATCGACACCACCAACCCGTCCGCGGCGGTCGGATCGATCGCTGTCGGCCTGCACCCGACCGCGATGTTCGTCAAGGACAACGCGCTGTTCGTCGCCAACACGAACGGCGACACCGTCTCGGTCATCGACACCACGCTGGACCAGGTCGTGCAGACGATCGAGACCAGGCCGTGGCCGGAGTCCACCGTGGGTTACCAGCCCGACGGCATCGCCATGACCAAGGACGGCCACCTGCTGGTCACCCTGGGCCGGGCGAACGCCGTCGCGGTCTACCACTACGACGGCACGCCGAAGCAGCCGGTCAGCTACATCGGCCTGCTGCCGACGGACTACTACCCGAAGACCGTGGCGACCGTGGGCAACCAGATCGTCGTCACCAACACCCGCGGAATCGACGCGCGCGGCCCGGCCATCACGACCTACAAGGGACAGGGAACCGTCCCCGTGACCGGCCACGACACGCACAGCACGACCGCGTCCCTGACGCGCTTCACCCTTCCGAGCGACAAGGACATCGCGAACGACACCGTGACGGTCTTCCAGCAGAACGGCTGGGGCAAAAACGACGTCCAGCAGTCCAACGGCGGCAAAGCGGCGCCGGTCCCGGTCCCGTTGCGCATCGGCGACCCGTCCACGATCAAGCACGTCTTCTTGATCGTGAAGGAGAACCGGACCTACGACCAGGTGTTCGGCGACATGCCCGCGGGCAACGGCGACCCGACGCTCACCCAGTTCGGCGAGAAGGCCACACCGAATCAGCACGCGCTGGCCACGCAGTTCGGTCTCTACGACAACGTGTACGACATCGGCACCAACTCTTCCGAGGGCCACAACTGGCTGATGCAGGGCGACAACCCCGAGTACTCCGAGTCGGACGCGGGTGAGTACCAGCGCACCTACGACACCGAGGAAGACGTGCTGGGCCACCAGCGCTCCGGCTTCCTGTGGAGCGCCGTCGAGTCGGCCGGCGCCACGGCCCGGAACTACGGCGAGTTCGAGTACCTCGAGGGCAAGCCGTCCGGTTCCTGGCAGGACTACTACTGCGCCACCAAGAGCGTCGAGAACGGCGGCGATCCGGCCCAGCTGACCGCCCCAGGTCTGAAGGGCAACTACGGCTCGGCTATCCCGTCGCTGAACGCCATCGCCGACCCGCTGTCCCCCCCGTTCGACCTCTCGATCCCGGACATCTACCGCTACCAGATCTGGAAGCAGGACTTCGAGCAGTACGGTCCCGCCAACTTCAACATGGTGTGGCTCTCCAGCGACCACACCGGTGGGCCGGCTGACTCGGAGGCCGGCGTGGCCGACGGCGATCTCGCCGAGGGTCAGATCGTCGACACGATCTCGCACAGCCCGTACTGGAAGGACTCCGCCATCTTCGTCCTCGAGGATGACAGCCAGGACGGTGCCGACCACGTCGACGGTCACCGCGCTCCGGTCGAGGTCATCAGCCCCTGGGCCCAGCGCGGCAAGGTGATCAACACCTACTACTCGCAGATATCGGCGATCCGGACGATCGAGCAGATCCTCGGCGCCCAGCCGCTGAACGAGAAGGTCGCCGCCGCCACGCCGATGTACGACGCATTCACCAACAAGGCCAACGACACGCCGTTCACCGCGGTGCCGAACCAGATCCCGCTCACCGAGGCCATCACCACTCCGCCGGCGTGCGGCCTCGACACCCTGGGGCTGACCGGCGCCGCGGCGGCGGCACTGAACAAGGCGGAGGCCCAGAAGACCGCGGTGCCCGCGGACATGAAGGCCACCGCCGCTGCCTGGCAGGCCTGGCTCGCCCAGCAGCACACGACCGGCAACGGTGCGGTGCCCGACTACGCGAACCCGGAGCAGATGAACCGGTTCACGTGGTACCAGGCGCACCAGTGGAAGGTGCCCTACCCGGGTGACTCGAAGATCTACGTTCCGGCGCAGGTCCCGGGTGCCTACATCCCGAGCTCGGACACGAACTGACGAGTCTCCGGACAACAAGTAAGACGACGGCCCGCCGAACCCGGCGGGCCGTCGTCTGCCGCTTTCCGATTGCGCAAGATCGGCCCGCCTGAGGCGAGCGATTGTTGCGCAATCGGAGCTACGTTGACAGGGACGACCGGAGGGCGCCATGACCACCTCAGCGGCTGGTCCGGCGAAGATCGCGATCGCGGGCACCGGCCATGTCGGAGTCACCCTCGCCTATGCGTGCATGATCAGAGGCACCGGCAAGACGATCGCCTTGTATGGCCGCAACGCCGAGAAGATCGACGCCGAAGTGCTCGACCTGCAACACGGTCTGCAGTTCGTCCCCATGGCGACGGTCGTCGGCTCGGACGACGTCGAGGTGTGCCGCGATGCCGACGTGCTGGTCATGACGATCGGCGGCCTCCCCAAGCCCGGGCAGACCCGCCTCGACCTTGCCGAAGAAAGCGTGGCGATCTGCCGCAGTGTGCTGCCACCCCTGCTTGCCGTTGCGCCCCGCGCCGTCGTCGTGGTCGTGACCAACCCGGTCGACGTGATTACCTACGCCGCGTTGAAGATTCTCGGCCTGCCTCGCAATCAGGTACTCGGCTCGGGCACATTGCTGGACAGCTCCCGGCTGCGCTCGCTGATCGCTGCGCACTGTGGGGTCGCGGTGCAGAGCGTGCACGCGTACATCGCGGGGGAGCATGGCGATTCCGAGATCCCGCTGTGGAGCAGCGCGACCGTCGGCGCCGTGCCAATTCTGGAGTGGGACGATGAGAAGCTGCGGCCAATGAGCGCGCGCGAGCGCGACGACCTCGCCGCCCAGGTCATCAATGCCGGTTACCGGATCCTGCGCGGCAAGGGACACACCAATTACGCGGTGGCGCTGGCCACCGCCCGCATCATCGAGGCAATCCTGCACGACGAACACCAGGTGCTGCCCGTCAGTTCGCTGCTCACCGACTACGCCGGCATCAGTGACGTGTGCCTTTCCGTGCCGTCTGTCATCAACCGCACCGGCGTGCACCGCGTGCTGTCCGTGCCGCTGTCGCAGGACGAGCATGACGGTCTGCACCGCTCGGCAGCCGCGGTCCGCGCCGTCCTCGACGAACTCCATCTGCGCGACGATTGAATCCTCGAGTCAGTACCGGTGGTATTCAGTACCAAGGGTATGCTACGGTGACGGCATGACATCGCGTAACCCTTCGCACGATGCGCGCCACGAGCCGCCCGTTCCGATCCGCCGCCCGAGGCGGGAAGAGGTGCGCCGCCGGTTGCTCGAGGCCGCCTCGGAAACCTTTTTGGAGAAGGGCTATCTGGACAGCACGCTCGATGACATTGCGCGTCGCGCCGGGCTGTCGAAGGGTGCGGTGTACTCGAACTTCGACAGCAAGCAAGAGATCGTCGGGTTGCTGCTCAAGAAGCGGATCGAGCGAATGCAGGAGGTCATCGCCGCAGCGACCGATCCGACGGCCAAAGACGAAGGCCGCACGAGTGCGTCGGTCATGACGGACAACGTGATCGCCGACGCCGACTGGACGCAGCTCGTGCTGGAGTTCGCCTCCCGGGCCGGGCGCGACGCCGCGATTCGAGAGATCTATACGCCCTTCCTGCGCGCGCAGCGTGAAGAAGTGTCCCGTGCCGTCGAGCAGGCGTTGGCGGACCACGCGCCGGAAGACGGCGAATATGCGGCGCTAGTCGGGACGATCATCGTTGCATTGCGCAACGGCCTGGCCTTGGCGTACGCGGCCGACCCCGAACAGATCGACGCCTGGGTGATCGAGCGCGCGCTGGGGGCGGTGCTCAGCTGCCTCGTGGTCGACCGTTCCGACCGGCGATCGCAATGACCAGATAGCGCCGCCGGACGCAGCCGCTGTCCGGCCATCCGTGCCATTGCGGCGCACCCAGGCCGCATCGCAATTCACGCGTCACCAACCGAGCTTCGCCATGCCCAAATCAAAGGAGTACATCGTGGCTACCCTGATCCAGCGCCTCGCGACATCGGCGTTCCGGCACAAGTGTGCGTTTCTTGCCGGCTGGCTGCTGATCATGTTCGTGGTGATCGGCGGCTATGCCGCGTTCGGCTCGCACATCGACAGCGACTTCACCATCCCCGGCTCCTCCTCGCAGAACGCGCTGAACGAACTGCAGAAGACCCTTCCGCCAGCAGCGGGAACGAGCGCCCAGATCATCCTGGAATCACCGCCCGGTACCAAGATCACCGACCCGAAGTACCACAGCGCGGTCGAGGCGACCCTCACCCAAGCCAGGACTGCACCCCAGGTTGCTGCCGTCATCGACCCCTACACGTCCAAGGCGATCTCACCGGACGGGCGTACGGCGTTGGCCCAGGTCCAGTACACGGTCACCCGCCCCCATCTGGATTCCGACAGCCTCCCGGCGCTCGTCGACGCGACCCATCCAGCCGAACGAGCTGGCCTGACCGCGCATGTCGGGGGCAGCGCGTACGACAACGTTTCCGCCAAGACCGGCCCGTCGACGGCGCTGGGCATCGTGATCGCCTTTGCCATCCTGGCGGTTACGTTCGGCTCGCTGTTCACTGCCGGCCTACCGCTGCTGAGCGCGCTCAGCGGCGTCGTCGTGGGCGCCATCGGCGTGTATCTCGCCTCCAACGTCGCAACCGTTTCCTCCACCGCGCCCAGCCTGGCCCTGATGATCGGCCTGGCTGTCGGCATCGACTACTCCGTGTTCATCCTGTCCCGCTACCGGTCCGAACTGGTCAACGGAAAGCCTCCGCTGGAGGCAGTGGGCGTGGCCGCGGCAACGGCCGGCAGCGCCGTGCTATTCGCCGGGACGACCGTCGTCATCGCACTGTCCGGCCTCACCGTTGTCGGCATTCCGTTCCTGACCGTCATGGGGCTGTCCGCAGCGGCAACCGTCGCAATCGCCGTTCTCGTTGCGATCACGCTGCTTCCGGCGATTATCGGCTTCGCCGGGCAGCGGCTTGTTCCCAAGCGCAACTCACGGGCCGCCCGCCGCGAACGCCCCGGCGCCCCCGCGGTACTCGGGGAGCGATGGGCCCGCTTCGTGACTCGGCACCCGGCGCGCACCATCACAACCGTGGTCGCCGGCCTGCTCGTGCTCGCTGCGCCCGCGCTCAGTCTGCAACTCGCCCTGTCCGACAACAGCAGCGCGCCTCCCGGCAGTGCGCAGCGGCAGGCCTACGACCTGGTCTCGAGCGAATTCGGCCCCGGCTTCAACGGACCACTCACCCTGCTCGTTCAGGCCCACCCAGGCACCGACCCGAAAACTGCCGCCACCAGCGTCGCCGCCACCGTCAAAACGCTGCCCGATGTGCTCCTGACCACGCCGGCCCAGCTCGGCAACGACGGGCATACGGCCGTCGTGTCCATCATCCCCGGCAGCGGCCCGCACGACAGCGCCACCACGCACCTGGTCAATACGATCCGCGCGCAGGCTCCCACGATGGCCCGCACCGACGCGGCCGACGTCGCAGTAACCGGTCCCACCGCGGTCGCCATCGACGTGTCCGACCGACTCAGCTCCTCGCTGGTTCCCTTCGCTGCGCTGGTCGTAGGGCTCTCCCTTGTATTGCTGCTGATCGTTTTCCGATCGATCGTCGTACCCGTCAAGGCCGCCGCCGGATTCCTGCTGTCGATCGGGGCGTCGCTGGGTGCCGTCGTCGCGATCTTCCAGTGGGGTTGGGCCCACAAGCTCATAGGCGCCAGCACCACCGGCCCGGTGATCAGCTTCCTGCCGATCATGTTGATCGCGGTCTTGTTCGGCCTCGCAATGGACTACGAGGTATTCATGGTCTCGCGCATCCGCGAGGCGTACCTCGAAACCCACGACCCGGTGCGAGCGATCACCCAGGGCGGTCGCAAAGCCTCCCGTATTGTCACCGCCGCAGCACTGATCATGTTCTCGGTGTTCGCCAGCTTCGTCAAAACCCCCGACAGCACCCTTAGAACCATCGCGTTCGGCCTCGGCGTCGGCGTACTCATCGACGCGTTCGTCATCCGCATGACTCTCGTCCCAGCCGTTCTCGCCCTGCTCGGACACAATTCCTGGGCGCTGCCGGGCAAGCTGAGCCGCCTGCTACCCAACCTCGACATCGAAGGCCAACACGCTGCCCCGCGCCGATCACTCCACCGGTCTCGGTGGCCGTCTGGAGCCTCCGCGCTGATGGCCGTACCGGCCCACCCGCGGCCGCCGGGCACCGTCTCCTAACTCACGTTCGACGACCCGGCCTGCGACTACGACCGAGGAAGGAGTGAATCGCGATGGCGATCTCCGATATGCGAATGGAAACGTCGTACAACGCTCGCATGTTCGCGATGGCCGACCGGCTCTTCGTGGAGTTCGACCACCTCCCGGTCGGGAGGGTGTTCACGGCCGTAGCGAACGCCAGGGCCACGGTCAAGAAGTGACACAATTCACCGGTCCCGGATCCCGGCCAGGTGGAACAACTGGCCCGAGACCAGCTGCGTCAGGCACACACACGCCGGACCCATCATGATCACGGCTCCGGCCCACAGGTGCGCGTCGTGCTCAACCAGACGCGCCAGGTCCACGCGCCAGTCGAGATCCAGTTGTCGACGTGGACGCGGCGATAGCTGAGCAGCAGCGCTGCGGGCATGTCAGGCAGGTCGGCGCTCACGGCGGTCATCGCCGCGGCTGCGGCCCAGTGCAGTCGGCCGTCCTGGTCGACGTTCGGGCGCGCGGTCACCTACCGTGCCATCGTGGACCTGCACATGACCGGAAAGGTGGCGGTGGTCACCGGCGCCAGCAAAGGCATCGGATTGGCGATCACTCGCGCGCTGGCCGAGGAGGGGGCGTTGGTCGTCGCCGGCGCCCTGCACGGAAGCGCCGAACTTGACCTGCTCGCCGACCGGCTGCACGTCGCGCCGGTGCGCGTCGACCTGACCGAAAGCACCGGACCCGCCGCACTCATCGACGCCGCAATCAACGCGCATGAGCACATCGACATCGTCGTCAACAATGTCGGCGCAACGCACGCACGACCGGACGGCTACCTCAGCGTGTCCGACGAAGACTGGACACGGACGCTCACGATCAACTTCCTCGCCGCGGCGCGGACCATGCGCGCCGCGCTGCCGCACCTGATCCGGCGTCCCAAGTCCTCCATCGTCACGATCAGCTCGGTCAACGCGTTCTTGCCCGATCCACTGGTCATCGACTACAGCGCGGCCAAGGCCGCGCTGAGCAACCTCTGCAAGTCGCTGTCGAAGGAGTTCGGCGCGCACGGCGTACGGGTCAACACGATCAGCCCGGGCCCGGTCGAGACCGACCTGTGGCTTGGTAGCGACGGCATGGCCGCCACGGTCGCCCAGGCCCAAGGTGCGCGAGCGGCCGATGTTCGCGCCGGCGCCGCCGCGCAAACCGTCACCGGAAGGTTCACCCGACCGCACGAGGTGGCCGACCTCGCCTTGCTGCTCGCCAGCGACCGCACTGCCAATGTGACCGGCGCCGACTTCGTCATCGACGGCGGACTCACCACCACCCTCTGATATCACCCACTACCAGCCAGCTCAACCCAAGAGTGATCATGGGCAGACCCATCGTCTTCGTCTACGGCCTATGGCTGGACACCTGACCGAGCAGCGCCAACGGGCAGGTGCTGTCAGTCGCTCACGCCGTCGTGGGAACGGCGCCCTCTGGTGTTGCGGCGAGTTCGTAGAAGCACTGCCGCTCGAGCGTGAGCGCGTCGTCGAACGGGAGGCCCGACGAGTCGCGGCAGTCGAACGGGTGACCGACTTCACCGGATTCGATGAAGCCGCCGTCGCTACTCGTCGCGGCGGGACTTCGGCTTCGCTCGCCCGCGCGCCGCGCGGAACGCCCGCAGCAACCGGCTCGGATGATCGACGAATGGTTCTAGGGGTACGGGCGGGTAGGTGGGGGTGCCGACGGACGGCTCGCCGTTGTCCTGTCGGGTCCAATGGGTGCCGTGGCCGTCCTGCCAGCTGATCATCACAACCATCGCGGATCGAACGCTTTCCAGTCTTTCGACGCGCCGTCCGTGCTCGTCGTGAGGTTCGCCCTGCAGATCGTCATGCTCACCTGGCATTAGATAGGCCAGGCGGTCACCTGCGCTGCCGGTCCACTCCCAGGTCAAGCCCGTGCGCCCGTTCGGCAGCGGCCGGATCTGTACCTGGGCACGGACTTCGGTGATCACCTCGTTGCTGCCGTTGACGATCTCCAGTCCGGGGCCGTACTGAGGTAGCCCCGCGCGCGGTTCCCAGTCGAGCCACGCTCGCATGACGCTGATGACCTGGCGGGCATTCCACCGGGCTGCTTCGCGGCGTTCCCGCTTTTTATCGCCTTCGGCGTGCACGCCGAGCCATAAGGCGACGATGACAGCGCCAACGGTCCCCGCCGCGACGAGGATGTCGATGGCGAAGTTCCAGTCGTCGAGGGTGCCGCCGGTGGCCACTGGCATCGCGGACACTGTAGGACACTGCGGCGACGGTGCGCGCGTGCACGTTTGCTCGGTTCATCCGGGACTGGGCGGTCTACGACGCCCGTGCAACCTCTCCGTTCGAGGCGGTGTCGTAACGGGCGTGCGAATGGACGTGTTGGGCGGCGACTTCGACGAGTTCGTGCGCGCGTCGTCGCCCGGGCTACTGCGCACCGCCTACCTCCTCACCGGCGATCGCGGCCACGCCGAAGACCTCGTGCAGACGGCGCTCCTGCAAGTAGCTCGGAGGTGGCGACGGATCCGCGGCGAGCCGACACCTTATGCCCGTCGCGTAGTTGTCAACCTCGCCAAGAACCGCTGGCGCGAGCGCTCACGGCGGCCGCAGGAGAGCACCGCAACGGTCGAACCCGGCCCTGCCCCACCCGACGGGGACGTGCTGCTGCAGCAGGTGCTACTGCCCGCGGTGATGGAGTTGCCGACGCGCCAGCGGGCCGTCCTCGTGCTGCGCTATTTCCAGGACCTCTCCGTAGAGCAGACCGCAGCCGCTCTCGGCTGCAGCACCGGAACCGTCAAGAGTCAGACCCACCACGGGCTGAACAAGCTGCGCAAGGCGCTCGGCGACCCCGCCGATCTGAAGGAGAACGATCATGCCAACTGACGACGAGCTCGCCAAGTTGCTGCGCCGCGGTTTCGACCGCGCCACAGCAGATCTCGAGCCCAAGCGGGACCTCGTCCACGCCGTCCGTCGCCGTTATGTCAGCACGCGCCGGCGCCGTCTTGCCATTGGAGTAGCTGTCCCTGCTGCCGCACTCGCGGCAGGCACCGGCGTCGCCATGACTGGACAGAGCAACTCGAATCACCACCCGGGCCACACTGCCGTGGCTGTACCACGGCCCTCTGCGCCCACGACGAGTGTCGCGGCACCGATGAAGCCCGTCAGCTACAAGGTGGTGCGTAGTGGCCGCCACAGCGCCCCACCGCAGTGCCCGGCGAACGCGACGTCACCCATCGGCAAGTCGGAGAATCCGGCAGGCCTCTGGTACTTCACGGATAAGGGAACGTGTGTCTTCGTCGGTGTCGGTTGGTCGGATACCAAGCCCGCGAACGCCGTTCCTGTCCGGATCAAGGGCTATCCCGGCCTCTACGGCACGCTCGAAGACGGGGTGCGGAGGATCTATGCCCCGGTTGCGCCCGGCACCGACAACTACCACCCGAAGGGCGGGTGGGTCGTGCTGACGGTCTCCGCGAACGCCTCCCAGGAATTCATCGTGCGCCTGATCATCGTCCCGTCCAACTGATGCCGTCCTCAGAAGACCGCACGTAAGCCAGGAGTGCGACCGACAGGTACTGATGCGCGATGGCGGTCTCGAGGAACGGCGAATGGAGTCTCGCCGACCGCTAGCACTGATCTGCCGATGGTCGCGTGCACGGAGCCGAACGACTCTGTCAATCTCGGCTGAGGGTTCGTTGCAGTCACTGACTACGCTGCGTCCGTGTCCGACGAGTTCGAGGTGGTCCGCGACGGATACGACCGCATCGGCGGCGGCTATCGGGATTGGTCGCGAGACAACAGCGTTCGTCTGCGTTGGGTTGAGCGACTCCTCACCGAGCTACGGCCGGGCAGTATCGTGCTCGACTTGGGTTGCGGCTCAGGCGAGCCAGCGATACGCATCCTGGCTGAGCATCACCGCGTGATTGGCGTGGACGGCTCGTTCACTCAACTGCGCCTCGCTCAGCAGGCCGCTCCAGCCGCGCTGTTGGTCCACGCGGACATGACCCGCTTCGCGGTGCGTCCTGCCAGCCTCGATGCTGTCGCCTCCTTCTACGCACTCGGGCACATCCCATCCCGACAGCACGCACAACTCTTCGCCGCCATCGCCTCCTGGCTAGGACCTGGCGGGCTACTGGTTACGAGCGCACCTACGACGCCCGGCGACGAGATCAGCGCCGACTGGCTCGGCGTGCCCATGTTCTTCGGCGGCATCGGCGCTGACGCCACACGGCACGCCGTCCGAGCCGCCGGCTTGACGCTCGACGCGTTCGAAGTCGTCGAGGAGGACGAAGGAGACGGCCACCTCGTCACATTCCTCTGGCTCGTCGCTCGCCGACCGGGCACAGCCGATCCTGGCCATTGACGGGCCATTACCCAGGGCCGGACACCGCCACTCCAGGCCGCTCATGACCATCGGCCTGCCAGCGATAACCGCAGTTTCTGCCGGAGCCGACAGTCCCGGGCCGTTCCGGCTGACCCAGCGTCAATCCAGCAGCTAGCGACAGCGCAGGTAACGCCTCTGGTCAGGTGCCGGTGGCCCGACGATAGTCGTCACCATGTGCGGAGCTGACCCTCGTCCAGCCACCCGTGGTCTGGCCGCCGGGACCGAGGACTGCCCTCCACCGGTACGTCGTCGGCCACCGCCGGAACACGGGGACGACGGTGGTGACCACCCGCATGACGAGCGGAAGTCGCCGCGGCCGCCAGTGTTCCGTGACGTCGAGCCCGGCCTGCACCTGGTCACCGTCGCGTTCGACGAACCACCGCCCGCCCGTCAGGCGCACTGCGTCGGCCGACACTGACCAGGAGCCGTCCCGGCGCGCGCCATCGGGCAGTGCGGTGAGGTCCGGCAGGGCTGGGTCGAACGCGAGCCGGACGTTCCCGCTGTCCCCAACGGCCTCGGCAACACCGTCGGGAGCAGTGCCCAGCGGCTGGGCGTCCGCGGGGCCGTCAGACCGCGGGTCGGGCAGCACCTGGATCAACGCGACCGGCGCGGCGTACTTGAGCAGGCGTCGCCGATGCAGCCCCTCGCCAGGCAGCCTGCCCACCTTCAGGCCGGCGCCACCGACCGCGCAGCACCGGCGGCTGCCCGCCCGTGCGGACCACGTCGAATGCGGGCAGCCACACGAGGAACAGGGAACTGGGGCCTCCGACCGATGGTCACGCAAGGGGCCTAGTCGGCAGACGAGACCGACCGTGGTCACCGACGCTCATGGCGCGGACAGAGCTAATCGATCTGCCGATTGGCGTCCACGGGCTCGGCCCGCTGTTAGCGGCCTGCGCCGGCCGCACCGGCCGCGCCGACGGCAATGATGATGGCGATGCTGGCGTTGACCGCGTCGATGGCCTTCTTTACCGCCGCGCCGGCCCAGTCTCCGGCGGCGATGTCCTTCGCCCTGGCCTGGACG
>DATFRC010000031.1:0-35287 GCA_035263725.1 Jatrophihabitantaceae bacterium | reverse complement strand
GTGCGCCACCTCTCATCGCCTGCCAGCAGCATCGGAACGCCGGTCGAGAGCAGCAGCGTCACCAGCAAGCTGCGGACCTGCCGCAGCCGCAGTTCGTTGATCCCGGGATCGTCGGTCGGCCCCTCGACGCCGCAGTTGTAGGAGCGGTTGTCGTCGGTTCCGTCGCGGTTGTCCTCACCGTTGTCCTCGTTGCGCTTCCGCTCATACGAGACCAGATCGCGCAAGGTGAACCCGTCATGGGAGGTCACGAAGTTGATCGAGGCGAACGGTAACCGCCCGGCATCGCCGTACAGGTCGGACGAGCCGGACAGCCGATACGCCAGGTCGCGCACACCGCCCGATCCGTGCGCCCAGAACGCGCGCACCGTGTCGCGGTAGACGCCGTTCCACTCGGTCCATAGCGGTGGGAAGTTGCCCACCTGGTAGCCGCCGGCGCCGACGTCCCAGGGCTCGGCGATCAGCTTCACCTGCGAGATCACCGGGTCCTGATGGATCGTGTCGAAGAACGCCGAGAGCCTGTCGACGTCGTGTAGTGAGCGGGCGAGCGCCGACGCCAGGTCGAAGCGGAATCCGTCGACATGCATCTCGGTGACCCAATAGCGCAGCGAGTCCATGATCAGCCGCAGCGAGAACGGCAGCCGTGCATCGAAGGTATTGCCGCATCCGGTGTAGTCGGCGTACTGCGAGGGATTCCCGGGCTGCAACCGGTAGTACGTGCGATTGTCGATGCCCCGGAACGACAGCACCGGGCCGCCCGGTCCACCTTCGCAGGTGTGGTTGTAGACCACGTCCAGCAGCACCTCGATGCCCGCCGCGTGCAGGGCGCGCACCATGGACTTGAACTCGCGCACCACCCCGCCGGGATCGCTGGCATGTGCGTATGCCGCATGCGGGGCGAAGAACCCGAGCGTGTTGTAACCCCAGTAATTCCGCATTCCGCGCGCCTGGACGAAAGGCTCGGACACGAATTGGTGCACCGGCATCAGCTCGACTGCGGTGACCCCGAGCGAGCGCAGGTGGTCGACAACCGGCGGATGCGCCAGCCCTGCGTACGTGCCGCGTAGCTCGGCCGGCACGTCCGGATGCAGTCGGGTGAACCCACGCACGTGCAGTTCGTAGATGACCGTGTCGTCCCACGGCACGTTCGGACGCTTGTCGTCGCCCCAGTCGAATGCGGGATCGATGATCGCGCAACGCGGCACGTACGGCGCGGAGTCGTTTCGGTTCGCTGCGTACACCGCAGGATGGTCCGAAAAGTCGCCGACGATCGCCTTTGCGTAAGGGTCGACGAGGAGCTTCGTCGAGTTGTGCAGCTGACCCCGCGCCGGAGCGTACGGACCGTCCACGCGCAGTCCATAGAGCTCGCCGGGATGCACGCCCGGCAGGTAGCCGTGCCAGATGCGAAACGTCGTGTCGGTCAGGGGGGCTCGAGTTTCGCGACCGTCGCCGTCGAACAGGCACACGGAGACGCCGGTCGCACTTGAGGACCAGACGGCGAAGTTGGTGCCCATGCCGTCCCAATTTGCCCCAAGTGGGAAGGGCCGTCCCGGCCAGACAACGATGTCGAGACTCATGGTGACGGGACTGTAACCGGTTGCCCTGCGCGACCGCCCGGGGTTCATGCGGTTTGATATGCGCCGTGGCCGAGGTTAATGCCGACGCGGTGCTGCAGTTGGTTGGGGTGACTGTGCGCCGCGGCGACAAGCTGCTGCTCGACAACGTCGACTGGACGGTCGAGCTCGATGAGCGCTGGGTCATCATCGGTCCCAACGGAGCCGGCAAGACCACGCTGCTGCAGATTGCCGGCGCGATGATGCACCCGACGTCAGGAGAGGCATACGTCCTCGGCGAGAAGCTCGGCAACGTGGACGTCTTCGAGGTGCGCCCGCGGATCGGGTTCACGAGCTCCGCGTTGGCGCAGCGCATCCCGGGCGAGGAGAAGGTCATCGACGTCGTGGTGAGCGCCGGATACGCCGTCGTGGGCCGCTGGCGTGAGGCCTACGGACGTCGCGACGTGCGCCGCGCGGCACAGCTGCTGGACCGGTTCGGCGTCGCCAACCTCACCGAACGCCCATACGGCACGCTCAGCGAGGGCGAGCGCAAGCGCGTGGAGATCGCCCGCGCGATGATGGCCGACCCTGAACTGTTGCTTCTTGACGAGCCGGCCGCCGGCATGGACCTCGGCGGTCGCGAAGATCTCGTGCGCCGCCTGCACCGGCTCGCCATCGACCCGGACGCGCCCACCACGGTGCTCGTCACGCACCACGTCGAGGAGATTCCCGAGGGCGTCACCCACGCGATGCTGTTGCGCGACGGCCGGGTCGTCCAGTCCGGGCTGGTGCACGACGTGATCGACTCGGAGAGCCTGTCCGCGACGTTCGGCGAATCCATCGGGGTATGGCGCCGCCGCGGCCGCTATTTCGCCCGCGCGGACTGACTTCACTGCGCCTGGCGCGACGCCCGATCCGGGCCGCTCGCTTCGCTCGGGCCCGTCTGGCGCGCCGCTCCTCGCTGGCGCTCGGGCCGCGTGGCGGCGGCGGGCTCTTCGCGCAAGCGCTCATCGCGCCGTGGCTGGGTCCTGTTCCTCGCTGGTGGCTAGGCTGCCGGGTCATGGGTGAGTTCGTCAGCGTCGACGTCGAAGGCAGCGTGGCCACGATCCGCCTGCACCGGCCGCCGATGAATGCCATCAGCAGCCAGGTGCAGGAGGAGCTACGCGACGCCGCCCGGCAGGTCGGCGCGGACGAGGCGGTGCGCGCTGTCGTGCTGTACGGCGGGGAGAAGGTGTTCGCCGCCGGGGCGGACGTCAAGGAGTTCGCACCGATGACGCACGCGCAGCTGATGCGCGACGCGGAGCGGGTCAGCTCGTCGATCGACGCGGTGGCGCGCATTCCCAAGCCGGTGATCGCTGCCGTGACGGGCTACGCGCTGGGCGGTGGCTGCGAGCTCGCACTCGCTGCCGACTTCCGGGTGAGCGCCGAGGACGCGAAGTGGGGGCAGCCCGAGATTCTGCTCGGCATCATCCCCGGCATGGGCGGCACGCAGCGGTTGCCCCGGCTGGTCGGACCGGCACGTGCGAAGGAGCTGATCTACAGCGGCCGAATGATCGACGCCGGAGAGGCACTGGGACTCGGACTGGCCGACGTGGTCGTCCCGTCCGAAGACGTCTACAGCACGGCTGTGGAGATGGCGACGATGTACGCGAGGGGGCCGGCGCTCGCGCTCCGGGCGGCAAAAGCTGCGATCGACGGCGGCCTCGATACCGACCTGGAAAGCGGCCTGCGCCTCGAGTCGCACCTGTTCGCCTCGGTTTTTGCTACGGCCGACCGTGATACCGGCATCCGGTCGTTCCTCGAGAACGGCCCGGGCAAGGCCGAGTTCGCGTGACCGTTTCCGCGGAGCAGGTCGAGGCAGCCTGGCGCGATCCCAAGCTCGCGAACGTCCTCTACCACGACTGGGAAGCGGCGAGCTATGACGAGAAGTGGTCGATCTCGTTCGACCAGAGATGCATCGACTATGCCCGCGACCGATTCGCGAATATCGCCGGAACGGCCGGCTGGCCCTATGGAGACGTGCTCGAGGTCGGCTGCGGAACGGGGTTCTTCCTGCTCAACCTGAAACTCGCCGCGGTGATCAACCGCGGATACGTCACCGACCTCAGTCCCGGCATGGTCGAGGTCGCGCAGTGCAACGCCCGCAAGCTTGGCTTCGGGGTCGAAGGACGGGTTGCCGACGCGGAGCGGATTCCTTACGACGACGCGACGTTCGACCTTGTCATCGGCCATGCCGTACTGCACCACATCCCCGACGTCGAGCAGACATTCCGCGAAGTGCTTCGGGTGCTCAAGCCCGGCGGGCGGTTCGTCTTCGCTGGCGAGCCAACCAAATGGGGCGATTACGTCGCGCGCCGCCTTTCGCGCGCGACCTGGTGGTTGACGACGCATCTCGCCCCGCCCGGATGGCGTCGCCCGCAGGCCGAGCTCGATGAGTCGTCGCGGGCAGCAGCGCTCGAGGCGGTCGTCGACCTGCACACGTTCGTCCCGTCCGTACTAGAGGGGATGGCGGTACGGGCGGGTGCGGAGCACGTCGAGACGAAATGCGAGGAGCTCACCGCCGCGTGGTTCGGCTGGCCGGTGCGGACGTTCGAGGCCGCGGTGCCACGCGACAAGCTGGGCTGGGGCTGGGCCAACTTCGCGATGCGGACGTGGCAGCGACTGTCTACTGTGGACAGAGCGCTATACCGCGTCGTGCCGAAGGACTTCTACTACAACGTCGAGATAACCGGATGCAGACCCTCCTGATTGACCTGGACGGGACGCTGTCCGACTCGGCTCCGGGCATCCTGGCTTCGCTTCGGCGCGCGTTCGCCGACGTCGGCGTGCCGGAACCGGACGAGACGACGATGCGCTCGCTGCTCGGTCCGCCGTTCTACGAGGCGCTGCCGCCGCTGTTCGGCGCCGATCGTGTCCCGGCGATCATTGAGGCGTACCGCTTCTACTACGACACCGCGATGTTCGACACCCGCATCTACGACGGGATGGTCGACGTACTGGCCGACCTGCAGGCGCGCGGCGTCGCGCTCGCCGTCGCGACCAGCAAGCCCGAGGCATATGCGGCGCCGATCGTCGAACACCTCGGAATTGCCGGGTACTTCCAGGCGATCGGAGGCGATGCGCTGGACGGCTCTCGCGACACCAAGGCAAAGGTGATCGCCTCGGTGCTGGAGCGCCTTGGATCCCCCGACCCGGCGGGCGTGCTCATGCTCGGCGATCGGTCGCACGACGTCGACGGTGCTCGGGCACACGGCATCGACTGCCTAGGGGCAGGGTGGGGCTACGGGCGGCCCGGCGAACTGGCCGACGCGGTCGAGGTCTTCGCCACGCCGTACACGCTGCTGGCCGCTCACGAGCGGATCTTCGGCGGGCGCAGTGCCGCGACGGCGTGAGGGCACCCGGTTCCTCACCGTCGCATCGTTGCGATGGGTCTTCCGCAACCGCGCCTACACACCGTGGTACCTGGTGCGGTACTGGCGCTTCTTCCGGTTCAAGCTCGCAAACCCCCATGTGATCACACGAGGGTTCGTATTCCTGGATCGTGGAGCCACGCTGTACGCCCGCCGGGGGCTGGGCCGGCTCGTCCTAGGGCGCTGGCTGCACGTCGGCACCGACACCGCGATCCGCTGTCACGAAGGAACGCTGCGCATCGGCGACAAGTGCATCCTTGGCCGGCGTGCCGCGATCAACTGCTATCTCGATGTGGACATCGGCCGCGCCGTGCTGGTCGCCGACGACGTGTACATCTCGGACTTCGACCATCGCACGGACGACCTCACGCGCCCCATCAAGGACCAGGGCATCGTCAAGTCGCGAGTGCGCGTCGGCGACGACGTGTGGCTGGGCGCGAAGGCCACGGTGTCTCGTGGCGTCCGGATCGGTCAAGGCGCTGTCATCGGCGCGAACGCTGTCGTGACACGCGACATCCCCGACTACGGTGTGGCGGTCGGCGTGCCGGCCCGGGTGATCCGGACCCGTTCGTCCTCGTAGCCTGCGTACAGCGCAGCTGTACGTTTGGCGACTGCCGCCCAGGTGTAGTCCCGCCGGACGATCCGCTGCGCGCGGGCGGCAACACCCCGGGCGGCGGAAGGATCGCGCAGCAGCCCGGTCACCGCAGCGGCCAGGGCGTCCGGGTCGTCGGGAGCGAACCGGGCGCCGGCGAAGGTCAGGTCACGCAGGCCGCCGGTATCGGCGACCGCGAGCGGAGTACCTGCGGCCGCCCCTTCCAGGGCCACCAGGCCGAACGGCTCGTAGAGCGACGGCACGAGGACCGCGTCGGCCGCACCGATCAGAGCAGCAAGGTCGCGGTCGGGGATGAAGCCAGTCCAGTGCACGGCATCGTCCAGCCCGCGCGCGGTCGCTCGCAGGGTGGCCTCCTGAGGACCGGTGCCGGCCACCACGAGGCGCGCGCCCGGCAATTCGCGGCGCAGCCGGGGCAGGGCGGCGAGTGCGGTGTGGATCCCCTTCTCGTGCACCAGACGTCCGGCCAGCACGAGCAGCGGACCGTCGCCGGCGTATCGCGTCCGGGCCGCGAGCCGCGCCCGGGCCGGGGCTCGCCAGGCGTCCGCATCAAGGCCGTTCGGTACCACGTCGATTTGCTCGGGCGGCAGCTCGAACAAGCGGGCCACCTCGTCCCGCATGAACGACGAGCAGGTGATCACGCGCGCGGCTTGACGTACCAGCCAGCGTTCGACGGAGTGCACCGCGCGATTGAGCGGCGCCGGCAGCCAGCCCTGGTGGCGGCCTGCCTCGGTGGCATGGATCGTGGCGACGATCGGCCGGCCGGTGACCTGCGCGAGTGTCGTCGCCGACTGCGTGACCAGCCAGTCGTGTGCGTGGATGACGTCCGGCCGCCAGCGCCGCACCACTGGTAGCGCGGCGCGCAGCAGTCCGTGCTCGAACGCCTGGGTCCAGGCGAGCAGGCTCTCGGTGGTGAAGTCGAGCGCGATCGGGTCGACCGCGGCCCGGCGTACGCGCACTCCGTCGTGAACGGCGTCGTGGACGGCCTCGGGCAGATCCGCGCCGCCACGCGTCACGACGCACACCTCGTGCCCGGCGGCAGCGAGCTCCCGCGAGAGCGCGTGTACGTGCCGGCCCAGACCACCGACGATGATCGGCGGGTACTCCCATGACAGCATCAGTACGCGCACGCCGCGTGATGGTGCCACGCGCTGTCACAGGAGGTGATTGTGGGCTCGTTCGTGATGCGGTTCCGCGGTGTCATCGCGGTCGTGCTGCTCGTCGCCGCGACGCTGTTCGGCGGGCTCTACCGCGTCGCGGACGGCGTCGAGAAGCATTCGTACAACTCCGGCGCGGTGCCCCCCGACACGGTGAAGCTCACCCAGGGTCGCACGTATCAGATCTCGGTGCCGGGCGGCCGCAAGGCGCTGGCCAGCCGAGGGATCTCGACGAGCGTCGGGCAGTGCTCGGTGAGGCAGCAATCAGGCGTCAGCCAAAACCTCAGCGTGACGCCGCTGTCGAGTGACGTTCGCCCCACGAATACGATCGCAACGTTCGTGTCGCCGGTCAGCGGGTTGGTGCGTCTCGACTGCGGGCAATGGGGCGCCGTGTACGTCGACAACGCTGACAACGCAGGGTGGGACTACGCCGGGCTCTTCCTGTTGCTGACCGCCATCTGCCTCACGCTGGCTGTGGCGCTCGGACTGTCCGCGCTATACGCGCGCCACGGCGATCAGGTCAAGCGCGGTGTCGGGGTCGCAACGGGTGATCACGAAGTCGGAGACCGTGACGGCGGCGACTCGCTGGGCTAGCGCGCCGGCCCAGTCGTCCGGCGGCGCGGCCAGCTGCGCCGCGACGAAGGCCTGGTGCTGCTGCAACCTGGGCCCAGCCTCCAGCCCGAAGATCTCGACGTGGGCGAACCCGCACGCGTTGACCAGGCTGGCCAACTCAGCTGCGGTGAACTCGTGACTGTGGAACGGGTTGCGCGGCAGCGCGTAACCGGGTGAGAACGTGAGGCGGTTCGGCGTCGTGACGAGCAGGGTGCCTCCCGGGCGCAGCACGCGTCGGCACTGCGCGAGAAACTGCGGCTGATCCCAGATGTGCTCGATCACCTGAAGCGCAGCAACCATGTCGCACGCCCCGTCGCCGACCGGCAGCGCCGCACCGTTGGCCTGAACGAACGTCGGGCCGGTGTACCGCCCGGCCGCGTGCCGCACGGACGCGGCGTCGTAGTCGATCGCGACGACCCGTACGGCCACGCTCGCGAACAGCGCCGCGCCGTAGCCTTCGCCGGCGCCGATTTCGAGCAGCGACCGTACTGCCGCGTACGGCAGGAGAAACCGGTATGCCGCTTCGTGCCGCCGATACCAGTAGTTCTCGTGCCAGACGCCCGGGACGGTGCGTTCGCCCGTGATGGGCAAAGACCCCTGGGTCATACCGGCAGGGGCTCAGACCGGCGGCTGTGGGTCGTACTGGATGCCGCGCTTGACGCGCCGCGCCGCGTCGGTGGAGTCGAGCCGGGCCACCAGGTGCAGGGCCATGTCGATGCCGGCCGATACACCGGCCGCGGTGATGACGTCGCCGTCGTCGACGAAGCGGTCGTCCGGGCGCACCTCGATCGTCGGGTCCAGCGCGGCGAGCCTGTCGAGTGTCGACCAGTGTGTGGTGGCCGGGCGCCCCCGTAGCAGTCCCGCCGCGGCGTAGACGAGCGAGCCGGTGCAGACGCTGGTCATCAGCGTTCCGCCGGCGGCGAGGTCGCGCAGCCGCTGATGCAGCGCCGTGTCCTCGACCAGGGCGCGGGTGCCACGCCCGCCGGGCAACACGAGGACGTCGATGTGCCCGGCGGCGTCCCACGTCGTGTCCGGCAGCACGCGCATGTCCTTTGCGGCACGGACCGGATCCTGCGAGTCGGCGAGGAGCAGGACCTCGGCGTCAACGGCCGGCTCGCGGGCCCAGTACGCGAGCACTTCCCACGGCCCCGCAAAGTCGAGTTCCTCAGCGCCGTCGAACACGACGATGGCGATCCGCATGCCACGACTGTATTGACATGCTTAGCTGAACGAGACGACTGCCACATTGCTACTCGTCGGTAACATGGGCAGGATTGCGACACGCCGATCGGAGAGGTCAGTCGAGTCGATGAACATCGTGGTGCTGGTGAAGCAGGTGCCGGACACGTCGGCCGAACGCAGGCTCAACCCGGCCGACAACACCCTCGACCGCGCATCGGTCGACGCGGTCATCAACGAGATCGACGAGTTCGCGATCGAGGAGGGTCTGCGGCTCAAGGAGGCGCACGGCGGTGAGGTGACGATCCTCACGGTCGGCCCCGAGCGGGCGACCGAGTCGATCCGCAAGGCACTCTCCATGGGGGCGGACAAGGCGGTGCACGTCAGCGACCCCGCGATTCACGGTTCGGACGCCATCCAGACCGCCAAGATCATCGCGAAGGCGCTGGGCACGCTGGAGTACGACGTGGTGATCGCTGGGTCGGAGGCGACCGACACGCGTGTCTCGGTCGTTCCCGCGCTGATCGCGGAGGCGCTTTCCGTGCCGCAGCTCTCGCATGCCCGCAAGGTCACCATTGAGGGCTCGACCCTCACGATCGAGCGGCTGAGCGAGTCGGGCTATGACGTGGTGCAGGCGCCGCTTCCGGCGGTGATCAGCGTGGTGGAGAAGATCAACGAGCCGCGCTACCCGTCGTTCAAGGGCATCATGGCTGCCAAGAGCAAGCCGGTACAGACGCTCACCGTTGCGGACCTGGGTCTCGGTGCCGACGAGGTGGGCCTGGCGAATGCCACCACGCAGGTGGTGTCGTTCGAGGTGGCGCCGTCCCGGCAGAAGGGCGAGATCGTCAAGGACGAGGGCGACGGCGGTGTCAAGATCGCCGACTTCCTCGCGTCGAGAAAGTTGATCTGACATGGCTGAGGTTCTCATTCTCGTCGATGCCGCCGATGGTGCAGTGAGGAAGTCCACGCTGGAGTTGCTCACCGCGGCCCGGTCCATCGGCGAACCCGGCGCGGTCGTGATCGGCAAGCCGGGCACAGCGGCGGCGGTCAAGGGCACGCTCGCCGAATACGGCGCGGCCAAGGTCTACGTCGCCGAGAGCGACGAGTTCGACGACTTCCTCGTGGCGCCGAAGGCCGAGGTACTGGCCTCCGTGGTCGCACAGGCGTCCCCCGCAGCAGTGCTCGTCTCCTCGACACCGGAGCACAAGGAGGTCGCCGCAAGGTTGGCCTTCAAGATCGGCAGCGGCGTGCTGACCGACGCCGTTACGGTGAATCCCGATGCGAGTGTGGTGCAGAGCATCTTCGGCGGCGCGGTCACCGTGCAGTCCAAGGTAAGCAAGGGCATTCCCGTGATCACGGTTCGAGCCAACTCCGTGGCGCCGTCGCCGGCGCCAGGGGCGGGCGAGGAAATCGCGGTGCCGGTCGAGATGTCCGAAGCGGCCAAGGCGGCAAAGGTCGTCGACCGGGTCGTCGAGGCCAAGGGCAGCCGTCCGGCACTGACCGACGCGTCGGTGATCGTGTCTGGTGGGCGCGGGGTCGGCGGGGCGGAGAACTTCAAGATCATCGAAGCGCTCGCCGACTCACTGGGCGCGGCGGTAGGCGCATCACGCGCCGCAACGGACGCCGGGTGGGTGCCGCACAAGATGCAGGTGGGCCAGACCGGCGTCACGGTGTCGCCGCAGTTGTACATCGCGGTCGGGATTTCGGGGGCGATCCAGCATCGCGCCGGCATGCAGACGTCCAAAACCATCGTCGCCATCAACAAGGATCCCGAGGCGCCGATCTTCGAACTGGCCGATTTCGGCGTGGTGGGCGACCTGTTCACTGTCGCCCCGCAGCTCACCGAGGAGCTCACCAAGCGCAAGGGCTGACCTGAGAAGCCGCCGTGCCCTTTCGGGCAGCGGCGCTTTGATTCCGTGCGGCGATCCCGCATGCTCTGACCATGCAAGAGCAGCCACCGGGCTGGTACTGGGACCTGAACCAGGCCGCCTGGGTGCCCTGTGAGCCACGCGAGCAGCTGGACGAGGACGAGCCCGTCGAGGCGGAGCAAGAACAGGAACGATGAGCGCTCGCGCAAACAGTGCGGCCGCCGGCGATCCGCCCGGGGCGGCATAAATTCTTTGACCTGAAGCCCGGTTCACCTTGCATGCTGGGCGGGTGACGACGGCGGCGACCCGGCAGAGCGCCCCGCGTTCGATATTCAGCCCCGCGTATCGCAGTACCAGCGGCGGCATCGTCGTGCTGGTGACGCTGATCGCCTTCGAGGCGATGGCCGTCGCCGCGGCGCTGCCGACCGCCGCCCGCGCTCTGCACGGCATTGCGGGGATCGGCTGGGCGTTCACGGGCTTTCTCGTGTCGGACCTCGTGGGCATGGTCGTCTCCGGCCAGGTGTGCGACCGGCGCGGTCCGCGGCTTCCGATGATCGCCGGGCTGGCCGGGTTCATCGCGGGACTCGCCATCGCCGGCACCGCGACATCGATGGCGCAATTGGTGGCCGGACGGTGCGTGCAGGGCTTCGGCGGTGGCCTGTTGATCACCGCGATATACGTGGTGCTCGGCACGGCGTACCCCGATGCGCTGCGGCCCAAGATCTTCACTGCGATCTCCTCCGCCTGGGTGCTGCCGTCCCTGCTCGGCCCGGTGGTCTCGGGCACTTTGTCCCAGCACGCCAGTTGGCGCTGGGTGTTCCTGGGCCTGATTCCCTTGGTGATCGTCGGCGCCGGCCTGCTCGTCCCAGTACTGCGGCGCATGGACGCGGTGGCGGCGCGGGGGCCGTTGGCCGATCCGGGCCGGGTGCTCCGCGCCGTGGCGGCGGCCGTCGGGGTTGCCGCGCTCGCGGCCGCCGGCCAGCACCCGTCGCCACTCTCCGTGCCGGCCGCAGTGCTGGGCGTGGGGGCGCTGGCGTGGGGGCTGCGCGCGTTGCTGCCGCCCGGGACGTTGCTCGTGCGTCCCGGTGTGTCCGCGCCGGTGGCGATGCGCGGGCTGTTCGCCGGCGCGTTCTTCGGCGTCGAGTCGATGGTGCCGCTCACCCAGACGGTGCAGCACGGGTTCGGCGCGACCGTGGCCGCGTTGCCGCTGGTCGGTGCCGGCGTGGCGTGGTGGCTGGGCTCGTGGTGGCAGGCGCGCGGTCACGGCGAGGAGAGCCCGCGCCGCCGCGTCGCCCTGATCCGCACCGGATTCGCCCTGATCGGCGTAGCGGCGGTGTTGGTCGCGGTGGGCGCGCAGCCGCGAGTATCCGGCTGGCTGATCTTCGCCGCGTGGGCGCTCGCCGGACTCGGCGCCGGGATGACGTGGTCGAGCATCGGCGTGCTGCTGCTGCGCTACACCAACGACGCGGACCGGGGCGCGGATTCGGCGGCGTTGCAGCTGTCCGACGCGGTGTCCAGCGCGCTGACGACCGGCGTCGCAGGCGTGCTGATAGCGGCCGCCGCGCGCGGCGTGTTCGGATACACGACGGCGTTCACGATGCTCGACCTGGCCATGGCGGGCGTCGCCGGGCTGGGTGTCGCGGTGGCCGGGCGGGCGCGTCCACCGGTCACGACGTGAGCTTGGCGGCGATCATCTCGCCGATGGGGATCGCCGAGGTGGCCGCGGGCGACGGGGCGTTGCACACATGCAGCGTCCGGGGCGTCTCGGCGAACAGAAAGTCGTGTACCAGCGACCCGTCGCGTAGCACCGCCTGCGCCCGGATACCGGCCGGCGCGGGCAGCAGGTCGGAAACGGTCAGCTCCGGGCAGTACCTGCGGCACTCACGCAGGTAGCCCCGCTTGAAGATCGAGTTGCGCAGCTCCCGGGCTCCGGTACGGACGTTGGTCCGTGCCATCCGCCACATGCCGCCGAAGCGCAGGTAAGTCGCGACGTCGCGTGCCCGGAGCGAGCCCTTGCAGTAGCCCTCGCGGGCGAAGCCCAGCACAGCGTTCGGGCCGACCGTGATGCCGCCGTCGATCGTCCGCGTCAGGTGCACGCCGAGGAACGGCAGGGCGGGGTCCGGGATCGGGTAGATCAGCTGCTTGATGAGGCCGGAACGCGCAGCGGGCAGCCGGTAGTACTCGCCGCGGAACGGCACGATCTGGAAGTCGGTGCGGGCCCCGCCCATCCGGGCGAGCCGGTCGGCCTGCAGCCCGGCGCACACGACCAGCCGTCCCGCTCGGAAGCGGCGCTCTCCGGCCGTGATCGTCACCGCGTCCGTCGCCTCGGTGATGCCGGTGACCTCGACCCCCAACTCGACGTGAGCGCCGCCCGCGCGGATCGACTCGCCCATGGCCCGGGCGATCACCCGGAAGTCGACGATGCCCGTGCTCGGTACGTGCAGCGCGCCGACACCGCGGATGTGCGGCTCGCGCCGGCGCAGTTGGGCGGCGTCGAGGCGTTCGACCTCGACGGCGTTGTCGCGGGCGCGTTCGTACAGCGCGTCCATACGCGCCGCCTCGGCAGAGTCGGTGGCGACGAGCAGCTTGCCGCACACGTCCACGGGGATGCCGTGCGCAGCGGCGAACTCGATCGTGGCCTGGGCGCCGCGCCGGCACAGCTGCGCCTTGAAGCTGCCCGGCGGGTAGTAGATGCCGGAATGGATCACGCCGCTGTTGTGCCCGGTCTGGTGGGCACCCAGCTCGGTTTCCTTTTCGAGCAGGACGAGGCTGGCGCCGGGTCGTGACTCGAGCAGCCGCAGCGCGGTGGCCAGGCCGACGATGCCGCCGCCGATCACGCAGTAGTCGAAGACCATAGACTGAGCCCGATGCCTTACCTCGATCACGCCGCCACGACCCCGATGCGGCCGGAGGCTATCGCGGCGGTCACCGCGGCGATGGCCGAGCTCGGCAATCCCTCGTCCTTGCACGGGTCAGGGCGCTGCGCGCGGCGCCGGGTCGAGGAGTCCCGCGAGCGGCTCGCCGCCGCCGTCGGTGCCCGCCCGTCCGAAGTGATCTTCACGAGCGGCGGCACCGAGTCGGACAACCTGGCCGTCAAGGGTATGTTCTGGGCACGTCGGGACGCCGACCCGCGCCGGCGCCGCATCCTGGCGAGCACCGTCGAGCACCACGCGGTGCTCGACGTGGTGGACTGGCTGGCCGCTCATGAGGGCGCCGAGATCACCCGGCTGGAGGTCGACGCCACCGGTCGTGTCGCGCCGGACACGTTGCGGGACGCGATCGACGACGACGTCGCGCTGGTCACCGTGATGTGGGCGAACAACGAGGTCGGCACGCTGCAGCCGGTCCCGGGCCTGGCCAAGATCGCGCACGAGCACGGCGTGCCGTTTCACACCGACGCGGTGCAGGCGGTCGGCGCTGTGCCCGTCGACTTCGCGGCCTCCGGCGTCGATGCACTTACGCTCACCGGACACAAGGTCGGCGGGCCGTACGGCGCGGGCGCGCTGCTGCTGCGCCGCGACGCCGCTGTGGTGCCGCTGCTGCACGGCGGGGGACAGGAGCGCGACATCCGTTCGGGCACGCTGGACGTCTCCGGCATCGTCGGGCTGGCCACCGCCGTCGAGGCTGCGACGACCGAGCAGGCGGACGCGGCGCCCCGGCTCGCCGCGTTGCGCGACCGTCTCGTCGACGGCGTTCGCCGTGTCGTTCCCGAGGTCCTCGTCAACGGCCACCCGACCGAGTGCCTGCCGGGCGTCGCACACCTGTCGTTTCCCGGCTGCGCGGGCGACTCGCTGCTGATGTTGCTCGACGCCCGTGGGGTGGAGTGCTCCACCGGCTCGGCATGCTCCGCCGGAGTGGCCCAGCCGTCGCACGTCCTCATCGCGATGCGCGCCGGCACGGCGGCCGCCCGCAGCTCGCTGCGGTTCTCGTTGGGACACACCTCGACCGCCGACGACGTAGACGCGGTGCTGGACGAGATCGGCCCCGTCGTCGAGCGGGCCCGCCGCGCGGGGCTCGTGGCGTGAAGGTTCTCGCCGCGATGAGCGGCGGCGTCGACTCCGCGGTAGCGGCCGCGCGCGCGGTGGACGCAGGGTACGACGTCACCGGCGTGCACCTGGCCCTGTCGGCGGCGCCGTCGACGCTGCGGCACGGTGCCCGCGGCTGCTGCACGGTCGAGGACGCGCACGACGCACGCCGAGCGGCGGACGTGCTCGGCATCCCGTTCTATATCTGGGATCTGGCCGAGCGGTTCCGGGCAGATGTCATCGACGACTTCGTCGCCGAGTACGCCGCGGGGCGCACCCCCAACCCGTGTCTGCGTTGCAACGAGAAGATCAAATTTGCGGCGGTGCTCGATCGGGCGCTGGCGCTGGGCTTCGACGCTGTCGTGACCGGCCACCACGCCCGGCTGGACGGCGGTCGGCTGCGCCGGTCCGTCGATCCGGCGAAGGACCAGTCCTACGTCCTCGCAGTGCTCACGCCCCGTCAGCTGGCCGCGGCGATGTTCCCGATCGGCGACTCGACGAAGGCACACGTGCGCGCGGAGGCCGCCGCCCGAGGACTGGCCGTGGCCGCCAAGCCGGACTCGCACGACATCTGCTTCATCGCCGACGGCGACACCCGGGGCTTCCTGTCCCGGAAGCTGGGGCCGCGGGCGGGCCCGATCGTCGACGCCGTCACGGGCGAGACCGTCGGTGAGCATGCCGGCTCGTTCGGATTCACGGTGGGCCAGCGCCGCGGCCTGCGGCTGAGCCGCCCGGCGCCGGCGGGGCAGCCGCGGTACGTGCTGTCGATCCAGCCGACGACGAACACCTTGGTAGTCGGGCCGGGTGAGCTGCTCGAGGCGGACGTGATCGTCGCCGATCGTCCACTGTGGACGGCCGACCCACCCGGTGCGCGGTTCGCCTGCGAAGTGCAGTTGCGCGCACACGGCATAGTCACACCGGCGAACGTCGACGTGCAGGACGGCACCGTGACAGCACGCCTTTCCGGTACGCAGCGCGGCATTGCCGCGGGGCAGGCCCTTGTCATGTACGACGGCGACGTAGTCCTCGGCTCCGCCACCATCGCCGAAGCGCGCCGCGCGGCGCTCACGTGATCCCATGGCCGCCGGGCGCGGCGACCGGTATCGGGTCGCTGCCCGGCACCGACATCGACGAGGCGCTGCGCATCGTCTTCGGTGAGCTGCCCGACCTGCCGCACCTACCGGAGCTACCGGGCCGGGGCGCCGGTGCCGACATGATCGGACGCGGCGCCACATTGCTGGCTGAACTTCCGGTCGAGATCCAGCCCTCCGGGTGGCGCATGACCTCCCGTCCCGGCCGCGACCTGCGCCGCGCTCGTGACTTTCTCGAGCGCGATCTCGATGCTCTGGAAGCGGCCGCCGAGGGATACGCGGGCACGCTGAAGGTGCAGGTGGCCGGCCCGTGGACGCTCGCCGCCGGCGTGGAGCTGCACAGCGGCCACCGCGTGGTCTCCGATCACGGTGCCACCCGTGAGCTGGCGCAGTCGCTGGCCGAGGGCCTGCACGCCCATCTCGCCGACGTCGCCAGGCGGGTCCCGGCGGCGACGATCGTCACCCAATTCGACGAGCCGTCGATCCCGGCCGTCCTCGGTGGCAAGGTGCCCACACCGTCCGGGTATGGCACGGTGCGGGCGGTTGAGGCGAGTGTGGTCGAGCAGACGCTTTCCGACGTGCTGGCCGTCGCGCCTGCGCAGCGGCGCGTTGTGCACTGTTGTGCCGCCGACGTCCCGATCACGCTGCTACGCGGCGCAGGCGCAGACGCGATCTCGCTCGACGCGTCCTATGCTGTCTCCGGCGACGTCCTGGGCGCGGCGGTCGAGGCGGGTACCGCGCTGTGGCTCGGCATCGTTCCGGGCACCGACGCGCCGATCAGCCTCGACGCGGCACGTGATCGGGTGCGCAAGCTGTGGCGGGAGCTCGGCTTCGCCGACGAGCAGCTCGCGACGAGCGTCGTGCCGACGCCGGCGTGCGGGCTGGCCGGCGCCTCGCCGGCGTACGTGCGCCGCGCGCTTTCGATCGTGCGGGACGTGGGTCGCTCACTTCGCGATCTCCAGGCGTAGCCCGCTCGGGCGGGTCAGCACGTCCACCGTGCCGTCGGCGTCGAGATGCAGGTCCAGTGGCTCACCCGCGACGCGCAGGCCGCGCACTGTCAGCTCGCCGACCGGCGGCGGGCGCAGCGGGGCCAGCCGCAGTACGCCGCCGGGGACCTCGGGCCGCAGCCCGAAAAGGGAGCGGAGTATCTCGATCGCCGCGGCCGCCGACCAGGCCTGCGGGCGGCAGGCCGGCGGATACGGGACGGCCGCGTCGCTGTAAAGCTCCGGCAGCCGCCACTCGAACGCACCGGCGGCGGCGAGCAGTCCGTCGATGAGGCTGGCGGCCGGCGCCGTCGTTAGGCCGCGCAGCGCGATCGCCGTGTCGTGCGGCCACACCGAGCCGCAGTGGTAGCTAAGCGGGTTGTACCCCGTGGACGTGCTGGCAAGCGTACGGAGGCCGAATCCGCAGTCCATGTCCGACGTGGCGAGCCGGGCGGCGACCCGCGCTTCCTCGGCATCGTCGAGCATTCCGGTGCCGAGCAGGTGGCCGATGTTCGAGGTCACGGTGTCCACTCGGCGCCCGCTGCCGTCCAGCGCGATGGCGGGATAGTCGTTTATCCAGTAACGCTCGCGAAAACGTTGTGCCAGCCCAGCTGCCCATTCCCGCCATCGCCCCGCGCCCGGACGCCCGAACGCGTCGAGCATCTCGGCGCCCTGAAGCGCGGCCGCATAGGCGTAACCCTGGACTTCACAGAGGGCGATAGGAGGCTCGGCGAGCGAACCGTCGGAGAACTGCACGGCGTCGGGGGAGTCCTTCCAGCCTTGGTTGGCGAGGCCACGCCCGGACGTGTCGCGGTACGACACGAATTCGTCGAAACCGCCCAGCCAGCCCAGGGCCGCGTCCACAACGGGCAGCAGCGGCTCGACGTCCGCCGGCGGCATCCCCCAGCGCCATGCGTCGAAGAGCAGCGAGATCCACAGCGAGGTGGCGTCGACGGTGCCGTAGTAGACGGGCGGCAGCGGATTATCGAGGTCTGGGCGGCGCAGCTCGTGGGGGATCTTGCCGGGTTGCTCGCCGGTCGCTGGATCGGTACGCGTGCCTTGGCGGCGCGCCAGCGTACGCAGCGTTCCGGCGGCCAGCTCCGTGCCGAGCGGCAACAGCATGCGGGCGGCCCAGATCGAGTCCCGGCCGAACAGAGTCAGGTACCAAGGCACGCCGGCGGCGAGGAAGACGTCCTCGGGAGCAACGGCGTCTGCGACCCGCAATGCGTCCAGGTCGGCGACGCTCTGCTCGACCAGAGTGGCCAGCCGGCGATCGTCGGCGTGGACGTCCGGTGCGGCAAAGACGCGACGCTGCGCCGCCACCGCAACTGGGGGTGCCGTGCTGTCGGCCACGACGGTGAGCACCAGCCGGAACGTCTCACCCCGGTCGAGGTGCACCGCCCACTCCGGCGGAGCAGCGGGAGGTTCCGTCCGCACGAGCACGTGCGCGCCGGCGGCTGTCCACGGCGGACCGCCGCCAAGTGGCTCGACCGTCGCGCCGGAGCGCACTGCCCCCATCTCGGCCAGGTCGCAGCCGACCTCGATCGCCAGCACGGCGCGCACCGGAGTGCGGGCGTACGACGTGACCTCGATCTGCTCCTGCATGCCGTCTGCGAGCACGCGCCGATGCCGCCGGACCACCACGGTCGGGTCCGTGCCGGGGTCGCCGAGTCCCCGGGCGGTCGCCTCGAAGCGCGCCGCGTCGCCGGCTGCCCAGGCGCGCAGCGGCGTCGGCTCGACGCCGTCGAGTGTCACGACCAGGAGCGACAGCACGCGCTGGTCACTCACGTAGACGCCTTGCACCCCGCTAGCTCGGATCTGCCCGTCGCGTCCAGAGAGCACCTGGGCCGGCGCGCGCACGGCGCAGACCAGATCGTGCAGATATGGCTCGCGCATCCCGCCATTCTGTCGGGCCCAGTGGGTAACGTTCGAACCGTGACCGAGCCGAAGGTGGCGACTGCCGACGCGCGCGAGGAGCACGCGCTGCTCAGCCAGGCGATCGACGAGGCCCGCTACCGCTACTTCGTTCTCGACGCGCCGACCCTCAGCGACGCCGACTACGACGTCAAGATGCGGCGGCTTACCGCCCTCGAGGACGAGTTCCCGGAGCTGCGTACACCGCAGTCGCCGACCCAGAGCGTGGGCGGCACGTACTCGACGCTGTTCACGCCGGTCGACCACCTCGAGCGGATGCTCAGCCTCGACAACGCGTTCACCCAGGACGAGATCACGGCGTGGGCGCACCGCGTCGAGCGGGACGCCGGACTGGTTCCGGCCTACCTGTGCGAGCTGAAGGTCGACGGGCTGGCCGTCAACCTGCTCTACCAGGACGGCCGGCTGGTGCGCGGCGCCACGCGTGGCGATGGGCGCACCGGTGAGGACGTCACCCCCAACATCCGCACTATCTCCGTAGTGCCGTCGCGGCTGATCGGCGACGACGTGCCACGCACGCTGGAGGTACGCGGCGAGGTGTTCTTTCCTGTCGCCGGCTTCCAGGGCCTGAACGAGTCGCTGGTCGAGGCGGGCAAGGCGCCGTTCGCCAACCCGCGCAATGCGGCGGCGGGGAGCCTGCGTCAGAAGGACCCGCGCGTCACGGCCTCCCGGCCGTTGCGCATGGTCATCCACGGGGTGGGCCGCGTCGATGGCGGCCCCGCCGTGAAGGCCCAGTCGGAGTGGTACGCCGCGCTTTCCGGCTGGGGACTGCCCACGTCCGCCCGCTTCGAGGTGGTGCCGGATCTGACCGGGGTGCGCCGGTTCATCGAGTACTACGGTGAGCACCGGCACTCCGTCGAGCACGAGATCGACGGGGTGGTCGTCAAGGTCGACGATCTTGCGCTGCAGCGGCGGCTCGGCTCCACCAGCCGGGCGCCCCGCTGGGCGATCGCATTCAAGTACCCGCCCGAGGAGGTCAATACCAAGCTCCTGGACATCCGCGTCAATGTCGGCCGTACCGGGCGGATCACGCCATTCGGGGTGATGGAGCCGGTGCGGGTATCCGGCTCGACGGTCGAGATGGCCACGTTGCACAACGCCTCGGAGGTCGAGCGCAAGGGCGTGCTGATCGGTGACACCGTGGTGCTGCGCAAGGCCGGTGACGTGATCCCCGAGATCGTCGGCCCAGTGGTGGCGCTGCGCGACGGGTCGGAGCGGCACTTCGAGATGCCGACCCATTGTCCCGAGTGCGGCACGCTGCTCGGCTACGAGAAGGAGGGCGACGCCGACCTGCGGTGCCCGAACGCGCGCTCCTGCCCGGCGCAGCTGCGGGAGCGGCTGTTCCACGTCGCCGGGCGCGGCGCCTTCGACATCGAGGTTTTGGGGTACGAGGCCGCGGTGGCGTTGCTTCAGGCCGGCGTGGTGCAGGACGAGGGCGACCTGTTCGGCCTGGACGCCGACACGCTGCGCCGAGTGCCGATGTTCACCCGTGCCGCGAAGAAGGGCGACCCGCCGGAGGCGGTACACGACGGGCGGGTGCTCTCGGCCAACGCCCAGCGGCTGCTCGATAACCTCGAGGTGGCCCGGCACCGTCCGCTGTGGCGGGTGCTGGTGGGCCTCTCGATACGGCACGTCGGCCCCACTGCGGCGCAAGCGCTGGCCCGCGAGTTCCGGTCGCTCGACCGGATCGCGGCGGCGTCGACCGAGGAGTTGGCCGGCGCCGAGGGCGTCGGGCCGACCATCGCCGAGGCGATCCGCGAATGGTTCGACGTCGACTGGCATCGCGAGATCGTCGAGAAGTGGCGCGCCGCCGGGGTGTCGCTGACCGACGAGGCTGCCGAGGAGGGGCCGCGTCCGCTCGAGGGGCTGTCTGTCGTCGTCACCGGTTCGCTAGCCGATTTCTCCCGTGACTCGGCCACCGAGGCGATTACCGCGCGCGGCGGGAAGGTTGCGAGCTCGGTGTCGAAGAAGACGGCCTTCGTCGTGGTGGGCGACTCCCCGGGCAGCAAATACGACAAAGCAATGCAACTCGGGGTTCCAGTGCTCGACGAGGACGGATTCCGCGTGCTGCTCGACAAGGGCCCCGACGCCGCCCGCGAAGTCGCGCAGCCAGCAAACCAGCAAACCAGCTAACCCGCTCAGCTGGGCATGGGTGCAACGCCGCCTGGGCGGCGCGCCGCGATCATCCGCAACGGCCGGGCTGTCACGATTGCCGGATCATGACCACAGCGGTTGCGCGTCCATGGTTCAGGGGTCTGGACGGCCTGCGCGCGCTTGCTGTCTCGGCGGTCGTGGTGTTCCACTTCGCGCCGACAGTGCTGCCCGGCGGGTTCCTGGGCGTGGACCTGTTCTTCGTGATCAGCGGATACCTGATCACCCGCCTGCTCCTTGCCGAGATCGACGCGACCGGCCGGTTGGCGATCCGCGACTTCTATGCGCGCCGGGTGCGCCGGCTGCTGCCCGCCGTAGTGGCGCTGCTCGTCGTCACCGCAACCGCGAGCGTGCTGCTGTGGCGCGACGAGCTGCCAACGACGCGCGCCGGTGTGCTCGCGAGCCTGTGCTATGTCACGAACTGGTGGCTGATCGACGGCCACCAGTCCTATTTCGTCGCGTCGGGCCGGCCGCCGATGGTCCAGCATTTGTGGTCACTCGCCATCGAGGAGCAGTACTACCTCGTATGGCCGGTCGTCCTGGCCCTCGCGGCCGGTGCTTACCTCAGCTGGCGGCGCCAGGACGTGCGCCGGCGTGCTGTGCTCGCGAGTGGGCGGCTGTACCGGGTCGCCGGGGTGGCTGTCGTGTTAGCGGCCGGGTCGACGCTTGCCATGGCGCTGATCTCGGTCCACGACGACATCCCCTACGGCACCGACTCCGGCCGCGTGTATTTCGGCACCGACACCCACTCGATGGGACTGCTCGTCGGCGCTGCCGCCGGCGCGCTGGCGACCCGCGGCACGCTGCCCTTCGCCCGACGTCGAGTGCTGCTGCGCGGTGGATTCCTGAGCGACCTCGCTGCCGCCGTCGCACTGATCCTGCTCCTGCAGATCATGGCGGGCGTCGACGAGTTCACCCCGGGGCTTTACCGCGGCGGGTTCCTCGCGGCGAGCGCGCTGTGCGTGGTGATCGTCGCGGCCGTATGCCGGCCGCTCAGCGCGCTCGGCTGGCTGTTCGATAGAGCGCCGCTGCGCTGGCTCGGCAGCCGCTCGTACTCGATATACCTGTGGCACTGGCCGGTCGCAGTGGTGACCCGCCCTAACGTCGATCTGGCGCTGCCCGGATGGCAGGTGTTCTGGCTGCGCATCGCGATCACGGTCGGGCTGGCCGAAGCGAGCTACCGCCTGATCGAGCAGCCGTTCCGGGCCGGCGGGCTTCCCGGCATCGTGCGGGCTTGGGGCTGGCCGCGGCTTTCGTACACCGCGCGCGCTCGCGTTGCGCCGGCCGCCGTTGCCGGCGTGCTGGTCGTCCTCGGCTCGCTCGTGTCGGTGTTCGCCTACAGCGCGCCGTCGCCTGCGCTGGCCTCGTCCCGGCACACGCCGGAACTGTCGACGACCACGGCCGCGCGGGCATCGCCGCGACCCACGCCGCGCGCATCGTCGAGACCCGCCGAGCGCACGGCAGGCGCGCATCCGCGCGCAGCCACGCGGCCCACGACCACACCGACTCCGTCCCATCCGCCGCCCCTACCCACGGTGAGCGCGTTCGGCGACTCGGTGATGCTCGGCGCCGCGCCGCAGCTGCGTGCCGTGATCACACACATCTCCGTGTCGGCAGTCGAGGGCCGGCAGGCTCGCGACGTGTTCGCGGACATCGCTTCGCACAAAGCGGCCGGCACGTTGGGTACGTGTGTCGTGATCCACACCGGCGACAACGGCATCATCGCGCCCGACGACCTGTCCGGCGCGCTGGCCTCGCTGCGTGACCGCAGGCGCGTCGTGGTGCTTACCGACCGGGTACCGCGCGACTGGCAGGCGCCCAACAACGACACCCTGCACGCGATCGTCGCGCGGTTTCCCAACGCGGTGCTCGTCGACTGGTACGCCATTGCAAATCCGCACCGAGACTGGTTCTACAAGGACGGTCTGCACCTGCGCCCGCCGGGCATCCACGCATATGCCGCGGCGGTCGCCGCGGCGGTCAGCGCTGGTTAGCGGCCACCGGCGTGGCGCGCGTGACGCTCGCAGCGACGCCCGCGAGATGCGTCAGCCGCATCAACTCGGCACGCAGCCACCGCAGCGCGGGGCGGCCCACCAGCAGCGCTCCCTCGCCGAGTGGCGCCACCGCCAGCTCCATGCCGAGCCCAGCCCAGTGACGTGGTGCCCACGGCTGCTGCGCGTCTAGGAGCCGAGCAGGGCGCGGCGGCCACCACGGGACCAGCAGTTCGGCGAGTTCCGGCGCGCCGGCGCTGCGGGCGACCACCGGGGCCACGCCTCCCGCAGGCGGGTCGAGCACGATCGACCAGCCCGGGCGAAAGATTCGAGCCACCCCGTCGGTGAGCACCTGCAACGGATCGTCCGGCCCCGAGGCCAGTGTGTCGAGCACCTCCAGCTCGCGGTGCGGGTCCATCGTCCCGGCGTACGGGCGGATCGACTCGACACGCACCCCGGGTACCGACCCGGCGGCGGTGAGCAGCGAGTCGGCCAATCGGTCAGCCGGCAGATCCACGACCAGGTCGTCGACGGCGTAGTCGGCCGTGCGCTCGATCACGTCCAGGGAGAGGATGTCCGCGCCCGCCTCGCCGAGCGCCGTGGCCACCGCACCGAGCGCACCCGGCCGATCGGGCAACACAACGCGCAGCAGATAGGACACGTGATCAGCTTCCCTTACTCGTGTGTCCATCGGGTTAAAGCGCGATCAGCCTAAGCGCATCCACGAATCCCCGCGACTGCTCCGTGGCCTGGCTCGTAGACTCGCCCATCGTGCCGAACGATTCGCCGAGAAACATCAGCCGGGCCGAGGTGGCGCATCTAGCGCGGCTGGCCCGCCTTGCCGTCACCGACGAGGAACTCGACGTCTTCGCGGGCCAGCTCGACGTCATCCTCGGCGCGGTCGCCCGGGTCGGCGAGGTGGCGGCCCCCGACATCCCGCCCACCTCGCACGCGGTACCGATGACCAACGTGCTGCGTCCTGACGAGTTGTGGCCCTGCCTGCCTCGTGAGGCGGTGCTGGCCGCGGCCCCGGATGTCGAGGACGGCAAGTTCCGCGTCCCACGAATCCTGAGCGAGGAAGCATGAGCACCGACCTGACCCGGTCGACGGCGACGGAGCTGGCCGGGCTGATCGCCGGCGGCGAGGTGTCTGCCGTTGAAGTGGCGCAGGCGCACCTGGACCGGATCAGCGAGGTCGATGACAGGCTGCATGCGTTTCTCGTCGTCGACGCCGACGGGGCGCTTCGCGCCGCCAAGGCGGTCGACGCGCGTCGCGCCGCAGGCGAAGCGCTCGGCCCCCTGGCCGGAGTGCCGCTCGCCATGAAGGACATAGTCGTGACGGAGGGGCTGCCTACCACGGCCGGCTCAAAGATCCTTGAAGGCTGGGTACCTCCGTACGACGCGACGATCAGCCGCCGCATCAAGGACGCCGGCATCGTCATGCTCGGCAAGACCAACCTGGACGAGTTCGCGATGGGATCGTCCACCGAGAACTCGGCGTTCGGCCCGACGCACAATCCGTGGGACCTGGCACGCGTGCCCGGCGGTTCTGGCGGCGGATCGGCGGCTGCGATCGCCGGGTACGAGGCACCGCTCGCGATCGGCACCGACACAGGCGGGTCGATCAGGCAACCGGCCGCGGTCACCGGGACGGTCGGCGCGAAGCCGACATACGGCGGGGTGTCGCGGTACGGGCTGATCGCGCTCGCGTCGTCGCTCGACCAGGCCGGGCCGTGCGCCCGGACCGTGCTCGACGCGGCCCTGCTGCACGAGGTCATCGCCGGCCACGATCCGTGCGACTCGACGTCCATCGCGGCACCCGTGCCGCCGGTCGTCGCCGCTGCCCGCGACGGGGCGCGCGGCGACCTGACCGGCCTGCGGGTCGGCGTCGTTCGTGAGCTGGGCGGTGCGGGCTACCAGTCCGGAGTGCTCGCTGCGTTCCAGGATGCCGTCGAGACGCTGCGCAAGCTGGGCGCCGATGTCGTCGAGGTGAGCTGCCCGCACTTCGACTATGCGCTGGCCGCCTACTACCTGATCCTGCCCAGCGAGTGCTCGTCGAACCTGGCCCGGTACGACGCGGTGCGCTATGGGCTACGCGTCGGCGACGACGGAGTCCGTCCGCTGGAGGAGGTCATGTCGCTGACGCGGGAGGCGGGCTTCGGCCCCGAGGTGAAACGCCGGGTCATGATCGGCACGTACGCGCTCTCTGCCGGCTACTACGACGCCTACTACGGGCAGGCGCAAAAGGTACGCACGCTGATCTCGCGCGACTTCGCGGCGGCGTTCGAGCAGGCCGACGTTCTGGTGTCTCCGGCGACGCCGTTCGTCGCATTTGGCATCGGTGAGCGGGTCGCCGATCCGATGGCGATGTACGTGAACGACCTGTGCACACTTCCCGCGTCGCTGGCGGGCACGCCGGCGATCTCCGTGCCGTGCGGCCTGTCCGACGGGCTGCCCGTCGGGCTGCAGATCATGGCACCAGCCCTGGGCGACGACCGTTGTTACCGGGTAGCAGCGGGGTACGAGTCAGCGGTCGAGCGAATCGTCCCGCCCGCGGAGGTACTCGCATGACCTACGAGGACGTGCTCACCCGGTATGCACCGGTGATCGGGCTCGAGACACACGTCGAGCTGGGCACCGTGTCGAAGATGTTCTGCGGTTGTTCCACGGCGTTCGGCGCCGAGCCGAACACGCAGGTGTGCCCGGTCTGTCTCGGGCTCCCGGGCAGCCTGCCCGTGGCGAACGAGAAGGCGATCGAGTCGACCATACGCATCGGTTTGGCCCTCAACTGCACGATCGCCGAGTGGTGCCGGTTCGCGCGCAAGAACTACTTCTACCCGGACATGCCGAAGAATTACCAGATCTCGCAGTACGACGAACCCCTCTGCGTCAACGGGTATCTCGACGTCGAGGTAAATGGTGAGTCGTACCGAGTGGGCATCGAGCGCGTGCACCTCGAGGAGGACACCGGCAAGAACACCCACGTCGGGCGCAGCGGCCGGATTCACGGTGCCGACTACTCCCTGGTCGACTACAACCGGGCCGGCATCCCGCTCGTCGAGATCGTGACCAAGCCGGTGACGGGCACCGGAGCGCTCGCGCCCGAGGTGGCGCGTACCTACGTCACGGAGTTGCGCGACATCCTGCGCACGCTGGACGTCAGCGATGTGCGCATGGAGCAGGGCAGCCTGCGCTGCGACGTCAACACGTCGCTGCACCCGCTCGGCACGACCGAGTGGGGCACGCGGACCGAGACCAAGAACGTCAACTCGCTGCGATCGGTCGAGCGCGCCGTCCGTTCGGAAATGCTGCGCCAAGCGGAGATCTTGGACGGCGGCGGCAAGATCACCCAGGAGACGCGGCACTTCATCGAAACAACCGGCGACACCCGTTCCGGCCGCAGCAAGGAGGAGGCCACCGACTACCGATACTTCCCGGAGCCCGATCTGGTACCGCTCGCCCCGGACCCGGCGTGGGTTGTGCAATTGCGCGCGACGCTGCCCGAACTGCCCGCCGTGCGGCGGGCACGCACCCGGGAGACGCTCGGCATCTCTGCCGAAGACATGAGGCAGATGGCCAACGCCGGCGTGGTTGACCTCGTCGGTGCGACAGTCGAGGCGGGCGCTCCGGTCGGTGAGGCGCGCAACTGGTGGCTGGGCTACCTGGCGCAAAAGGCGAACGAGCGCGAGACGGACGCCGCCGACCTCCGCATCACGCCGGCGCAGGTGGCCCGCATCGTGTCGCTGGTGGGCGACGGCACGCTGTCCGTGGCGCTCGGGCGGCAGGTGGTCGACGCGGTGCTGGACACCGGCGCCGACGTCGATGCCGTGGTGGCCGAGCGGGGTTTGCAGGTCGTCTCCGACACCGACGTGCTCGCCAAGGCCGCCGACGAGGCGATCGCCGCAAACCCCGACGTCGCCGAGAAGGTCCGCGGCGGCAAAGTCAACGCGGTCGGCCCGCTGATCGGTGCAGTGCGTAAGGCGACCGGCGGCCAAGCCGACGCGGCTACCGTTCGCGCCATCCTGCTGGAAAAACTCGGCTCGCAGTGATCGGTATGCAGGAGGCCGACACGGCCACCCGCTACCGGCGCTTCGCCGAGATCGAGGTCCGCACATTCTCTCCGAGCTACGAACGGCTCTGCCTCGGCGTCGCCGGCGACGCGACCCTGCTGGCACGGCTGGCTGAACTGCGGCCGCCGAAGCGCCAGCCGAATCTCTTGCTCGCCGCGGTGCGGTTTCTGGGCGGCCCGGTCGCCTCCTACCGGGCGTTTCGCGACTTCGTGCTCACCCGGTGGGACGACGTGGCGACGACGATGCTCGCGCGGCGCACCCAGACGAACGAGGCCGGCCGATGCGCGCCAATGCTGCCCGCGCTCGCCGCATTGCCGCAGCCACTGGCGTTGATCGAGGTAGGCGCATCCGCGGGACTGTGTATCTATCCGGACCGGTATGCGTACCGCTACACACTCGGCGGGCAGGAACACCGGGTCGGCAAGTCGCCGGTCGAACTGCGCTGCGTCGCGGACGGACCGGTGCCACTGCCCTGCGCCGTGCCGCAGATCGCGTGGCGTGCCGGGCTGGACCTGAACCCTCTCGACGTGCGCGACGACGAGGACGTGCGATGGCTGGAGTCGCTGATCTGGCCGGAACAGTCCGAGCGTTTCGACGTGCTGCGCGGCGCCGTCGAGTTGGCTCGCGCCGATCCGCCCCGCATCGTGCGCGGCGACCTGCTGCGTGACCTAACTGCACTCGCCGCGGAGGCCCCGGATGCAGCGACCCTCGTCGTGTTCCACACGGCAGTGCTCGGCTACGTCGACGCCATCGGTCGGACCGCGTTCACTGAAACCATGCGCGCGCTTGACGCCACTTGGATCAGCAACGAGATGCCCGGGCTCGTCCCCGGTACCGACATCGACGCCGGGGGAGCGGCTCGGATCGTCATCGCTCGCGACCAGCAGCCGCTCGCGCTGGCCGGCGGGCACGGCCAATCGCTGACGTGGCTGTCCTGACGCTGCTGGCGGCGACGCTGCTGTTCCACATCGCCGACCCGCGAGTCGACGAGGCGAGCGGCATCGCGACCAGCGTCGTCGACTCCGGCGTGGTATACGTCCAGAACGACAGCGGCGACTCGGCGCGGTTCTTCGCCCTGGACATCCACACCGGCCGAACTGTCGCCACGTACACCGTCCCGAACGCGACCAACATCGACTGGGAGGACATGGCGGTGGCCCGCGACCGGCGCGGCGTCCCGTCGGTGTGGCTGGCCGACATCGGCGACAACGACGCCCGCCGCACGGAGGTGCGCATCTACCGGGTGGACGAGCCGCGCGGTCCTGCCGCCGGGCAACCTGAGGTGTGGCGACTGCGCTACCCGGACGGCCCGCACGACGCCGAGTCACTGGCGGTGGCGCCGGGCGGCGCAGTGTTCATCGTGACGAAGTCGCTGCTCGGCAGCTCGGCTGTATATGGCGTCCCGGCACGACCCGCTGGTGTGCAGACGCTACGCAAGATCGGCGAGATCCGATTCGCGTTCACCGGAACGCGCGGCGGTCCGAACGTCGTCGGGCAGCTCACCGCGACCGGCGCCGCGTTCTCGCGGGACGGCACGCTCCTCGCCGTGCGTACCTACACCGACGCCTACCTCTGGCGCGTCGTGGACGGGAACGTCGCGGCTGCCCTGCACACCGCACCGGTGCGAGTGGCGCTGCCGCCCCAGCCGCAGGGGGAGGGCATCACGGTGGACGGCTCGCGGCTGCTCGTCGACTCGGAGGGTCGTCGCTCGGCGGTGTACGCGGTGCCGTTGCCGCACCCAGCGGTCCCGACGTCTTCGTCGCCGACGGCGCGCTCGACGTCCACAACGGCCGCCGAGCAGCAGGACCGCGACCCGTTCCCGATCGGCATCGCCGCTGTCGCCGTCGCTGTCGTCGGGTTCCTCATCGTGTGGCTGGTTCGCCGGCGGCGCTGACGAGTTGTCGGACGGGTACGGCACGCTGGGCGGCGTGACCGAATCAGTTCACCGAGAGCGCCGCTGATGGCGATCGCACAATTCAAGGATCTGGTGCTGGACGCCCGCGACGCGCGGCTGCTCGGCGGGTTCTGGGCGCAGGCACTGGATCTCGCGTGGCACGCGCAGCACAACGGTGACGGGTGGCTGTCGGGTCCGACGCCCGAGCACACCATCTGGATCAACCAAGTGCCGGAGCCGATGACCAACAAGAACCGGGTGCACTTCGACATCTACGCGACCAGCCTCGCGGAACTCGAGGCACTCGGCGCGACGGTCGTCGCGCCGTACTCGAAATGGACTGTGATGGCCGACCCGGAAGGAACACTGTTCTGCGCCTTCATACGCGATGCGCTTCCGCCCGATCGCCTGCACGGGCTCGTCGTCGACAGCGGTGAGCCTGCCGCCGCCGCTACCTGGTGGGCCGGAGTCTTCGACGCGCCGGTCGACGTGCACGCCGAGGACTGGGCCACTGTCGAGAAGATCCCCGGCATGCCCATCCTGACGATGGACTTCAACGCCGTGCCCGAGCCGAAGACCACGAAGAACCGCGTCCACTGGGACGTCACCGTCGCGGACCTGCGCTCGCTGCTGGACGCCGGCGCGACCGTGCTGCGCCCGCCGGGCGGGGACATCGACTGGCATGTGCTCGCGGACCCGTACGGCAACGAATTCTGCGGGTTCGCCTAACCCGCCGTGCGCGGCGCGCGATCTGGACCCGTCGCTTCGCTCGGACCCACCTCGCGCGCCGCTGCGTCATTTCCTGTTCTTCTGTCGTCTCTTGCCCCGGGCGACTTCGGTGTGCAGTGCATTCAGCCGTTGCTCCCAGAGCGAGCGGTAGCGTGCGAGCCAGCCGTCGACCTCGGCCAACGGCTCGGGCCGCAGGCTGTACACCCGTCGCTGTCCGGCCTGGCGTACCTCGACCAGCCCGGCCTCCCGGAGCACCCGGAGGTGTCGAGAGACTCCGGGACGCGCGATCGGCAGCAACGCCGCCAATTCGCCGGCGGTGGCATCCGCCTCGCCCAGAGCCTCCAGCACCGTGCGCCGACTGGCGTCCGACAGCGCATGTAGCACGGCATCCACGCGATGAGGGTAACCGAGCGGATACGTAACCGCCAAGGTACACAGACGGGCGGCCGCCGACCCGCGACCCCAGCGCCCCCATGTCGATTTCGGGTCTGCTGCTAACGGGAACGATTACCGGTACGATTGGCGGTATGGCAGTGGCAAATCGTCATCGGAACACCCGGCAGAGTGCAGCGGTGCAGAACGCCCTCGTCGAGGCAGGCGGTTTTCGCAGCGCTCAGGACGTGTACGCGAGCCTGCGCGCCCAGGGTGAGTCTGTCGGCCTTTCCACGGTCTACCGGCACCTCCAGGCGTTCGCCGACGAGGGAGTCGTCGATGTGATCCACACGCCCGAGGGCGAGAGCACCTACCGTTACTGCGGCGATGGCGGGCAGGCGCACCACCATCACCTCGTGTGCCGTGAGTGCGGCCACGCGGAAGAGATCGAGGGCCGGGCGATCGAGCGCTGGGCCGCCACCATGGCCGAGAAGTACGGCTTCACGGACGTCGACCACACCGTCGAGGTCTTCGGGGTGTGCGCCGACTGCTCACGCTGACGGCAACCCCTTCCCAGCAGCAGCATCGTCCAGGTACAGTGGAAGCCATATTGGGAACGGTTCCCATGTTCAGATCGAGAGGGTCGCGATGAAGCAGCGGGCGGGCGTGCTGGCTGCGATTGCGACCCTCGCACTTGTGGCGGCAGCCTGCAGCGGGACGACCGACGCGGGCGCCGGGAACAACCTGCCGGTGACGCTCGGCGCAACATCCCACGCGCCAGCGGGGAAGCTCGGCGTAGTCGCAGCGGAGAACTTCTGGGGTGACATCGCCCAGCAGATCGGTGGTGACACCGTCCAGGTCACCTCGATCATCAGCGACCCCAACACCGATCCGCACCAGTACGAGTCCAGCGCACGCGACGGCGCTGCCATTGCCGGGGCCAGCTTCGTGATCCAGAACGGCGCGGGCTATGACGAGTTCATCAACAAACTGCTCGCGGCAACCCCGAAGTCGCACCGCGAGGTGCTCGATGTGGCTACCGTCGTCGGCGCAGGACATGACGCAAATCCGCACCTGTGGTACAGCCCCGACTACGTCCTCAAGGCAGCGCAGGCGATCCAGGAGCAGCTGGCAACGGAGGATCCAGCGCACGCGGCGGCATACCGGTCCAATCTCGCGACGTTCCGCCAGGGCGAGCAGCAGGTCGTCGACGTGATCGATGAGATCAGGTCCAAGTACGAGGGCCAGGTGATCGCCTACACCGAACGCGTTCCGGGGTACCTGGTGGAGGCCGCCGGGCTCGGGCTCGGCACGCCCGCGTCGTTCTCCAAGGCGATCGAGGACGACAGTGACCCCAGCCCTGCCGACGTCGCAGCGTTCGACGCCGCGCTGAAAGACCACAAGGTCAAAGCACTGCTGTACAACGCACAGGTCACCAGCCCGACGACGCAGCGCCTCAAGGATCTGGCCAGAAGCAACGGGGTTCCGATCGTCGGGGTCACCGAGACGATGCCGCCCGGCGCGAAGAACTTCCAGACGTGGCAGGCCGACCAGGCCCGGGCGCTGCTGGCGGCGCTCGGTGGTTAGCCCGAACGTCTCAGTGCGTGACGCGACGCTCCTGTTCGGCGCGCGCGAGCTGTGGTCAGGGCTCGATCTGGATGTCGCGCCCGGCGAGTTCATCGCCGTCCTCGGCCCCAACGGCAGTGGCAAGACAAGCCTGCTCAAAGTGCTGCTCGGCCTACAACAACTGACGTCAGGATCGGTGACGGTGTGCGGGCGCACGCCGCGCCGGGGCAGCGACCTGGTGGGATACATCCCGCAGCAGAAGGCGTTCGACCGCGACATCCCGTTGCGCGGCCGCGATCTGGTGCGCCTCGGCCTCGACGGGCACCGTTGGGGCACAGCGCTCCCGAGCCGCGCTTCGCGGGCTCGCGTCCAGCAGGCGATCGAGTCCGTGGGTGGGGCCTCGTTCGCCGACGCGCCGCTCGGGACACTGTCCGGGGGCGAGCAGCAGCGGCTGCGCATCGCCCAGGCGCTACTCGGCGATCCACAGGTGCTGCTGTGCGACGAGCCGCTGCTGAGCCTCGACCTTGCACACCAGCAGGCGACGACCGCGCTGATCGACGCCCGACGGCGCAGCGCGGCGACGTCCGTGCTGTTCGTGACACACGAGATCAACCCGGTGTTGCCGCTCGTCGACCGCGTGCTCTACCTCGTCGGCGGGCGCTGGGCGATCGGCACGCCGGACGACGTGCTCACGAGCGAGACGCTGTCCGAGTTGTACGGCGTGGACGTCGACGTGCTACGGGTACGCGGGCGCATCGTCGTGGTCGGTGCTCCGGACGCGGCGCACAGCGACGTCCTCGCCAGCCATCATCACCACCCGGTCGACGACGACCACGAGATGCCAGGGGCGCGGGCATGGTCCTAGGCGACTACCTGCAGTTCCCGTTCGTACAGCACGCGCTGATCGCCGGTGCGGTCGTGGCGGTGATCAGCGGCCTGATCGGGCCGTTCGTGGTAACCAGGCGCGCCGCGTTCGCCGTGCACGGCACGGCAGAGCTGTCCTTCACGGGCGCCGCCGCCGGGCTCGTCGTGGCGAACGACGCCGTCGCAGGGGCACTGATCGGAACCGTCGTCGTCGGCATCGCGATCGGCCTACTCGGCGCGCGGGAACGAGAACGTGACTCCGCGATCGGTGTGATCCTTGCGTTCGGGCTGGGCGTGGGCGTCTGGCTGCTGAGCAAGTACCACGGTTTCACCAACTCCGCCACGGCGATCCTGTTCGGTTCGATCTTCACCGTGAGCGACGATCAGATCTGGCTGTTGGTCGCTGTGGCAGTCGGCGTGCTGATCGCCATGACGGCCCTATACCGGCCGCTGATGTTCGCCTCTGTCGACCCCGAAGTCGCCGAGGCGCGTGGCGTACGGGTGCGTATGGTCGGGCTGGTGTTCCTGGTCGTGCTGGCCCTGACGGTCACCGAAGCGGCGCAGATCGTGGGCACCCTGCTCGTGCTTAGCTTGGCGATCACCCCTGCGGCGGCGGCACAACGGCTCTCCGCGCGTCCGGCCGTCGTTACCGGCCTCAGCGTGCTGTTCGCGCTGGGTGCCAGCGTCGGGGGCCTGCTCGCGAGCCTGGAGACGCCGTCGGTCAAGGCCAGCGTCTGGATCACGACGCTCAGCTTCGCGATCTACGTGCTGGCGCGCGTAGCAGGGGCGCGATTGATCGTCCGCCGGCCCGCCTAGCGATCGGATTGCGGCCAGTTCTGATGTGGCCAGGTCTGTTCCGGCGGGCTCGGCTGTGGCCAGCTCTGTTGCGGGTCTTGTTGTGGGGGACTCGGCTGTGGCCAGCCTTGCTGTGGCGGGCTCGGCTGTGGCCAGCCCTGTTGTGGCGGGCTCGGCTGTGGCCAGCCCTGTTGTGGCGGGCCCTGTTGCGGCCAGCCCTGCTGTGGCCAGCTCTGTTCGGGTGGGTTCTGTTGCGGCCAGCCCTGCTGTGGCCAGGGCTGTTGCGGCCAGCCGGGCTGTCCGCCGTACCCCCCTGTACGGAGTTCCTGCTTGTGCCGACGCCGCTTGACGAGCCCGACGATCAGCGTGATCAAGCCAGCGATCAGCAGCAGCACGCCGATGATGACGATGGAGCCCGCAAGTACGACACCCTGTGCGATCGACTTCCCGAACGCCACGGTGGCATCGCTCGCCGCGGCGGGATTGTGGCCCAACTGAACCCGATACGTGCCGGGCTGGTCGATGTGGAACTGCCACATCGCAACGCCGCGGTGCCCGCCGTGGTCATAGTGCAGGAATTTGATCTTGCCGTCCGAACGGTTGCCGTACGGGGTGGTCAGGACCAACTGCTGCCCGGTGGCCTGGTTCGTGAGCTGTACCGGAATTTCGGGCACTTTCTGGTTTGTGCTGTTGGTCACCGAGGCCGATTCGTAGTAGGCGACGTAGCCGCCGGCCTTGGTGAACGTGATGGTGCCGGTACCGTCACTGAGAGTGACACGCTGGAAGCCGTTCACCTTGCTGTAGGCGTTGGTGTTGGCGAGCACAGCGCCCACGATGACGAGCACCAGACCAACGACCATGAGGATGCCGCCGACCTGGAGGGCACGCTGGCCGCGTAGCCGACCTGGGTCTTGCGCGGGATAGGCCGGATAACCGCTCGGCTCAGCTGGATACGTCACGGCGCTGAGTCTGCCGCAGATCGCTGTGCCGGGACAGCAGATGTCGCCGAGTCATGCCGTTGAACCACCGCCGATCGGCGGGGGCACGAGCCGGATCACCCGGTCGTCAGCCGGAATCGGATGCCCGTGCCCGTCTCGATTCGACGTCGTCAGCCACAGAGCGCCATCCGGGGCCGCGACGACCGTGCGTAACCGGCCGTAGTTCTGATCGAGGTGAACCACCTCGATCGTGCCCACCCGGCCGGCTCTGGGGATCGGCGCGGCCAACAGCGCCTGCCCGTCGGTGGTTGCGATATAGAGCGTGCCGTCCTGAATCGCGCAACCCGCTGCGCCCCGATGGGCGGCAGGCAGCGTGCCCGCCGGCGGGACGGTTCGCGCATTCGGGGTAGGCCAGCCGTAGTAGGCGCCGGGCTCGAGGGCGTTGATCTCCCCGGGCGCCTCCGTCTCGTAGATCTCGCCGATAGCGTCGCTATCACACAGGCCGTCGACGGTGCGATGGCCCAGGGTGAACACCGGCGACCCGGGTCGCGGATTGTCCGGTGGAATCTGGCCGATGCCGTCGATTCGCAGCACCTTCCCGGCGAGGCTCTGCGGGTTGGCGGCGAGCTGCCGCGAGCCGGCGTCCCCGGTGCCGACATCGAGCCGCCCGGTGTCATCGAACAGCAGCCGGCCGGTGTTGTCTGTCGGGCCCTTGGGGATGCCGGTGAGCACCGGCGTCACCGGGCCGTCCAGAGTGAAGTCGATCACGCGGTTGTCGACCGGTGTGGTGATGTATGCGTAGATCAGCCCGTCCTGGGCATAGGTCGGTGACAGGGCGAGGTCGAGCAGCCCGCCGTCGCCGGACGTCGCCAGGCCATGAATCGTCTTCACGAGTTGCACCTGCTGACCGGGCTGCGGCGGCACGTGCAGGATGTGTCCCGTCGTCCGCTCGCCGACGAGCGCCGTGCCGTCAGGCATCAACACGAGCCCGGTGGGCTGGTTGAGGTTCGTCGCGAGGACCCCCGATCCGACGGCGCCGCCGCCAGGCGTTCGGGGCGAGCCGGGGGCATTCGGGAGCGGACCCTGTGGCCCGCTCGGCCCTTGCGACGGCGCCTGGTTCGGTGCCGACGGCGGTGGCGTGGCTTCGAGGGTGATCGAAGGCTGCGGGACCCAGGTCGGGGCGGCGTTGGCGCCGGCGGCGCATCCGGCGAGCAGTCCGGCCGAGGCCAGCAGCCCTACCCCCCGCCACGGGATCCGACGCATGAGGGCCAGTGTGCCTGACTCACGTAAGCCGTTCACCTACGACCGCCGACGACCCGGAACCGCGGGAACGCGGCCCTCCTGTCACCGGCGGCCACTCGCGGACACCCGCGAACCGAAGCCCGTTGCTACACCCGCTGCTACACAGGCGGGCTCGGCCGGTGCGTGAACACCGAGCCGAGCCCTTGATCACCAACCTGATCAGACCAGGGAGATGACCCAAGTGGCCACACAACCACTT
>DATFRC010000030.1:0-27632 GCA_035263725.1 Jatrophihabitantaceae bacterium | reverse complement strand
ACAACCCCGTCGACTGGGCTGTAGTGGTCAGCCGGCAGGCACTGTCCGGTGCCCCGGACGTGGGAGTGGTCGCGCCGCGGCTCGCCGCGCTCGCAGGTCTGGCCGTGGTCATGGGCTGGGTGGCCACCCGGGCCTTCGGTGCCTACCAGCGCTCCGTCTAAGGCTGTCCCGCCAGCTTTTTTCATCACCGTTGAAATATGGCCCGCACTGTGAGACAGTAATTCACCGTTGATGAAAAAGCTTCGCGGAGAGGGATCGTCACATGGAACTGACCCGGCGCGCAGCGCCCGTGGAACCGGCCGCCACCACCCATTCGCGGCGGTGGCTCGCCCTCGCCTTCATCGCCCTCGCCCAGCTGATGGTGGTGCTGGATGTGACGATCGTGAACATCGCGCTTCCCTCGGCGCAACGTGCCCTCGGCGCCTCGGACGCCGACCGGCAGTGGGTGATCACCGCCTACACGCTCGCGTTCGGCAGCTTATTGCTGCTGGGTGGCCGAATCGCCGACTACACCGGCCGTAAGCGCACGTTCCTCATCGGCGTGATCGGATTCGCTGCGGCGTCCGCGCTCGGCGGCGCCGCGGCGAACTTCGGCATGCTGCTCGTCGCGCGTGCCGTCCAAGGCGGGTTCGGCGCCCTGCTCGCCCCGTCGGCGCTGTCGCTGCTGGCGGTGACGTTCACCGACACGCGAGACCGCGCCAAGGCGTTCGGCATCTACGGGGCGATCGCCGCAGGCGGCGGCGCGGTCGGGCTGCTGCTCGGCGGGCTGCTCACCCAGTACCTGGACTGGCGCTGGTGTCTCTACGTGAACGTGCCGATCGCGCTTGTGGCAGGGCTCGGTGCGTCCGCGGTGCTACGCGACTCGCGCAGGCCCGGGCGGCCGCGCTTCGACATACCAGGTGTCGCCCTGGTAACCGCAGGGCTGTTCGCTGTTGTCTACGCGTGCAGTCAGGCAGAGCCGGACGGCTGGGCTTCGGCCACGGTAATCGGTTGGTTCATCGCCGGTGGCGTGCTGCTGGCCGCGTTCGTGGCAGTTGAGGCACGGGTGGCGCAGCCGTTGCTGCCGCTGCGTATCGTGCTCGACCGCACCCGAGCTAGCGCCTACCTCGCGGTGGCTCTGGTGTCGGTCGGGATGTTCGGCGTGTTCTTGTTCTTCACGTATCAGATGCAGATCGTGATGGGCTACTCCCCGGTGCTGACCGGTGTTGCGTTCCTGCCGATGACCGCGGCGGTTCTCGTCTCGGCCGGTGGCATCGCCTCGCGGCTGATCGCGCACGTACCGCCACGCGCGCTGATCGTCCCGGGCCTGGTGATCGTCGCCGGTGGACTGTTCTGGGCGAGCCGGCTCTCGGCAGGAAGCTCGTACACCGAGGTGATCCTCCCGGCCGAGCTGCTGATCGGGTTCGGTATGGGCTGGGTGATGGCCCCGTCGATGAACTACGCGACCTACCGCGTCGCTCCGGACGACGCCGGGATCGCGTCCGCCACCGTCAACACCGGACAGCAGGTCGGAGCGTCGGTCGGCACCGCGCTGCTCAACACGATCGCGGCCAGTGCCACCGCCGCGTACCTCGCGTCGCATGCGCCTACCCGGACGCTACATGCGGACGCACTGGTGCACGGGTTCGCCCAGGGCTTCACGGTCGCCGCGGTCATCGTCGGCACAGCCGCCGTTCTCGTCGCAGCCTTGATGAACACGCCGCGCCCCGCGCCCGGCACGGTCGAAGCGGCGCCGGCGTTCTCAGGCTGAGACGGCTTGTGGGCCGAGCAAGGCCTTGAGGTCTCCCATAAGCGCGGGAGACGGCGTGACCCGGAACCCGTCGGCCACGCGCAGCGCATGTTCCCGCTCGCCGCGCACGAGACGCAGGTGCACCTCGGTGGTGCCCGGATGTGCGGCGAGCACTTCGCGCAACCGGTTGACCATGGGCGGCGTGCACCGCTCGGTCGGCATACGCACGATCACCGGGCCGCGCGGCGCATCGGTCAGGTCAGGCACCCACAGGTCGCCGGCGATCAGCTTGACGGTGTCGTCGCGGGCGTCGGCGCGCCCCTTCACGACCACGATGGCGTCCTCGGCGATATTGATGCCCACCTGCTCGTAGGTCGCCGGGAAGAACAGCACCTCGATCGAGCCCTCGAGATCCTCCAGTACCGCCTGCGCCCACGGCGCGCCCGCCTTGGTGATGCGCCGGGTCACGGACGACAGGATGCCGGCCACCGTGACCGTCTGCCCCTCGGCCGCTCCCTCGGCGACGAGCGCCGCGATCGAGGTGTCGGCGGCGCCGGCCAGGAGATGCTCGACCCCGAACAGCGGGTGGTCGGAGACGTACAGCCCGAGCATCTCCCGCTCGAACGCCAGCAGCACGGACTTGTCCCACTCGCCGCTCGGGACCTGCACCGAGAAGACGTCGTCGGCCATCGGCTCGTCCATCGAGCCGAACAGGTCGAACTGCCCGATCGCCTCGGCCCGCTTGGTGTCGACAACCGCGTCCACCGCCGGCTCGTAGACGTGCATCAGCCCCCGCCGGGCATGGCCCAGCGAATCGAACGCCCCCGCTTTGATCAAGGCTTCCATGGTGCGCTTGTTGCAGACCGTGGCGTCGACCTTGCGCAGGAAGTCGGCGAAGTCGACGAAGCTGCCCTTCTCCTTGCGGGCCGCCACGATCGACGCGACGACGTTCGCGCCGACGTTGCGCACCGCGGACAGCCCGAAGCGGATGTCCTTGCCGGTAGGGGTGAAGTCGGCGGCTGAGGAGTTGACGTCCGGCGCGAGCACGGAGATTCCCATGCGGCGGCACTCGGCCAGGTAGATCGCCGAACGGTCCTTGTCATCCTTCGTCGAGGTGAGCAGGGCAGCCATGTATTCGGCCGGGTAGTTCGCCTTGAGGTAGGCAGTCCAGTACGACAGAAGTCCATACGCGGCCGAATGTGCTTTGTTGAATGCGTAGTCGGAGAACGGGACGAGGATGTCCCACAGCGTGGTGACGGCGTCGTCGGAGTAGCTGCGCTCCTTCATCCCGGCGCTGAACGTCTCGAACTGCGCGTCCAGTTCTGCCTTCTTCTTCTTGCCCATCGCGCGGCGCAGCAGATCGGCGGCACCGAGCGAGTAACCGGCCACCTTCTGCGCGATCGCGATGACCTGCTCTTGGTAGACGATCAGCCCGTACGTCTCGTCCAGGATGTCGGCGAGCGGCTCGGCAAGTTCGGGGTGGATCGGCTCTACCGCCTCCCGCCCGTTCTTGCGGTTGGCGTACTTGTTGTGCGCGTCGGCACCCATCGGCCCAGGCCGGTACAGGGCGATGACGGCGGAGATGTCGTCGAAGTTGTCCGGGCGCATCGAGCGCAGCAGTGCGCGCAACGGGCCACCGTCGAGCTGGAAGACGCCGAGTGTGTCGCCGCGGGTAAGCAGCTCGTAGGCGGTCCGGTCGTCGAGTGGGAGCTCTTCCAGGACGAGCTTCTCGCCCCGGTTGGCCTCGATGTTGCGCAGCGCGTCGTCGAGGATGGTGAGGTTGCGCAGTCCGAGGAAGTCCATCTTGATCAGGCCGAGCTGCTCGCAGGTCGGGTAGTCGAACTGCGTGATGATCGCGCCGTCCTGGTCTCGCCTCATGATCGGGATGAGGTCGAGCAGCGGCTGGGACGACATGATCACCCCAGCGGCGTGCACACCCCACTGCCGCTTGAGGCCCTCGAGCCCTTTCGCCGTGTCGACGACCCGCTTCACCTCCGGATCGGCCTCGTAGAGGGCGCGGAACTCACCGCCCTCGCCGTACCGGTTGTGTGCCGGGTCGAAGATCTTCGCGAGCGGGACGTCCTTGCCCATCACCGGCGGCGGCATCACCTTGGTGATCTTGTCGCCCATCGAGAACGGGTAGCCCAGTACGCGGGCGGCGTCCTTCACCGCCTGCTTGGCCTTGATGGTGCCGTAGGTAACGATCTGCGCCACCCGGTCGTCGCCGTACTTCTCGGTGACGTAGCGGATAACGTCGCCACGGCCGCGCTCGTCGAAGTCCACGTCGAAGTCCGGCATAGAGACACGATCGGGGTTGAGGAACCGCTCGAACAGCAGCCCATGGCGCAGCGGGTCGAGGTCGGTGATGCGCATCGCGTAGGCGGCGATCGAGCCCGCGCCGCTCCCCCGCCCGGGCCCGACCCGGATGCCGCGCTCCTTGGCCCAGTTGATGAAGTCGGCCACGACGAGGAAGTAGCCCGGGAAGCCCATCTGGACGATGACCCCGACCTCGTAGTCGGCGCGGCGGCGGACCTCGTCCGGGATGCCGTCCGGGTAGCGACGGCGCAGCCCCTTCTCGACCTCCTTGACGAACCACGATTCCTCGGTCTCGCCCGCCGGCACCGGGTAGCGCGGCATGTAGTTCGCGCCTTCGCTGAACGCGACCGCGCACCGCTCGGCGATCACCAGCGTGTTGTCGCATGCCTCCGCAAGATCGTGCTTGTCCGCCCACAGCGAGCGCATCTCCGCCGGGCTCTTGAGGTAGAAGTCGCGCCCGTCGAGCTTGAACCGCTTCGGGTCGGCCATGGTCTTGCCGGACTGCACACAGAGCAGGACCTCATGCGCGTCGGCGTCGGCGGCATGCGTGTAGTGCAGGTCATTGGTGGCGATCATCGGCAGCCGCAGGTCGCGGGCGAGTTGCAGCAGCCCCTCACGCACCCGCTTCTCGATCTCGAGGCCATGATCCATGAGCTCGAGATAGAAGTTGCCCGCGCCGAAGATGTCCTGGAATTCGGCGGCACTCTGGCGCGCATTGTGGAACTCGCCGATGCGCAGCCAGGTCTGAATCTCGCCGGACGGGCAGCCCGTGGTGCCGATCAGCCCGCCCGCGTATTCGGCGAGCAGCTCGCGGTCGGCCCGCGGTTTGTAGAAAAAGCCCTCGATGCTCGACCGGGACGAGAGCCGGAACAGGTTGTGCATGCCGGCGGTGTTCTCGGCGAGCAGCGTCATGTGGGTGAACGCGCCGCCGCCGGACACGTCGTTCTCCCCGCCGCCGGCCCAGCGGACCCGAGTGCGCTCGAAGCGGGAGGTGTTGGGGGTGAGGTAAGCCTCCAGGCCGATGATCGGCTTGACTCCGGCCGCGTTCGCTTGCCGGTAGAAGTCGTGGGCGCCGAAGACGTTGCCGTGGTCGGTCATCGCCAGTGCCGGCATTCCCATGCGCTGGCACTCCGCGAACAGCTCCGGGACCCGGGCGGCACCGTCGAGCATCGAGTACTCGGTGTGGACGTGCAGGTGCACGAACGAATCGGATGCGCCGGATGCCACGATCGTTCGGCCCCTCTCGCCGTGCAGTTGTGCCGCCTTGGCGATTCTGCCCCGACCCACCGACGACACGCAGCTAGCTCGGCCGCGTGTCTTGGTATGCCGCGCTCTGGACGGCGCAGCTCACCCGTTTCACGCCTGGATCGTGACGGTGGCGCCCACCCGCGCCCAGCCGTAAAGCCAGCGCATCGACGCCAGCGGCATGTGCACGCAGCCGTGCGATCCGGCGGTCCGGTACTGCTGGCTGCCGTAGGGGAACGTCTGCCAACTCGAGTCGTGCAGGCCGTACACGTTGCCGTCGTAGGGCAGCCAGTAGTTGACGTGGAACGCCTCGCCGGTGAGCACGGTCAGTGTCGTGTTCGTCTGTTTGGCCACGATATGCCAGGTGCCGAGCGGCGTGCCGTCACCTATCGCCGTGGCGCCCGTGGTGACCGCCGAGTCAGCGACCTGCCGGGCTCCCGCGCACATCCAGGCGTGCTGCTGCCGGACGCTCACGATGATCCGCTGTGCGTTGGCGTTCGCGTGACATGGGCTCGGCGGCGCCGGGCGAGCCGACCGCGACAGCGAGGTGGGCGTCGATGGCGCGGCGGGTGCCGAGGTCACGCCTGCACCGGCTTGCAGCTGTGCGGCAGGGCTGTTCGTGGTCGGATCCGCGAGTACCGGCCGCGGGCCGTGGAACTGTGACAAGACGAGGCCGACGGCGGCGACCGCAAGCGCCGCGCCTACCGGCGGCAGCAAGCGCCGCGCGATGGCACGCCGCGGTGCGCGGTGCGACTGCGCGCGGTGCGACCCCATCTTGCGTTCAACCTCCGCCGCCTGGATCGCCGCGGCGGCCGACCGCGTGCGCGCGTCGCAGCATGGACCTGTCGGATTCTTTCATCTCAACGCGGCACCCCGCCACGACGGGCAGGATGCAAGAGTGGACATCTCGACGGTGGTCGCCGCCCTGCGGGCCGAACTGGAGCATGCGCTCGTGGCCGTCGACTTCGACGGCACGCTGGCCCCGATCGTGCCGGATCCGGCCGACTCGCGCCCCGCACCCGGCGCCGTCGCGGCGTTGCGCACCATCGCGGAGCGGGGGGCCCAGGTGGCCGTAATCACCGGACGGGATGCGCGCACCGTGGTCGGACTCGGCGGTCTGGACGCCATTCCGGGCGTGATCGTGGAGGGACTGTACGGGGCCGAGCGCTGGCAGGGTGGCGTCCTCACGACGCTGCCCGAGCCCTACGCGATGCACCGGCTGCGCGCCGAATTGCCTGCCCTCATCGCTACCGGGGATCCGAAGCTGTGGATCGAGGACAAGCGGCTGTCCCTCGTCGTGCATGCACGGATGGCGGCCGATCCGCAAGCGGCGCTGGACTCGGTGCGCGAGCCGGTCACCACCCTCGGCGAACAGCTGGGCCTCAGCGTCGATCCGGGTCGGGGCGTTCTGGAGCTGCGGCTGCCCGGCCACGACAAGGGCGCTGCGCTGCTCCGTCTGACGGCTGAACTCGGCCCGAAAGCCGCGCTCTTCGTCGGCGACGACGTCGGCGATCTGCCGGCGTTCGCGGCGGTCGGCGAGCTGCGCGAGCAGGGCACGCCGGCGTGGAGCGTCGCCGTGGTTTCGCCGGAGGCGCCCGAGGTGGCTCGGGCCGCCGACGTTCAGGTGGACGGTCCGGCCGGGGTCGTCGCGCTGCTTCAGTCGCTGACCTGAGCCAGCGCGTCCAGCTGGGCTCGGAACCAGGGCACCGGCGGCAGTGCGACGGCCTTCTTGCGCAGCCGGCGCGCCCGGTCGCGCCGCTCGTCGCTGGCCATGGCCAGGGCATCGTGCAGCGCGGCGGCCGTCTGCGACACGTCGAACGGGTTGATCAGGATCGCGTCGTCACCGAGCGTGTCCGCCGCGCCGGCGTCCCGGGTGAGCACCACCGCCGGATCCCGCTCGGACAGCACGATCCCCTCGAGTACGACGAGGTTCATGCCGTCGCGCACCGAGTTGACGAACACGACATCCGAGCGGCGCATGGCAGCCAGCGATCCGGGGTAGTCGTCGCCGATCTCGAGAACCAGCGGCGTCCAGTCGTCGGTGCTGAACTCGTCGTCGATCTCTCGCGCCAGCCGCTCGACGGCGGCGGTGTACTCGCGGTATTCGGGGAGGTCCTCGCGCGACGGGTAGTTGTACACCACGTGCACCACGCGGTCGTGCCACTCGCGGCGGGCGCGCAGCAGTTCGCGGTACGCCAGCAAGCCGCGCAGCACGTTCTTCGACAGTTCCGTGCGGTCGACGCGACCGATGACCTTGCGCTCGCCCACCGTGTCGCGCAACCCGCGCAAGGCTCGGTTCACGTCCCGCTCGTGCGCGCGCCCGTGCAACTCGTCGGGATCGGTGGAGAGCGCGAACACGGAAAGCTGGCCGTCGGGCCGCCGGCCCAGCAGTTGGGCGCAGCAGTCAGCGAAGAGCTCGGCCCAGCGCGCCGTGTGGAAGCCGATCAGGTGCGCGCCGAGCAGCCCTTCTAGCAGGTCTTGGACGACGTCGTCGGGCAGCATGCGGAAGTACTCGGGCGACACCCACGGCGTGTGCGTGAAGTGCCCGATGCGCACGTCCGGACGCAGCGTGCGCAGCATCCGGGGGGTCAGCAGCAGGTGGTAGTCCTGCACCATGACCGTCGCACCCTCGGCTGCTTCGGCGGCGATCGCCTCGGCGAAGGCCAGGTTGTAGCGGACGTAGCCGGCCCATTGGCGGCGCCAGGCCTGGTCGAAGATCGGGCTGCGCGGGGGCTCGTAGAGCATGTGCAAGGCGAACCAGAGCGTCGAGTTGGAGATGCCGTTGTAGGCCTGCCGGAACGTCAACGCGTCGATCGGCAGCATCCGCACGTCGAAGTCGCCGCCCAATGCGTCGGCGACAACCGAGAGCTCGGACAGCCGGCCGGACGTGCTGCGGCGGGCCAGCGTCCGCTCGCGGTCGTTGAGCGCGGCGCAGATCCACACGGCGTCCGGGGCCGCTGACAGGGCAGCCTGCATGCCGCTGACAAGTCCGCCGCCCCCGCGGCGCACCTCGTCGTCGCCGTCGTCCACGGCGACGATCGAGAGCGGTCCGCGGTTGGAGGCGACGATCAGCGGCGCAGTACCCATCGCTCCTTCCTACCGCACGGTGATTTCCGTTAAGGGAGCGTTTGTGCGGAAACCCGCTGCCTGCTCTGATCCGGCGGCCCGGGACGGGCAGAGGGTGGCCGCACAGACATGAGCACCAGGAACGCCACCCCCGCGATGGCGTAGCTGAGGCACAGCCACGTCTGCCACCAGTGGTGGTGGAACTCGCGGATGTAGGTGTACGGCGCTTGCGTGGACGGCGTCCACCACTCAGGGGCCAGGAGGGGCGCCAGCGCGAGGAGTGCCGCGGCGCGATGCTGGCCGCGCGCGATGAGCACGAGCAACGCCGGCACGAACCACACCCAGTGATGGCTCCAGGAGATCGGCGACGCCAGCAATCCGCCGAATGCGACGCACGTGAGCGCGGCGACGTCGTCCCCGATGCGCAGCTGCCGGGTCGCGGCGTATGCCGCCAGGCCGAGCGCGCCCAGAGCGATCGGCGCATACACGCTGGTCGCGGGGTGCAGGTCGCGGGTGAAGCGCACCAGCTGTCCGTACAGCGACTGGTTGGAGATGTAGGCCTGCTGGCCCACGTGGTTGGGGTCCCAGAACAGCTTCGTCCAGAAGTGCGTGGCGTCGTGCGAGCTGGCGATGGCGCTCACGCCCACGGTGGCGGCGAAGGCAAGCGCGGCGCGCGCCACGGACAGCCAGTCGCGGCGCAGCAGGAAGTAGATCACGTACACGCCGGGAATGATCTTGATGCCGGCGGCGATACCGGTCAGTAAGCCGCGCGCCCGGGCCGGCATCAGAAAGCAGTCGGCGACGACCATGGCGGCGAGCAGCAGGTTGACCTGCCCGAGCCAGAACGTCCGCAGCACCGGTTCGAGCGCGAGGCCGAGCGCCGCGAGCGGCAGCAACGTGGACCAGGGCAGGCCGAGCCGGCGCCCGCAAACCAGGGTGAGCAGCGCATAGCAGCCGAGCGAGAGCAGCGACATGCCGATGCCGGCGAGCACTGCCCCGACCTCGTACGCGGGCACGAACAACAGCGCGGCGAACGGCGGGTAGGTGAACGGGAGTTCGGGATGCGGATAATGCGGCGCGGAGTCGTACAGCGAGCGACCGGACAGCAGTTCGCCGGCGCCCCGCCGATAGACGGACAGGTCGAGCAGCGGCCAATGCCAGACGTCGCCGAGCCAGCGCACCGACGCGAACGCTACGGCCAGCGCCAGGCACAAGGCCGTCGTGCGCATGGTTCGGCTCGTCATGACTCGTCGCGCAGCACGTCCAGCGCGTGCTGGAGATCGGCCGGGTACGGCGACACGTATGACACCCGAAGCCCGGTCGCGGGGTGTTCGAAGGACAGCTCACGCGCGTGCAGCCACTGCCGGGTCAGCCCGAGCCGCTTCGCCAGCGCCGGATCGGCGCCGTAGGTCAGGTCGCCGACACACGGGTGCCGGATGGCGGCCATGTGCACCCGGATCTGGTGCGTTCGGCCCGTCTCGAGCCTGATGTCGAGCAGCGACGCGGCCCGAAACGCCTCGACCGTGTCGTAGTGCGTGATGCTCGGCCGGCCGCTCGCCACGACCGCGAACTTGTAGTCCGAGGACGGGTGCCGGTCGATCGCCGCCTCGACGGTGCCGCTGCTCGGGTCGGGATGTCCCTGCACGAGCGCGGCATACCGCTTGTCGACGGTGCGCGCCTTGAACGCCCGCTTGAGCACCGAGTAGGCGTGCTCGCTCTTGGCCACCACCATGACGCCTGTGGTGCCCGCGTCCAGGCGATGCACGACGCCTTGCCGCTCGGCCGCGCCGGATGTGGCGATGCGATAGCCCATGGCCGCCAGCCCGGCGACGACGGTCGGCCCGGTCCAGCCCGGGCTCGGGTGCACCGCGACACCGACCGGTTTGTCGACCACCACGATGTCGTCGTCATCGTGCAGGACGGTGAGACCCGCAACCGGCATCGGTGGCGCGGGTGCTTCCGGCTCCGGCAGCGTGACCTCGAGCAGGGCTCCGCCGTGCACCCGCTCGGACCGTTGCGGAGCGCTGCCGTCGACCAGCACCGCGCCGCCGTCGATCAGCCGTGCAGCAGCGGTCCGAGACAGCCCGAACAGCCGGGACAGCGCCGCGTCGAGCCGCATGCCGGAAAGGCCCTCCGGCACCGGCAACAGGCGGGGTGCCGTCATCGAGAACGAGCGCCGTCGAGGTCGACGCCGCGTAGCGCGAGGATCGCGGCGAGCACGGCCCCACACGTAATGGCCGAGTCGGCCAGATTGAAAATCGCGAACCGCGAACCGTCGTTGGAGAACAGGCTGATCCAGTCGACGACGTGCCCTCGGCCGACACCAGGCGCACGGAACAGCCGATCGACGATGTTGCCCAGTGCGCCGCCGAGGATCAGCCCGAGCGCGACCGCCCAGCCGATCGAGCGCATGCGCCTCGCAGTGCGCAGGATGACGACGACCACGGCGAGCGCGATCACCGTCAGCCCAACCGTGGCGCCGGTGCCCACGCTGAACGCCGCCCCGGAATTGCGCGTCTCGACAAGGTAGATCGCGCCACCCAGTAGTCGCACCGGCGCATGGTCCTGGAGCTTGGCGACGACGATGGCCTTGCTCACGATGTCGAGGATCAGTACCGCGGCGGCGACGGCAGCAAACAGGCCGACCCGGCGCGGCTTCAGCGGCGTGCCCTGCGCAGGGACGGCGCGGGCGTCAGCGCGACTCACGCCACTATTGTCGCCGATCAGCGGCGCTCCTCGCGCTGCTTGCAGGCCACGTCGAGCGTGGCCATCGGAAATGCCTTGAGCCGGGCCTTCGGGATCGGATTGCCGCAGCTTTCGCAGTAGCCGTAGGTCCCGGCGTCGATCCGCTCGACGGCACGCTGCATCTGTGTGAGCAGATCGAGGCGGTTTGCCGCGATGGACAGCTCCTGCTCCCGTTCGAACGTCTTGCTGCCCGCATCGGCCTGGTCGTCGCCGGCGCCGTCACTGTTGTCGCGCTGGAGGTCGTTCAAGTCGCGCAACGACCGGTCGTACTCACCCTGCAGCTCGTCCAGTTCGGCGACCAGCTGCGCTCGTATGGCGGCCAGCTCGGAGCGCGTCCAGTCCGAGCCCCGGGGCACCGCGATCTGCGTCGCGACGGCGGCGCGCGCGGCAGCCGGCGTCTGCCTGGCTGGCGCCTTGCCGGCTGGAGACTTCCGGGCCGGTGCCTTCTTGGCCGGTGCCTTCTTGGCGGGCGCTCTCGTCGGCGGGGCCGCCTTCCGTACCGGCGTCTTCTTCGCGAGCGCCTTGGCTGCGGCCTTGGTCGCCGACGCCTTCTTGACCGGAGCCGCGTTCCTCGCGGGGGACGCCTTCTTCGCGGGAGCCACGTTCTTCGCGGTGGCTTTCGTGGCCGGGCTCTTCTTGGCGGCCACCTGCTTGGCAGGCGACGCCTTCTTGGCGACGGCCTTCTTGGTCGGCGTGGTCTTCCTGGCCGGTGCTGTCTTCCTGGCCGGGGCGGCCTTCCTGGCCGGGGCGGCCTTCTTCGTCACCGCGGCCTTCTTCGTCACCGCGGCCTTCTTCGTTGGGGGCGCTTTCTTGGTCGCGGCCTTCTTGGCCGGGGCGGCCTTCCCGGTCAGGGTGGCCTTCTTGGCCGGTGCCGCCTTCTTCGTCGGGGCGGCCTTCTTGGCCGGGGCCTTCTTCGCCGTGGCCTTGGCCGACTTGGCCGGCGTCTTCGCCGCCGCGGCGCTGCCGGCCCCGGCGCGCGTCGTCGATCCGGCGGACGAGGTACTTCGCGCGGAACCGGTACGACGCAGTGAGCGGCCGATGCGGCCCAGTCCGGCGGGCATGGCTACCCCTCTCTCGCCACAACGGCGGGTACAGGAGAACCGCACCCGCAAAGGCCGCCCAGGATACGAGCGCACGGCCAGGCCCCGCCAGTGACCACGCCGGTCATGATCCCCGCAACACGACCAAACGTGCACGTAGCGTGTCCGGTTCGCCGGCAACGAACAGTACCTTGTCCCGGCTGCGCTGTCCGGTCACCACGCTGACGGCCGAGTGGCGCACGCCGAATGCGGCCGCGACCGCCTCGATCACCGCCCGATTTGCCCGGCCTTCCACGGCTCGGGCGCCGACGGCGACGACGAGGGCCTCGTCGCCGTGCCGCCCGCCCACCGAGGTCCGCGAGGCACCGGGTCGAACCCTGACCCGAACCGGCAAGCCGCCCGAATCCACGCGACGTCCACCTCCTATGACGGCTATCATGGCGGCGCGACGACGAGGACGAGTAGCCGCGGGACCCAGCAGCAAAGCGACCCGGGGACGGTGCGAGCCCGGGCGGCATGGCCGCCGGCGAAATCACCTCCGAGCACCGGAAGAACGGGCCGGTACCGGCCTCAGTAGAACCGGACCCGAATGAAGTGGGCGCCGACGGCGCCAACGAGGGTGGTACCGCGGCATGCCGGGCCGATCCGGCAGGTCGTCCCTCGGCCAGGCACCATGTCGAGGAGTACCACTCAGGTGAGCGCCTACCAACCGCTGCCGGCACACGTCGACCTCGCCGTGCTCGACCGCGAGGTGATCGAGCGCTGGCACGCCGACAAGGTCTTCCCGCGCAGCCTCGAACAGACCCAGGGCGGCCCGCAGTGGACGTTCTATGAAGGCCCGCCCACCGCCAACGGCATGCCCGGAACGCACCACATCGAGGCCCGGGTCTTCAAGGACGTGTTCCCCCGGTTCAAGACGATGAAGGGGTTCCACGTTCCGCGCATGGCCGGCTGGGACTGCCACGGCCTGCCCGTCGAGCTCGCGGTCGAGAAGGAACTGGGCTTCACCGGCAAGCCTGACATCGAGGCCTACGGCATCGCCGAGTTCAACGCCAAATGCCGCGAATCGGTGCAGCGGCACGTTGACGCCTTCGCGGAACTCACGGTCCGGATGGGCTACTGGGTCGACTTCGACGGCGCCTACTGGACGATGAACCCGGACTACATCGAGTCGGTGTGGTGGGCCCTGAAGCAGATCTTCGATCAGGGCCTGCTCGTCGAGGACTTCCGAGTGGCGCCCTATTGCACGCGGTGCGGGACGGGCCTGTCCGACCACGAGCTGGCGCAGGGCTACGACACGGTGGTGGACCCGTCGGTGTATGTCCGGCTGCCGCTGACGTCGGGGCCGTACGCCGGCCGCGCGTCCATGTTGGTCTGGACGACGACACCGTGGACGTTGCCCAGCAACGCACTCGTCGCCGCGAAGGACGACGTCACATACGTGACCGCCACCGACGGCAACGAAATCCTGATCGTCGCTAGGGAACTCGTCGAGCAGGTGCTCGGCCCGGCCTGGACGATCGAGGACACCTTCACCGGCGCCGACATGCTCGGCTGGACCTACCAGCGGCCGTTCGACGTCGTGCCGTGGCCGGGGCGGGGCCATTTCGTGGTCAACGAGGACTACGTGACCACCGCGGACGGCACCGGGCTGGTGCACGAGGCGACGGTGTTCGGCGCCGACGACTTCAACTCGGTGCGCCGCAACGGCGTCGAGCTGGTCAACCCGATCGACCGGCGCGGCCGGTTCGAGACCGATCTCCCCCTGGTCGGCGGAATGTTCTTCAAGGACGCCGACGACGTGATCGTCGCCGACCTGGACGACCGTGGGCTGTTGTTCCGGCACGTGCCGTACGAGCACTCCTACCCGCACTGCTGGCGCTGCCACACGCCGCTGATGTACTACGCCCTGCCGTCTTGGTACATCCGCACCACTGCGATCAAGGACGCGCTGCTGCGGGAGAACGAGGCCACCACCTGGTACCCCGAGACGATCAAGCACGGCCGCTACGGCGACTGGCTGGAGAACAACATCGACTGGGCGCTGTCCCGGGACCGCTACTGGGGCACGCCCCTGCCGATCTGGCGTAACGACGCAGACCCGACGCGTGTGGTCTGTGTCGGGTCGCTGACAGAATTGCGGGAGCTGTCCGGCGTCCAACTCGACGACCCGCACCGGCCGTTCGTCGACGACGTGACATTCACCCTGCCCGGCGAGGAGGGCACGTACCGGCGGGTGCCGCAGGTGATCGACGCCTGGTTCGACTCCGGCTCGATGCCGTTCGCCCGGCTCGGTGCGCCCTACCGCAACCTCGCCGCGTTTGAGGCGGCGTACCCGGCCGACTTCATCTGCGAGGCGCTGGACCAGACGCGCGGCTGGTTCTACACGCTCATGGCGATCGGCACGCTGGTGTTCGACCAGAGCTCGTACCGCAACGTGCTCTGCCTCGGGCTGCTCGTCGGCGAAGACGGCCGCAAGATGAGCAAGCACCTCGGCAACATCCTCGAACCCATCCCGTTGCTGGAGCGGCACGGTGCCGATGCGGTGCGCTGGTTCATGGTGGCCAGCGGCTCACCGTGGTCGACGCGACGGATCGGGCACAAGGTCCTCGACGAGATCGCGTCCAAGGTCATCAGGACGTATTGGTCGGTGGCCTCGTTCCAGTCGCTCTACGCGCGTGCGAACAACTGGCGTCCGGGCGGTGCGGCCGGCGAGGGCACGCTGCTCGACCGGTGGGCGCTGTCCGAGGCGCACCGGCTCGCCTTGGAGGTCGATGCGGCGCTCGAGGACTTCGACACGCAGCGTGCCGGCCGCGCGATCGCCGGGTACATCGACGACCTGTCGAACTGGTACGTGCGTCGGTCGCGGCGCCGCTTCTGGGACGGCGACGCGGCCGCGCTCTCCACCTTGCACGAGTGTCTTCGGCTGCTCACGTTGCTGATGGCGCCGTTCACGCCGTTCGTCACGGACAAGGTGTGGTCGGCGCTGTTCGCGGACGGCAACGGGGTGGACTCCGTCCACCTCGAGTCCTGGCCGACGGCGGATCCAGGGCGGGTGGACGCCAGACTCAGCGCGCAGATGGCCCAGGTGCGCCGGCTGGTCGAACTCGGCCGAGCGGCCCGCGCGGACGCGAAGGTGAAGACCCGCCAGCCCCTGTCCACCGCGCTCATCTCCGCGCCCGGCTGGTCCGAGATGCCCGAGGCACTGCGCCGCGAGGTTGCCGACGAGCTCAACGTCGGCGAGCTGTCGACGCTTGCCGGCACCGGTGAGCTCGTGCAGCTGAGCGTCAAGCCGAACTTCCGGGCGCTCGGCAAGCGGTTCGGCAAGCGCACCCAGGTGGTGGCGTCTGTGATCACGAGTGCTGATCCGGCCACGTTCGTCGCGGCGCTACGCGCCGGCCAAGCCCGGGTGATTGTCGACGGCGCCGACGTCGAGATCGAGCCGGACGAGGTGGCGGTGACCGAGACACCGCGATCGGGGTGGGCGGTGGCCAGCGGCGGCGCCGAAACGGTGGCCCTGGACCTGGAGCTGACCCACGAACTGCGCCTGGCCGGTCTTGCGCGCGACGTGATCCGCGTGATTCAGGAGGCACGCAAGAGCGCCGGGCTGGACGTGACCGACCGGATCGAGGTGTGGTGGCGGGTCGGCGGTTCACCCGAACCGGCCGAGGCCGTACGCGCGCACAGCGTGGAGCTTGCCGCCGAGGTGCTCGCCGTGGAACTGCACGAGAGCGCGCCCGCCGACACGCAGGGGATGTACAGCACGGCTGACGACGACCTCGGCCTGCACATCTGGCTCAGGAGAGTGCGATGAGCGCTCACGCGAAGCGCCCCGCCCTTCGAAGTTGCGGGCCGCGCGCTCAGGAGTTGGGCTGGCACAGCGCGCAGGGGATGAAGCCGTCCTCGCTCGCCTGCCGGAGAGGTACGGGCTCCGCGTCCTGGCCGTCGATGATCTCGCACTCGTGCCGGTGATAGCGCGGACGTCCGTCGATCACCCATACGTCTGGATCAGGGGCGCTGGGCGCCGGCAGCGCCACCTGCTGCCCGCCGGCGGTATGCAACAAGGCCTGGTGGCGGCGGATCAGCAGGCCGGCCACGACGCTGGCGGCCACCGACGCGACCAGCCAGGGCGCGCTCGACAGCAGTAGGCCGACGCACAGGCACGCCAGCGCAACAACAAGCAGTAACGCGACGAGCACGGTGCGCCGTCCTTGTCGCCGGCGATCAGCTGGCTGCGCGCTGACCCTCCGCGGCCGCCGGCTCGGCGCGGCCGCTCGAGTCGAGGTCACGCAGCTGCGACTCGAGGTAGCTCTTCAGCCGGGTGCGGTACTCGCGCTCGAACGTGCGCAACTCCTCCACCCGCCGTTCCAGTGCGGACTTTCGCTGGTCGAGCTGAGCGGTGAGCGCCGACACGCGCTGCTCGGCATCGTGCACCGCCTGCGCCGCCTTGGCCGCACTTTCCCGCTCGATCTGTTCGCCGCGCGCCTTCGCCTCAGCGACCAGCTTGTCCGACTGCGCCTGCGCGGTGCCCAGCGTGGCGTGCGCATTGGCCTGCGATTCGGCGAGCAGCCGCTCTGCCTCAGACTTCGACTGGGCCAGGTGCTGGTCCGCCGTCTGCTGCGCAAGGGCCAGCATCTGCACAGCCTGCGCGTGATGCTCGTCGGTGATGCCGCCACCACCTGGGCGCTGCGCCACTTGCTGCGCCTGCTGCTGCGCTTGCTGAGCCGCAAGCTGCGCCTGGTGCAGTTGCTGCCGTAGCTGTTGGACCTGCTGATCGGATTGGCCGAGCTGCTGCTGCACCTGGGCGAGCTGCTGGGACGTGCCGTCCTTGCCCTGCGTCAGCGCCTTTTCCAGCTCGGCGATCCGCGCCTGCAGCCGGTTGTTCTCCTCACGCGCCGCACCCATCTCGGCCATGCTGACGCCGCCGTTCGAGCTGGCCGCGCCGGGCCGCGCCCGTAAGTCGTTGTTCTCCTCGATGAGGCGTGCCAACTCGACCTCGACGATGTCAAGGAAGGCATCGACCTCCTCTTCGTCGTACCCACGCTTGCCAATCGGAGGCTTCTTGAAGGCCACGTTGTGGACTTCGGCGGGCGTGAGTGGCATACGGGTCACCTCGTGATCTACGACGGGGCCGGGCGGCTCCGACAATATTGCTCGTTGCGGATGATGCAGGTGGTGCGGTGCGGTCGCAACCCGCTGGGCGCGTGGTCATGCGAGCGAGAGGGCTAGCCACCGCAGAGCCAGGATAGCGATGAGCAGAATCCAGACACTCAGGTCCAGACTTACCGGTCCGATCCTGAGCGGCGGAATCAGGCGTCGGAAGAGCTTCACCGGTGGATCAGTACTGCTGTAGACGACTTCTAAGCCGACCGCGGCCACCCCGGCCGGCCGCCACGATCGTGCGAACTGGCGGGTGACCTCGACGACGACCCGCGCGACGATCAACAGGAAATAGATGTACAGCACGAGAGCGACGACACTCCAGAACAGCGTCATCGGACTCGCTCTCCGCTCCCAGTAGGCGTGCTACACCTGCACGTGCCGGAACCTGCCAGGCTCCATGGTGCCAGTACGAGCAGGCACGCTAACACTCGGCGCTAGCGAGCGGCACCCTGGCGACGCGTGGTGCGTCAGGACTGGTTGAAGAAGCCGCCTTCTGCGATGCGGGCTTTGTCCTGCGCTGTGACGGTTACATTGTGCGGACTGAGCAGGAACACCTTGGCGGTGACTCGCTCCAGCCGTCCGTGCAGACCGAACGTCAGGCCGGCAGCAAAGTCAACCAGCCGCTTCGCGTCGGCGTCTTCCATTTCGGAGAGGTTCATGATCACCGGGGTGCCGGCGCGGAAGTGCTCGCCGATCGTGCGCGCCTCGTTGTAGTTGCGCGGGTGCAGTGTGGTGATCCGGTACGGCGGGTACTCGGGGTCGTTGTAGTCGGCTGCGTACCCATCGTCATCGGGTTGGTAGTCGCGAGACACCAGATGTGCGCCGTCGCCGCCACGCGAGTAGCGGGTTTCGGCGTATTCGGCGTGACCATTGCCGCGGTCGTAAGACGCGTCGGCGAGGGCGTCGTCGTCTGCCTCGACAAGGCCTAAGTAGACGCCCATCTTGCGCATCGCTCCGGGCATGTCGTCCTCCGATACAAGTGTCTCTGCGCGACGCTAGCCGATGTTGGGCGCTCGACGGCCGAGCAACGCCGAACCGACCCGCACGTGTGTCGCGCCGTGCCGGACGGCTGCTTCCAGGTCTTCGCTCATCCCGGCCGAGATTGCGCTCGCCGCGGGATGCTCGTTCTGCAGCCCTGCTGAGATTGTGGCCAGGCGCTCGAACGCTACGTCCGGGTCTTCGCCCAACGGGGCGACCGCCATGACCCCGAGCAGCGTCAACCGCTCCTGTGCGGTGATGTCGCCGGCAAGGTCGCCTAGTCGGCTGGGCAGCACCCCGCCACGATCCGGATTCTCGTCGAGGCTCACCTGCGCGAATACCAAAAGCTGTCGATCGGCTCGCTGCGCTCCGTCCGCCAGCGCCGACGCGACCTCGACGCGGTCGACGGAATGGACGACGTGGGCGTAGCGCGCCACCGACCGGCACTTGTTCGTCTGCAGCCGGCCGACGAAGTGCCACCGCAGCGGTGGTAACTCCCAGCCCGACGCCGCAAGCTCCGCGATCTTGGCGCGTGCGTCCTGGTCGCGGTTCTCCCCGATGTCGGTCACGCCGATGCTCGCCAGGCCGGCAATGTCGAGCGCCGGGAACGTCTTGGTGACGGCCACGATCGTCACGTCGTGCGGATCGCGGCCGACGCTGGCGGACGCGTCGGAGAGTCGCGCGCGAACCGCCCCCAGGCGGGCGACCAACTCGGCCCGCCGTTCGGGGTCGAGCGGCGCGCTCACCGGTCGGTCGATGCTCGCCCGCTCACGACTTGAGGAAGTCCGGGACGTCGAGCTCGTCGTCGAGGTTCACCGGGGTGCGCCGGATTCCCGAAGCCGGCAGCCGCCATCGGGGCGCGGACTCCCTGGGCGCAGAGCCATCGTCCTGGGGCTCTTCGCGGCGCACCTCGACCTTCTTGTACGGCAGCTGCCCGCTGTCGAAGCCCGCGGCGATCACCGTCACTTTCACCTCGTCGCCCAGCGTGTCGTCGATAACCGCGCCGAAGATGATGTTGGCTTCGGGATGCGCCGCCTCGGCGACAAGCGAGGCCGCATCGTGGATCTCGAACAGGCCGAGATCGGAGCCGCCGTAGATCGACAGCAGCACGCCGTGCGCACCCTCCATGCTGGCCTCGAGCAAGGGGCTCGCGATCGCGACCTCGGCCGCGCTGCGCGCCCGCCCGTCACCACGGGCCGAGCCGATGCCCATCAGCGCCGAGCCGGCACCGCTCATCACGCTCTTTACGTCGGCGAAGTCGAGGTTGATCAGCCCGGGCGTGGTGATCAAGTCGGTGATGCCCTGGACGCCGGAGAGCAGCACCTGGTCGGCGCTACGGAACGCATCCATGACGCTGACGTTGTGATCGGAGATCTGGAGCAACCGGTCGTTCGGGATGACGATCAGCGTGTCGCATTCCGAGCGCAGCGTCTCGATTCCCTCCTCGGCCTGCGCGGCGCGGCGCTTGCCCTCGAAGGAGAACGGCCGGGTGACGACGCCGATCGTCAGCGCGCCCAGCTTGCGCGCGATGCTCGCGATGACCGGGGCGCCGCCGGTGCCGGTTCCGCCTCCCTCACCGGCGGTGACGAACACCATGTCGGCGCCCTTGATCACCTCCTCGATCTCGTCCTTGTGGTCCTCTGCCGCCTTGCGGCCGACCTCGGGGTTGGCGCCGGCGCCCAGGCCGCGGGTGAGTTCCCGGCCGACGTCGAGCTTGACGTCGGCGTCACTCATCAGCAGCGCCTGCGCGTCGGTGTTCACCGCGATGAATTCGACGCCCTTGAGGCCGACTTCGATCATCCGGTTCACGGCGTTGACGCCGCCGCCACCGACACCGACGACCTTGATAACCGCCAGATAGTTGTGCGGTGGCGTCATGAGCCACCTCCCAGCGCGAGCACACAACTGGCGCGCAGTGGTTGGAGCTGGCGGGCCGGCACAGTCATGGCTCCCCACTTCCGTCGGTGTGGCAAACTCTCACCCTCAAGTAGAACGTTAACGTTATGTCAACCTGGGCACTTGATCAGACGGTAGTTAAGGACGGGCGGCATTCAAGCAGGCGCGCCGCGCGGTGTGCAGGGAAGCGAGACGATCACGTTTCCCTTTGGGGGAAGTGCCTTATCTCGCAACGACCAGGTCCGGGTTGCTGATGTCGAACTCCGTACCGGAGCGGGCGAGCAACGCCGGCAGCACCTGCGCCTTGTCCGCGCTGCGCTCGGCACCCCCCCAGTCCACGGTGCGCCCGTCGCGCAGCTGCAACGTGATCGCCGAGGGACCGTTCGCGGTGATCGACGACAGTTTGCGCAGCACGGGCGGGGGCAGCGCCGCGGCGACGGTAGCCACCGCGTGCCCGGTCGCCGTGGCCCCGGTCGGGATGTCGAAGCGGGGCAGTCCCGCGGGAGCAGCCGCAACCGAGCGGAACTGCCGGCCGTCCCTATCGACGAGATGCACCGTTGCTCCGGTGACGACGTAGCCGACCGCGACACGCTCGGTCACCGTGATCACCACGGTGGACGGGTAGCTCACGTGCACGCTCGCCCGTGCGACCTCCGGCAACGTCTCGACGCGACGGGCGATCGCGCCGGTGTCCAGCCGCAGCAACGGCCGGCCGCGTGGCACGTCGGCCACTGACTGGACGCGCGACGCCGACGCGGCAGGCACCCCGTGCACAACGACCCGCTTGGCGCCCAGCACCGAGCTGAACAGCGCCACCCAGACGAGGACGGCGATCACCCCGACTGCACCGGCCACCAGCGCGATGCGCCGTGCCGAGCGCCGGGTGGCCGCGAGGTCGTCAGTCATCGCGAATGGTGCCGGCGATCTCCGCGAGGATCTCGGGACAGAGCAGGTACACGTTGCCGATACCCATCGTCAGGATCACGTCGCCCGGCGCGGCCACCTGCGCAATGCGCCGCGGGGTCGCCGAGAAGCTGGGTTCGTAGATCACGTTCGCGCGTGGCAACGGGACCTGGTCGGCGATGAGGGCTCCGCTGACCCCGGGGATCGGCTCCTCGCGGGCCGGGAAGATGTCAGTGACCACGGCGATGTCGGCAATGCCCAGAGCGTTGGCGAACTCCGTGGCGAACGTCTGTGTTCGGCTGTAGGTACCCGGTTGGAACACGCCGATGAGCCGGCCTGCTCCCGCGACCGCCCGCGCGGCGCTGAGCTGGGCGGCCACCTCCGTCGGATGGTGCGCGTAGTCGTCGTAGACGCTGACGCCGTTCGCGCTGCCGTGGTACTCGAAGCGGCGGTGCACGCCACGGAACTCGCGCCATGCGTCGAGTACGACATCGAGATCGAGTCCGAGCTCGACAGCCAGGCCCAATGCCGCTGCGGCGTTGAGCGCCATGTGCCGGCCGATGAGAGCACCCACGCGGACCCGCAGACGCGACGGCCCTGCGCCGTGCGTGGTGAACTCGACGCCGTCCGGGTGCTCGGTGATGTCGCTCACCCGGATGTCGGCGCCGTCGCTTGTCCCGTAGGTACGCACCCGGCGGCCGGACGCACGCGCATAGTCGGCGATGCGGCGTGCTCCCGGGTCGTCGGCGCAGGCGAGCAGCATCCCGTTGTGGTCGATGCGGTCGACGAACTGCTCGAATGCCCGGAAGATGCCTTCCAGGTCGCCGTGGTTCTCCAGATGGTCGGCCTCGATGTTCGTGATCAGCGCCATGGCCGGATGCAGCAGCAGGAACGACCCGTCGCTCTCGTCGCCTTCCACGATGGCGAGTTCGCCCGTCCCGAGGTGTGCGTTCAGCCCGGTCTCATAGAGGTTTCCGCCGATGGCGAAGGACGGGTCGAGCCCTGCGGCCTGCACCGCGACGGTCAGCAGCGACGTGGTGGTGGTCTTGCCGTGTGTGCCGGTGACCGCGATGCAGGTGCGGTCCTCGAGCGCGGCGGCGAGCGCGACCGCCCGGCGCAGCACCGGCTTGCCGCTCTCGCGGGCCGCCACGAACTCGGGGTGCTTGGGGTTGATCGCCGTCGTGTACACAAACGTGTCAGCGTCGTCGAGGTGGCTGGCGGAGTGTCCTATGTGGACGGTTGCACCGACGGCACGCAGCGCGGCGACCGTGGTCGAGTCGCGCGCCTCGCAGCCGCTGACGGCGACGCCACGCGCGACGAGGATGCGGGCGAGCGCGCTCATTCCGGCGCCGGCAATGCCCATGATGTGCACTCGACCCAGATCGGCGAGCGGCGGCACCGAGTCCGTGGCGGCGCTGCGCACGAGTGCCGCACCGGGGGCCTCCCAGCCCTCGGGCCGGTCCGCGTCTGCGTCGTGTGTAGGGGTCGCGGTGCTCATCCTCGTCCTCCCGTGCCGAAACGGCGTCGTTCGGCGGCCACGGTCAGGATGTGCCGGGCCAACACGGCCCCGGCATCACGTGCACCAGCATGCCCGGCGGCGCGCGACATCGCGCGCAGGCTCGACGAGTCGGTGATGTGCGGCACGACCTCCTGCGTGATCCACTGCGGTGAAAGACGCGCGTTGTCGACGAGCAGCCCACCCCCCGCGGCCACGATCGGCTCCGCGTTGTGGCGCTGCTCACCACCGCGCAACGGCAACGGCACGTAGGCAGCCGGCAACGCCACAGCGGCGAGTTCGGCGCAGGTCATCGCGCCGGCACGGCACAGTACGAAGTCCGCCGCCGCGTAGGCACGATCCATGTGCTCGACGTACGGCACGACGACGTAGGGCGGTTTGCCTTCGCCCACGTCAACGGTGTTCTTCGGGCCCACGACGTGCAGCACCTGGACGCCGGCGTCCCGCAGTCCGTCCGCCGCTGCGGCCACCGCGGTGTTGATCGTGCGGGCGCCCTGCGAGCCCCCGGTGACGAGCAGCGTCGGCGCGTCAGGCCAAAGACCGAAGTCGAGCCGCGCGTCGGTGCGGGAGGCAGCGCGGTCCAGTGTGGCGATCGCCGGCCGCAGTGGGATGCCGATCGCCGTCGCGTTAGGCAGTCGCACAGCCGTCGACGCGGTGAAGACGTGCCGGGTCAAGCGCGCGCCCAGCCGGTTGGCGATGCCGGGCCGCGCGTTTGCCTCGTGCAGCACGATGGGGACGTCCCGCCGTCGCGCCGCGACGTAGGCGGGCAGGGCCACGTAGCCCCCGAACCCGACGACCACGTCGACCTGATGACGGTCGATCACGTCGCCCGCGGCCCGCACCGCCTCGCTGAGCCTGCCTGGCGTGGTGAGCAGGGCGCGGTTGAGCTTGCGCGGCAGCGGCACCGGCGGGATCAACTCCAGCGCATATCCGCGCTGCGGAATCAGCGTGGTGTCCAGCCCCCGTTCCGTACCGAGCGCGGTGATCTCGACGGTGGGGTCGGCCGCCCGAAGCGCGTCGGCGAGGTTCATTGCCGGTTCGATATGCCCGGCCGAATGCCCGCCCGCGACGAGTACGCGTGTGCTCATGCCCGCCTCCGTTGCGTCCCCGTCGTGGAACGGTAGGCGGTCGTGCTTTCGCGCGGTGCGGCGGGCAGCCGCCGCACCGGCGCAGCCGGCTGGGCGCGCTTGCCCGGCTGCGCGCGCTTGACGGGCTGTGCCCGCGTGACCCGCTGTGCCTGCTTGACCGGTTGTAGGCGCTGCGGGGGTCGTGGTTTGGGCTGAGCCTTTGCCGCAGGCTTGGCCTGAGGTTTGGGCCGGGGCTTGGGCTTGGCTGCGCGTTTCGGCCGCACGTACGCCTTGGGCACAGGCACCCGCAGCCACCGCTCGATGCGCGAGCGCGTGCCGTGAGCCGCGGCCCGTTGCGAGGCAGCGACGGCCGCGGGCTCGTGCCGGGCGAACGAGATGAGCATGCCGAAGACGAACAGCGTTGTGAGCAGCGACGTCCCTCCGGCGGAGATAAACGGCAGCGGGATACCGGTGACCGGCAGCAACGCCGTCACGTACCCGATGTTGATCAGGGCCTGTCCGCATATCCACACCGTGGCCCCCCCGGCGACCAAGCGCACGAACGGATCGGAGCTGCGCTTCGTGATCCGCAGCCCGGTGAACGCGAATAGTGCGAACAACGCCAGGACGGCGGTGCAGCCCAGCAGACCCAACTCCTCGCCGATCACGGAGAACACGTAGTCGGTGTTGGCATTGGGCACCCACTCGTACTTGGAGGTGCCGTTGCCCAACCCCACGCCGAAGACGCCGCCGGACGCGAGCGCGTACAGCCCCTCGACGGTCTGGTAGCCGGCGCCGCGATGCTCCCGGAAGGGATGCACGAATGTGAGCAGCCGGGTGAGCCGGTACGGCTCCGCCACTGCGAGCAGCGTCACGGCACCTCCGACCGCCAGGAGGACGCCCGCGAAGTAACGCATGGGCAGACCGAGCGTCCACAGCAGTCCGAGCAGAATGAGGACGAAGCACATCGTGGTGCCGAGATCCGGTTCGAGCATGACGAGTCCGCAGACGAGCACGAAGACCGGGATCAGCGGCATGAACACGTGGCGCGCTTGGGTGAGCGTTCCCAGCTGCTGCTTGCGCGTGAGCAGGTCGGCGGCCCACAGCAGGATGGCGAGCTTCGCGAACTCAGACGGCTGTACCTGCAGCGGGCCGAGGTCGACCCACCGCCTGGCGCCGTACACCCCGACACCGACGCTTGGAACCAGCACCGCAGTCAGCGACACCAAGGCGACGAACATTGCGGGATACGCAACGGTACGGAAGCGTTGTGCCGCGGTCCGCAAAGCGAGCCAGAAGATGGGCAGACCTACCACGACGAACTCGACCTCGCGGACCAGTTGAGTCCAGATCGCCGCCGAGCCCTGATCATTTGACGCCGCGATGGTGGTGGACGCCGCCATGAGCACGCCGACGCCGAGCAGCCCGCCACCGGCCAGCAGCATCAGCTGCACGGACGCGTGCGGGCGATCAAGGTAGCGCCGCACCCGCGCCGCGCGGCTCACGTCGCGACGAGCGCGTCGATCGCCGCCGCGAACGCCGCACCGCGCGCCGCGTACCCGCTGAACATGTCGTAGGACGCGGCGGCCGGGGCGAGCAGCACCGTGTCGCCGGTACGCGCCAGCCCGGCCGCGGCGGACACCACCTCGGTCATGGCCTTATCGTCGGTCCTCGCCACGTCGATCACCGGGATCTCGGGCGCGTGTCGTGCCAAGGCGGCCGCGATCCGTGCCCGGTCGGCGCCGAGGAGCACGACAGCGCGCAGCCGTTGCGCCACCGCGGCGACGAGCTCGTCCACGGGCGCGTCCTTGAGCTGGCCGCCGGCGATCCAGACGACGTGCTCGTACGCACGCAGCGAGGCGAGCGCCGCGTGCGGGTTCGTCGCCTTGCTGTCGTCGACGTAGCGGATGCCCGCGCGTTCGGCGATCACCTGGTTGCGGTGCGGGTCGGGCACGAACGCGGCGAGTCCGGCGCGCACTGCTTGCGCGTCGACGCCGTGCGCCCGGGCCAGCGCCGCCGCAGCGAGCGCGTTGGCCACGTTGTGCGCACCGGGCGGGCGTACCTCCGCTGCGGGAAGCAGCGCCTCGTCGCCGAATGCGCGGTCGACGAGGACGCCGTCGGCGACGCCGAGCTCGTCGGGACGCGGCGTGTGCAGCGTGACGCCTACCCGGCGGCCCGAGGGCGCCCCAGCGAGCAGCCGGGCGACAAGCTCGTCGTCGACGTTGCCGATCGCGACCGGTGAGTGCCAGATCCGTGTCTTGGCCGAGGTGTACGCGTCCATCGAGCCGTGCCAGTCAAGGTGGTCGGGCGCAACGTTCAACAGCGCCCCGGCGGCCGGCTCGATGCTCGATGACCAGTGCAGCTGGAAGCTCGACAGCTCGACGGCAAGCACGTCGTAGCGTTCACCGGAGGTGACCGCGTCGATGATCGACGTGCCGACGTTGCCGACGGCGGCGGCGCGCAGCCCGGCGGTACGCAGGATCGCTTCCAGCATCCGGACGGTGGTCGTCTTGCCGTTCGTACCGGTGACCGCGAGCCACGGTGCAGCCGAGTCGCCGCGTAGCCGCCAGGCGAGCTCGACCTCGCCGATCACCTCGACGCCGGCGGCTTGCGCCGCGATCGGCAGCGGGTGGGTCGGCGGCACGCCGGGAGTGACCCACACCAGGTCGACACCGGGTGGCAGTGACTCGACGTCGCCGAGGAAGCGTGCCCCGGCGTCCTCGAGCGACGTGACGGCGTCCGGGGTGCGGCGGTCGGCGAGCAGCACGCGAGCCCCACGGTCGAGCAGCGCCCGGGCCGCACTCTCGCCGGCGAGCGCCACCCCGTAGACGAGGACGGTGCGCCCGCCGAGTTCGTCAGCCATGGCTGACGAACTCGGCGTAGAACAAGCCCACCCCGAATGCGACAGCGATACCGGCGATGATCCAGAACCGGACGATGATCGTGATTTCCTCCCACCCCGACATCTCGAAGTGGTGGTGCAACGGCGACATCCGGAACGCGCGGCGTCCGGTGCCGGTTCTCCAGCGGGTGTATTTGAACCAGCCGGCCTGGATGAGGCCGGACAAGGTCACCACCGCGAACAGCCCGCCGAGTACCACCAGCAGCAGTTCGACCCGCGACAGGATCGCCATTGCAGCCATCAGCCCGCCGAGCGCCATGGAACCGGTGTCGCCCATGAAGATCTGTGCCGGCGAGGCGTTCCACCAGAGAAATCCGAAGCAGGCGCTCATGGCGGCGGCGCCCAGGATCGCAAGATCGCGCGGGTCGCGAACCTCGTAACAGCCGTGCGCGCCGATACCCCCCGGGCCGCACAAGTGCCGAGCCTGGATAAGCCCGATGATGGTGAATGCGCCGAACACCATCGCAGCAGCGCCGGCCGCCAGCCCGTCCAGTCCGTCGGTGAGGTTCACCGCGTTGGACGTCGCCGCCACGATGACGTACGCCAGCACCACGAAGCCGAAGGCGCCGATGCCGAACGCCGAGATGTCTCGCACGTACGACACGTGGGTGGACGCCGGCGTCAGACCATCGCTGTTGCGGAACATCAGCGCCAGGACGGCGAATGTCACCGCCACGACTAGCTGCCCACCGAACTTCGCCCGCGCGCGCAGGCCGAGACTGCGCTGGTGCCGTAACTTGATGAAGTCGTCGAGGAAACCGACGACGCCCAGGCCGACCATCATGAACAGGGCAAGCAGCGCCGACACGGTCGGGCCCTGGCCCCCGGCGAAGGCGGCCACGATGTGGGCCGCGAAATACCCGAGGATTGTCGAGCCCACGATCACGACCCCGCCCATCGTGGGCGTCCCGCGCTTGACCATGTGCTGCGGCGGGCCGTCGACGCGGATCTCCTGGCCGAACCCGTGCCGGCGGAAGTACGCCACTACGAGCGGAGTGCTCAGGATCGAGCACAGCAGGGCAACAAGCGCCGCAGCAAGAGCAGTCCTCACTGTCTTATCCCGCCT
>DATFRC010000029.1:0-3948 GCA_035263725.1 Jatrophihabitantaceae bacterium | reverse complement strand
GGGAAGCTCTGGCCATGGAACTGCGAGGCACTGGCGTGGATCGAGAGCGCAGCCAGATCATCGCCGGCATCGGCGGCGATCGCCCACTGCACGAGCCCCAGGTAGCTTTCGCCCGTCATCCCGATCGGCCCCGCGTGCCAGCGCTGGCGGCGCAGCCAGCGCAACGTTGCCAGGCCATCCGCGCGCTCGTCGAACGGGTTGAACGTCCCCTCCGAGCCGAACGTGCCGCGGACGCTCTGGATCACCACCTGAAGACCCCGCTCGGCCAACAGTCGACCATGCAATAACCCGAAGAACCCGCGGCGTCCATAGCAGGAACGGACAAGCACGGTCGGCTGTGGCTGTCCGCGCGCCGCCTGAGCCACCCAGCGATCCGCCAGCAGGACCGCCCCGTCGTCCATCTCGATTCGCAGGTCACGCTCGCACACGACATCACGCGTCTGGGCACGTGGCAGGCGCCACCGCCGGGCGAGCACCCTGCCGAGCAAGCTCGTCCACACGAATGGCTCCCCTTTCCGGATCAGCCGCGGTCGATCTCGAGGATCAGCTTATGATCGCCGGCCAGACAAGCCGAGACGCGCGACGGATCAGCTGACTTATCGTCGTGCTTCCGGGCGCCCTGTGCGTTAGCGTCCGTGAGCATGGCAGGGCTGCGATTCGGCGTTGTGAGCGAGTCGGTGCACGACGGTCGCGCGTGGCTCGACTTCGCCCGGCAGGTCGAGGACGGCGGGGTCAATGTGCTGATGCTGCGGGATCATTTCTCGGCTGGCGCTTTCGGGCAGCAGTTAGCGCCGTTCAGCGGCCTGGCCGCGGCGGCGGCGGTAACGACCCAGCTGCGATTGGGCACCATCGTGCTGTCGAACGATTTCCGGCATCCGGCGATCATGGCGCACGAGGCGGCGACCCTGCATCTGGTGTCCGGCGGTCGGTTCGAGCTGGGGATCGGGGCCGGCTGGTATCAGCCCGAGTACGACGCGGCCGGAATCGCCTTCGATGCGGCGGGTCAGCGGATCACGCGGCTGGATGAGTCATTGACCATCGTCAAGGGATTGCTGGCCGGAACGCCGGTTCACTACCAGGGTGACTTCTACCGGATCGATGGGCTGGATCTCGATGTCCTGCCTACGCCGCGACCGAGTTCGCCGCGGCTGCTGGTAGGGGCAGGTGGGCGCCGCATGCTGCGACTCGCCGCTCGACACGCGGACATCATCGGCCTGCTGCCGGCACCGATCCAAAACTCGACCGACAGCGACAATCCGATCGATCGCTTGCCCGCGGCGTTCGACGCGAAGCTCGGCGTGATCCGCGAGGCAGCGGGGGACCGCTTCGAGAACATCGAGATCAACGCGTTCGGCACCTTTGTGATCACCGGCAAGCGTCGTGCCGAGACGCAGGAGCTGATCCTGCAGCGCGGCTGGACAGGGATCGACGTGGAGGCGGTGTGGCAGATGCCGACGATTTTCATCGGCAGCGTTGATCAGATCCGCGCGGACCTTCACGCGCGGCGGGAGCGATTCGGCCTGTCGTATCTGATCGTCGGCGAGGACAGTCTGCCCTCACTGATCAAGATCATCGCCGGTCTGTAGCAGCCTGGTCAGCCCGGCGTCTCGTAAGCCATGGTTCTGGGCTGCGCATCCGCCTGGAAGGTCTGGACTGCGGCCCGGGTCCGGAGAGAGGGCGCGACGACACGATTATCGGCGTCGATCTCAACAGGCGCCGCGAACAATGCCGCGGCGATCTGAATAACACCTTTGCAGGTTCGCAGTAGCGCTGTCGCCACCCCTTCTGGGAGCAGCGCAGCGACCAACTGGATCGCGCTCAGGGCCGGCGGTTCGTAGGCCACTTCGGGAACGGCGAACGGGAACGCTTCGTGGATATGTCTGACGAATGCGTGGACGAGGAATGCGTCATCGATCAGGCCCACGGCCCCGAAAGTGTTTTCTGGCAGAAGGTCTTCTCCGTCGAAGACATAGTGCAGTACCGAACCGGTACCGAAGGCCACGGCTCGGCCGCAGCGTCGGTCCTTCGACATCTCGATCGCCCAGGCAAGCGCGTCCGGCATAGTGCGAATGAACGGTACGAGAACTTCGGCGAGCGCCTCGGCCTCGTCCGGTGAGAGGTCCTGGTCCTGGCCGCGGAGGTCTTCGGTCATTCCAGTTACGGTGATCTGCTCGACCAGCAGATCCTTCAACAGTCCGATCACCACTGCCCCCAAGACGACTGCTGCCACGTCGGGTCCTGCCATGACGGTTGCTGCTGCCCGAGGGCTGTTTGAACCGCCGCTTTGCCGAACTCGCGCACGACCGGAGTTGCCACTTCCTCGAACAGGCGGACAAGCTTGGAGCGTGACGCGCCCTGGTTGGCCTGGACGACCGGCGCATACGGCTGACTAGCGCCGGACATCGCCGGCGCCGGCGCGGCCGCCCCCGGCAGGAGGAGGTACTGCTGCGTCATGCAATGCGGGCAGAGGAATGCCGTCATTACGCTGCCGCAGCCAGGGCAGACTGCGCCCTGTGGCGTACGCACCGTAGGGAGAGGCATATGCGGCATTAGGGTTCCCGCGCATATCAGCGGTCCGATCGAGCTGCAGAATGCGCACCGTGCGTATAGCATGACGCCTCCCATCAATTGACGTCTATCGCCCTCGTGGTATCGCGACTACCGACGCGGCGTCCTAATCGAATAAGAGACGTTTCCTCGACCCGCAGATACACGATCGAGGAGCAGCGGCTGAGTCTGTTCGTGCAGCAGCTCGGCACCGGGCGGCCGCTGTCGAGCAGCGCATCTGCCGTCGCGTCGACTCCGTCGCCCTGTGAACCGTTCGCGGCATACGTGTGGGTACATGGCGAGCTAGCTGAGAATTTGCCTGTTAACGACTCGCACCGTGTCAGTGGCTACCCCTACGCTCCCGCAGAAACCACGCAACCGGGGAGCGCGCTGTGCGACGGTGGGCAGAGTTCGTGCTACGGCATCGCAAGGCCGTAGTCATCTTTTGGGGAGCCGTACTCATCGCCGGCATTGCGCTGGCGAGCAAGACGACGAACCGGCTGACAGTCGACTTCTCGCTGCCCGGCCAGCCCGGCACCGAGACTGCACACAAGATCAAGCAGACCTTCGGCAGCGGTGGGGACACATCGCCCTACATCGCCACGGTCACCCTGCCGCCCGGGCAGACCATCACCGGGCATGAAGCCGACGTGGCCCGGACGTTCGCCGCGATCGGCGCTGCCGTCCCGAACGTGCGCGTTATCGACGAGGCCAACACTGGCGACAAGGCGTTTCGGACCAAGGACGATCGCACTGCTTACGCGTACGTCTTCTACCGGTTCGACCCATCACCTACAGCCAAGCTGAAGACCACCGCTATCCGGACGGCGATAGAAGGGGCGATGCCGGCCGGCAGTACGGCCGGCGTCACCGGCGAGGATTCGCTCGCCGCCGGCAGCGACAACAACAGCGGTCCCGGCGTGCTGGGCGAGACGATGCTGGGCGCGGTCGGGGCGCTCGCTGTGCTGGCGTTCGTGTTCGCGTCGTTCCTTGCGTTCCTTCCGTTGGTCGTGGCGGCCGTGTCGATTCTGACGTCGTTCCTGCTGTTGCTGCCGCTCACGTACGTCATGGACGTCTCGTTCATCGTGCAATTCCTGATCGCGCTGATCGGCCTCGGCGTGGCCATCGACTATTCGCTGCTGGTGGTCAGCAGGTGGCGCGAGGAACGCGCCGCCGGCCGCGACAACGCCGCCGCGGTGACCGCGGCGATGGAGCACGCGGGGCGCGCGGTGGTGTTCTCGGGGCTGACCGTCGCGATCGGGCTGCTTTCGATGATCGTGCTGCCGGTGCCGATGCTGCGCAGCGTCGGCTACGGCGGCGTGCTTGTGCCGCTGGTCTCGGTCCTCGTCGCGGTCACCCTGCTGCCAGTCATCCTGGCCACCGCCGGGCCACGCCTGGACT
>DATFRC010000028.1:0-2669 GCA_035263725.1 Jatrophihabitantaceae bacterium | reverse complement strand
TCGGTGAACGTGCCGCCCCGGTCAATCCAGAACTGCCAGCCCATGAGCACTCGCCGCGCGGCTACTCGCAGTCTGCTGTCAAGCTGAGCTACGCCCGCGAAGAATGCGGAAGAGGAGCAGTCCGAGGAGGGCGGCCGCGGTGCCACCGATGATCGCCATGCCCGCGGGTGATTTGGCTTTCGCGATCAGGTTCTGCTTGGTGTCGTTGACGATGCGCTTGGGGCTGGTGCGCTCGGCGAGCTGGTCGACGGCACTGGCGAGCGATGTGCGCGCCTGCTCGATGTCGCGCTGGATCTCGTCAGCCGTCTTCTCTGCAGCCACGCTGAACTCCTCCTGGCAAGCCTTTCGTGAAAGCCTAGTCGCATGACCCGACTCGCTCCCGGCGACACAGCGCCGGACTTCACATTGCCGGACGCCGACGGCAAGGACGTGTCACTCTCGGACTTCCGCGGACGCCGCGTCGTCGTCTACTTCTACCCCGCCGCGATGACGCCAGGCTGTACCACGCAGGCTTGCGACTTCCGGGACAGTCTGTCGTCGCTTGCTGCGTCAGGCGTTGACGTCGTCGGCATCTCTCCCGACAAGCCGGAGAAGCTCGCCAAGTTCCGCGAGCGGGACTCGCTGACGTTCCCGCTGCTGTCCGACCCGTCCCGGTCGGTGCTCGAGGCGTACGGCGCGTACGGCGAGAAGACGATGTACGGCAAGAAGGTCACCGGCGTGATCCGCTCGACATTCGTGGTCGATGCCGACGGCAAGATCGAACAGGCGCAGTACAACGTCAAGGCCACCGGGCACGTCGCCAAGCTGCGCCGCGACCTCGGCATCTGACATCGCTCCGGCGAGGTTCGCACTCGACGGCTAGGCTCGCGGACGCAGGGGCCGTAGCCCAACCGGCAGAGGCACACGGTTTAGGTCCGTGCCAGTGAGGGTTCGACTCCCTCCGGCCCCACCTCTGGCCCCCGTGCCGCTGAGTCAGGGCAGGTCGCGTTTGAGCGGTTTGCCGGTGGAATTGCGCGGCAGTGCGTCGACGAAGATCACGTCGCGCGGCACCTTGTATCCGGCCAGGTGCGTCTTCACGAGCTCGCGTACCGCGTTCTCGTCGAGCTCTGCACCCGGCACGCGCACCACGTAGGCACGCAGCCGCTGCCCGAGATCCGCGTCGGGCACGCCGACCACCGCCGCCTCGCTGACCTCGTCGTGGCCGGCCAGCAGCTGCTCGACCTCCGCCGGGAACACGTTCTCGCCACCGGACACGATCATGTCGTCGGCGCGGCCGTCGACGAACAGCCGGCCGTGCCGGTCGACGTGGCCGACGTCGCCGCTGTCCATCAAGCCGCCGACCAGCCGCTTGCCGCCGCCGCCGGTGTAGCCGCTGAATTGCAAGCCGCTGCCGACGAAGACTCGCCCGACGTCGCCGGGCCGGCGCGGCATCCCGTCGTCGCCGAGCACCCTCACGGTCACCCCGACCGGCGGGCAGCCGACGCATCCGGGCGCTCTGCGCAGGTCGTCGGGGGTGGCCACAGTCGCGAACGAAACCTCCGTGGAACCGTAGAGGTTGTAGATCACGTCGCCGAAAGCGGCGCGGGCGCGTATCGCGAGGTCCGGCGTCAGCGGTGCACCGGCCACCGCGATGATCCGCAGCGCGGACGTGTCCCGCAGCCAGAGCTCCTCCTCGCCGAGGGCCAGTATGCGGTCCAGCATGACCGGGACGAGCGCCAACATCGCGCAGCGGTGCTCGGCCACCGCATCGAGCGTCGCAGCTGGGTCGAAGCGCCGGTGAACGATCACCGTGTCGCCGACCGCAAGCGCCATGGCGGCACTCAGCAGGCCCCAGGAGTGGAACGCGGGCCCGGCCACGAACGCTGTCCGCCCGGCGCGGAGCGGGATCTTGCTGAGGAATCCGCCCGGCGGGATCAGCGACATCCCGAGCTCGCGCGGCGCGCCCTTCGGCGTGCCCGTCGTGCCGCTGGTCAGCAGGACGAGCCGCTGGCGGGTGGACGGCCTCGGCGGCGGCACCCGCTCGGCGCCGGCGATCAGCTGGTCGACGGTGCGCCCCGCGCCGGCATCCGTCCAGGCGAGCAGCCGGCCGAGCGGCGGACGGTACTCGCCGACCACGGCGGCGAACTCCTCGTCATGGATGAGCAGCGCGAGATCCTCGCGGGCGCATACGTCGCGCAGCTGGGGACCTGCGAGGCCGGTGTTGAGCAGAACCGTACGGGCGCCCACCTTGGCGCCGGCCACGAGCGACTCGAACAACTGCCGGTGGTTGCGGCACAGGATCCCGATGCCTGCGCCGGCTGGCAGTCCCGCGGCGAGCCACGCATTGGCAAGCGCATTCGAGCGCTCGTCCAGCTCAGCGAAGGTGGTCGACCCACGCTCGTCGACGATCGCCGCCCGGTCGCCGTGCAGCTGCGCGCCGGCGCTCACCAACAGGCCCAGCGGGCCGTAGGCTGCGAGGCTGCGCAACGTCCGCACATATCGCTGTGGTGGCGCGATGGCAACCGCACCACTTGCGACGAGCGCCGCCGCCGAGAACGCCTCGTCCACCGAGCGCTTCAACATGCCGCGAAGCACACTTTGAGTTCTAGCATGGATGCATGGCAACCGCGCGGTGCGAGGGGCCGGGCTGTACCGGCTCCGCGACTCAGACGACCGTCACGGGCCAGCAC
>DATFRC010000027.1:0-4268 GCA_035263725.1 Jatrophihabitantaceae bacterium | reverse complement strand
TCGGCAACGATCGGGCTGTTGCTCTCCGTGCTCAGCGAGTTCGGGTCGGACGGGAGCTTCGCGTTGTCCACGTTGACGATGAAGTTGTAGGTCGCGAGGGGGTCGCCGGTGCTGAAGTCCAGCCCGTTGACGGTGACCGTGCAGCCGTCCGCCGGACAGGACGCCGCGGCCTGCGCATGCGGGGTCAGGGCCGGTCGCAACGCCGGCAGGAACGACGCCGCGACGACGAGCGTGACGAATCCAGCCACGCGCGCGACACGCCGCCGGCTGCGCCGCCATCTGCGCTGCGTCGAGATCCCTCCACCTTGCCGTGCCCGATCCGTCTTCTGGTGTGCACGCATGGTTGCGCCTCCCCCGGGGTGGCCTCTGGGGGTGATGTTGGTCCCGCTCCCGTAAGGGCGGAGACGTTCATGACGGATTCCTCATCTACCCGTCATGCAAGCGTCATCCGGCCGCGCCTGAGCCAGCTTCGACGCGTGATCACGTGACGGAACCGGCAACCGGGTCCGGAAGCGTCGGCGGTTCGACGTGGTCCCGTCGCCGCAGCGCGTAGGCCGTGGCGGCAGCGGCCGCCAATAGCACAGCGACCGCCAGCCCATTGACGTACGGCGCGAGGGGCGCTCCGCGGCCCGACGATCCGGTGACCTGCCATGGCACTGTTACGGTGAGCCGCTCGGGGCCGCGCTGCAGCACCGCAGTGAGCGGCACCGCGCCGTATCGGGGCAACTCAACTGTGCCGAAGTAGCGGTCGGCCCCGACCGGGGCGAGGGTGACGCCGTACAGGGTCACCGCGGTGACGGGCGCGGGCGGCGGACGGCGCGAGCTCGCGACCAGCACGGTTACGCCGTTCGATCCCGGCCGATTCGGAGCGGCCGACACCGTGACGAGCACGTCGGCAACCGACGCGCTGCGCGACTGCCCGGCCGAGCCGGTAAGTCCACCCCGGGCCGGCGGCGTGTTGGTCAGGACGGCGACCGCGACCAGCAACGCCGCTCCCACCGCCACCTCGACAACCACCATGCGCCGCACCGGTGGCGTACGTGAACGCCATCTCCGGGCGCTGGCCACACCGAGACAGAGCATCACGGCCAGCAGGCCGGTCTTAATCAACAGTGCTCGTCCATACGACGTCGACGTCAATTCACCGACCGTGTCGATCTGACGCCCGGCGTTATAGAGCCCGGTGGCCACCACCACTACGACGCTGCCGGCCATCAGCACAGCGAAGGGCATCCGGCAGGCCCGCAGTAACTTACCTTGCTCTGCCGACGTCAACAGCACGACCAGTGCGGCAAGTCCACCCAGCCACAGGCAGGCGGCGAGCACGTGAACCGCGTCGGACACGACCGCGACGGTGCGCGGCGAGCCCGTCGCGGCGTGACCACCGAGCGCTTCGACCCAGACGAGGGTGAACGCCAGCCCGGCCGCAACTGCCGCCGGCGCACGGGCGCGCTGCCGGCGAAGCGCCACCACTACAGCGACCAGGCCGACCAATGCCGCCTCGCGCGCCAGCCAGAGGTGACCCCACCGGCTTGACACCATCAGGTCGCCCAGCACTGCCAGCCACGGGCGCCCCGGCGCGGCCAGTCGATGTGCCTCTGCGATCGCGTCCGTGAGGCCGACCGCTGCGCCCGCCGCCGCACACGCGATCACGACGGTGAGCAACCGGCGCCGGGCTGCTACGGCCGCTGCTTCGGGTCGCACCCGGCCGAGCACCAAGCCGGCGACCGCCAGGCCGCCGACCACCCCGGCCAGCAGGCCCAGCGCCAGCCACTTGCGCAACGTGTCGAGCACGGACGGAGACGAGCCACCGTTCGACGTCACCGCCAAAGCGCCGTTGGACGTCCCGACGCTGAAGACGACCGTGCCGCTCGACGTGTGCCCGTCGTCCTCAGCGAGCACGCGCCACAGCACACCGTATGTCCCGCGTGCGAGGTCCGGGACCCGCAGTTCCAGCACCTGTGCCTCGGCGTGCGCGCTGGTTCCGGCGACCGCAGCGCCGCCCCGGTCGACGAGCCGCGCCGTGCTGACCTCGGAGGCTATCTCCTCGTTGAACCACAGCCGTATCACATCGGGCGACACCGCGACCGTGGACCCGTTGGCCGGCTGCGACTTCACGAGCAGCGCGTGTGCGCCCGCCGGGCGCGGCGGCGCCAGACAGACCAGCGCGATCACCAGCCCCGCGAGCGCGACGGCACGGCGGATCATCGTCGTCACGATAAGAACGGCTCGCGGTGCCCGCGCGGTACATGACCGTCTTGTCATCTGCTCGTCATTGCCCGCCAGGCAATTCCTCACGAACAGCGCGAGTTGCCGCGACATGCGACCGAATAGTCAGCCGTTGCTTGCGCGCAGTGTTCTGAAGGTTTACACAGATAGCGCGAGGCGGCGAGCCAGCATTTCGGCGGGGGTGTCGCGCGCACCGGGGGACCAGATGACAAGGATGCTTGTCGTTGACGACGAGCAACGCATCTGCCGGTTCGTCGGGCGGGCTCTCGAAGCGTGCGGGTACCACGTTGACACCGCGGTGGACGGCCCAGCGGCTCTCCGCGCGATCGAGGCGAACGACTACGCCGTGATCATCCTCGACCTACTGTTGCCCGGCATGGACGGCTACGAGGTGCTGCGCCGTGTCGTCGATGCCGATCCCGGGCAGCGTGTCCTTGTGCTGTCGGCGGCGGGCGATGTCGAGTCGCGGGTGCGCTGCCTGCGCATCGGAGCCGTCGACTACCTTGCCAAGCCGTTCGCCATTGCCGAGCTGATCGAACGTGTCAAGCGCCGTGCCGATGAGCACTTCGGCCCGACGACTTCGCGCTGGCTCGACGCCGGCGGGATACGGCTGGACCTGCAGCGCCGGCAACTGCGCCTCGGCGACAAGGTGACTTCGTTGTCGCAGCGGGAGTTCATCTTGCTCAGCCACCTCATGCGACACGCCGGCGAGGTGTGCCCGCGCGATCAGCTGCTCGCCGAGGTCTGGGGGTACTCGTTCGACCCCGGCAGCAACGTCGTCGACGTCTGCGTCGGCCGGCTGCGGTCCAAGTTGAACAGCGAACGCATCGAGACGGTGCGCAATGTGGGCTATTGCTTCGTCGCGAGCTGACCGCTGGCTCTTCCTCGGCTGGGCCGCCTTCGCCGCGGTCAATGTTGTGCTGATGTTCGCCATGCCGGGCAAGGAGACGGTGCCGTTCCACTTCGTCTGGATCAGCCTGTCGCTCGCGTACGGCCTGCAGCCCTGGTCGTTGACCCGCACCTACGTGGTGCTGGCTGCTGTCGGCGCGGTCACCGGTTGGGCCCTGGTGCATCACGTGCAGAACGGTGTCATCGGCTGGGAAGAGACGACCGAGGTCCCGCTGATGAGCATGGTGTTCCTCGCCATGGTGTGGCACGTGCGGCGTCGCGCCGCTGCCAACGCCGAGGCGCAAGCCCGGGCTGAGAGCGAGTGCCAGATGCGCGACGCCCAGCGCCGTTTCGTGCGCATCGCCTCGCACGAGCTGCGCACTCCGCTGACCGTCGCGCGTGGCTATGCGGAGCTGATCCGCAGCGAGCACCGGCACCCACAGGTGGGCGCAGACGTCGAAGTCGTACTCGACGAGCTCGACAAGCTACGGCGAATCGCCGAGCGGCTGCTGACACTCGCCAAGGTCGAAGAATCCTCCCGGATCCGCCTCGAGCAGGTCGACCTCGACACGCTGCTACAGCACACCATCAGGCGGTGGCGGCCGGCCGCGCAGCGACACTGGTCGCTCGACAGCCACGCCGGTGTGATCGCTGCCGACCCCGAGCGTCTGGAGGCGGCGCTGGACAGCCTGCTCGACAACGCGGTCCGGTACACCGACGACGACGGCACCATCGCACTGTCGGCGCGCCGAGTCGATGGGCACGCGGTGATTCAGGTCCGCGACGACGGCATCGGCATCCCGGAGGAGGACCTCGAGTTCGTCTTCGAGAGCTTCCGCAGCGGGTCCGTACGCGGCGGCACGGGTATGGGTCTGGCCATCGTCGCCGCAGTCGTGCAGTCGCACGGAGGCTCGGTGCGTGCGGAGAACCCCTGCACCGGCGGGGCGCAGTTCACCCTGGAGCTGCCAGCCGGCCAACGTAACGCACGTTTGGTACCGACCGCGGCCGGTGCCAACTAGCCGAAGAAGACTTCCGCCTCGGCGTACAGCTCCGGCGTGACGGTCTTGAGCTCGGTCGTCGCGGCCGCCAGGGGCACCCGGATTATGTCGGTACCGCGCAGGGCGACCATCATCCCGAACTCACCGGCGTGC
>DATFRC010000026.1:0-5321 GCA_035263725.1 Jatrophihabitantaceae bacterium | reverse complement strand
TCGACAAGTGCTCAGCGATCTTGCGCAGCGTCCAGCCCTCGCGCCGACGATCCCATTCATCGGGCCCCGCTGCGAGCAGCCGTAGCCGGAAGGTCCTGGCCAGGCGGGTCAGCCGCTGCCGTGCCTCCTCCAAGTCCACCTCGGTGAACGGGGCGAAGTCCGCGTGCGTCGTAACGAGGCTGGCGTGCCAGGCGTCCGGCTCGGTGGGGACGCCGGCAAGCACGGCCTCGATCTCCGCGAGGTGGTCGAGCAGGTGGTCGGCCTGCCGGCGGACGACCTTGTGCGGCGTGTAGATGCGCTCGCCGTCCTCGCTGACGCGCGGCTTGCCGTCCCATCCGATCCAGGTGGCGGCTAGCTTCAGCGTGCGCGCGACAGCCGCTTCGATCCCGACGCCGGGGTCCGCCGATGCCATGATTTCGACGATAGAGCCGCGACCGTACGGTGCCCGGCGAACTGTCCGCGTCGGATCGGCTCTGCCGTCGGCGGACCCCTAGTTGTCCAACCCGATCTTGGTGTAGCCGCGCAGCAGGTCACGCGAGATGATCAGGCGCTGCATCTCGTCGGTGCCTTCGAAGATGCGCCACAGCCGCGCCTCGCGGTACCACCGCTCGATCGGTAGCTCGCGCGTGTAGCCCATGCCGCCGTGAATTTGCAGCACCCGGTCCACCACGTGGTTGGCCATGTTCGCCCCGTAGAGCTTCGCCATCGACGACGCGTGCCGCGCGTCCCGGCCCTGATCGACCGTCCACGCGGCGCGAAGCACCAGCCAGCGCGCCGCTTCCAACTCGACCTCGGAGTCGGCGATCATCCATTGGATCGCCTGATTCTCGCCGATGGGTCTGCCGAAGGTCTCGCGGGTGTTCGCGTGGTCCAGCGCCATCGACAGCAGCCGTTCCGCGGCGCCCAGCGCCCGCGCCGGAATCAGGTAGCGGCCCCTGCCGATCCACGCCATCGCCAGCTCGAAACCCTGCCCGACCACGCCGAGCACGTTGCGGGAGGGCACCCGGACCTCGTCGAACACGAGCGAGGCCGGCCCGCCCTCGCCCATGGTCTGGATGAGGTGCGACGTCCAGCCCATCGTCCGGTCGACGAGGAACGCCGTCGATCCGGCGCGCGCACCGGCGTCCGGGTCGGTGACCGCGATGACGATCGCGAAGTCGGCGTCGTTGCCGCCGGTGATGAACGTCTTCTCGCCGTTGATGATCCAATCGCTGCCGTCACGGCGTGCCCGGGTCTTGATGTTGGCAGCGTCCGAGCCGGCGCCGGGCTCGGTGATCGCGAAGCACGAGAGCCGCTCGCCTTCGATGGTGGGAACAAGGTAGGCGGCGCGCTGCTCCTCGTTTGCGTGGTACAGGATGTTGTCGGCCTCGCCGCCGAAAGAGAAGGGCACGAAGGTGCGACCCAGCTCCGTCCAGACCAGTGCCTGGGTAACCGCGGGCAGGCTCATCCCGCCGTACTCCTCCGGCGTCGACAGCCCCCAGAAGCCGAATTTCCGCGCGGCGAGCTGCAGCTCGCGCCGCTCGTCGGGGGTCATGCCGGGCTCGCCGCGCCGCTCGCGGCGCAGCACCTCTGGCTCCCACGGCATGACGCGGTCGGCGATGAACTCCCGGGCGGTGTCGCGGATCGCCTTCTGCTCGTCCGTCAGCGCGAAGTCGACCATGTGCTAGCACATCCCGCCTGGACGAATCCGCGTCTCCACCACTCGCTGCGCTCGGGTGGATCCGCGGCTCCGTTCGCGCCTTCGGCGCGGCCGCGTCGCGGCGGCGGGGCTCTTCGCGCGAGCGCTCATCGCTTAGCGGACGGGGGCCTTGGCGCGCAGGATCGCCATGAACTCCCGCATCCACGCCGGGTGGTCGGGCCAGGCGCGGCCGGAGACCATCACGCCGTCGACGACCGCTTCCCCGTCGACGAACTCGGCACCCGCGGCGGCGATGTCCGGGGCGAGCGCCGGGTACGCAGCGCTTCGCCGCCCACGCAGCGCATCGGCCGCCGCCAGCGTGAGCGGACCGTGGCACAAGGTGGCGATCGGCTTGTCGTCGGCGGCGAAGTGCTTGAGGATGCGCTGCACGTCGGCGTCGTTGCGGATGTACTCGGGCGCCCTCCCGCCGGGCACCACGACCGCGACGTAGTCGGACGGATTGACGTCGGCGAATGCCACGTCGGCCGGCCAGGTATGCCCCGGCTTCTCGGTGTACGTGTCGAAGCCGTCGACGAAGTCGTGCACGACGAACTGCAGCTTCTTCTTGCTCGGCGCGGCGATATCGACCTCGTACCCCTCCTCCAGCAACCGCTGGTACGGGTACATGACTTCGAGGTCTTCGGCCGCGTCGCCGGTAAGGATCAGGACCTTTGCCATAGGGAACCCTCGCTTCCTCAGTGCCGGGATGCCCTTCCGATCCTTGGCCGCCGTCGCCGTCCGGTCAACATCAGGCCGGCTCAGCGGCCCGGTCCGGGGCGGCATCGATGCCCGCCTCTTTGCGTTGCTCAGGCGTAATCGGGGCGGGGGCGCCGGTCAGCGGGTCGTAGCCGCCACCGGTCTTCGGGAAGGCGATGACGTCTCGTATCGAGCTCGTGTCCGTCAGCAATGCGCAGATACGGTCCCAGCCGAACGCGATGCCGCCATGCGGCGGGGCTCCGTACTTGAACGCCTCGAGCAGGAACCCGAACTTCTCCTCGGCCTGCTCCTTAGAGAGGCCCATCACGGCGAACACGCGCTCCTGCACATCCGCCCGGTGGATACGGATGGACCCGCCGCCGATCTCGTTGCCGTTACAGACGATGTCGTAGGCGTACGCCAGCGCCGAGCCGGGATCGGTGTCGAACGTGTCCGTCGACTCGGGCTTTGGCGATGTGAACGCGTGATGCACCGCCGTCCAGGCGCCGGATCCCACCGCGACATCGTCGGTTTCGGACACCAGCTCGAAAAGCGGCGCGTCGACGATCCACACGAACGACCATGCCGACTCGTCGATCATCCCGAGCCGCCGCCCGATCTCGAGCCGGGTGGCGCCGAGCAGCGCCCGAGCGGACGACGCCGGGCCGGCCGCGAAGAATACGCAATCGCCCGGCTGCGCTCCCACGTGCTCGGCCAGGCCGGCACGCTCGGCGGGCGAGAGGTTCTTCACGACCGGGCCGCTCAGCTCGCCCTCATCGCCCACGAGCACGTACGCGAGCCCGCGGTGCCCGCGCTGCTTCGCGAAGTCCTGCCACGCGTCGAGCTGGCGCCGCGGCTGGGACGCTCCGCCGGGCATCACCACCGCGCCGACGTAGGGTGCCTGGAAGACGCGGAACGGGGTGTCCGCGAAGAACTGCGTGCAATCGACAAGCTCGACGCCGAAACGCAGGTCGGGCTTGTCGGTGCCGTAGCGGGCCATCGCTTCGGCGTACGTCATGCGCGGGATGGGCGTCTCGATCTCGTAGCCGACGAGCCGCCACAGCGCCGTCAGCACCTGCTCGGACAACGCGATCACGTTGTCCTGGTCGACGAAGCTCATCTCGATGTCGAGCTGGGTGAACTCCGGCTGCCGGTCGGCGCGAAAGTCTTCGTCGCGATAGCAGCGCGCGATCTGGAAGTAGCGCTCCATACCGGCCACCATCAGCAGCTGCTTGAACAGCTGCGGCGACTGCGGCAGGGCGTACCACGACCCGGGCCGCAAGCGCGCCGGAACCAGGAAGTCACGCGCGCCCTCGGGCGTTGATCGGGTGAGTGTCGGCGTCTCGATCTCGACGAATTCGTTCGCGTACAGGACATCGCGGGCCGCACGGTTGACCGCGCTGCGCAGCCGGATTGCCGCCGCCGGCCCGGGACGGCGCAGATCGAGATAGCGGTACTTCAGCCGCGCCTCCTCGCCGACCTCGATGTGCTCGTCGATCTGGAACGGCAACGGCGCAGATTCACTGAGCACGTCCAGACGCGATGCGGCGACCTCGACCTCACCGCTCGGCAGGCTCGGGTTGACGTTGCCCTCCGGACGCGGGCGCACCTCGCCGGTGACCGCCACGCACCACTCGTTGCGCAGGTCGTGCGCCAACTCGTCCTCGCGCACCACGACCTGCACCACCCCGGACGCGTCGCGCAGGTCGATGAAGGCCACTCCGCCGTGATCACGCCGCCTGGCCACCCAACCTGCGAGCGTCACGATCTCGCCGGCATCGTCGAGCCGCAGCGCCCCGGCGTCATGCGTCCGTATCACAGGTTCTCCTCAATCTGCGGTCGCAGGTCGCCGGCGGGCGGCGTCCAGGTGCCGGGGTCCGCGGGCACCTGGTCGCCGGTGCGGATATCGCGGACCTCGCCGGCGTCGGGAAACCAGACGAACGGGATGCCCCGGCGTTCGGCGTAGCGGATCTGCCGGCCGTACTTAGCCGCGCTCGACGCCACCTCCGTCGGAATGCCTCGCCTCCGCAACTCCTGCGCGATCTCGTCGCAACGGACACGGTCGGCCTCGGACGGCAGCGCGACCAGGACCGCCGAGGGGACCGACCGGGAGGCGGACAACCGTCCGCGAGCGAGCAGCGGAACCAGCATCCGGCTGATTCCCAGCGAAATGCCGACGCCGGGATAGGTCACCCGCCCGTCGCTTGCCAACGAGTCGTATCGCCCACCCGAGCAGATCGAGCCGATGCCCTCGAAGCCGGACATCCGTGTCTCGAACACAGTGCCGGTGTAGTAATCCAGGCCGCGGGCGATGCGCAGGTCCGCCTCGACGGTGAGCCGCTCGCTGACCGCGGCCAGGCAACCTGCGATCACCGCCTCGAGCTCGGCGAGCCCGACGTCGAGCAGCTCATCGCGCACCCCGAGCGCGCGCACCCGCTCGGCGAAGGAAGTGTCGGGCGTCCGAATCTCCGCCAGCGCCAGGCATTGCGCGACCTGCGCGTCGGAAAGACCGGCCTCGTCGACAAGCATCTTCGCAGCGACGTCGGCCGGCACCTTGTCGAGCTTGTCGATGACCCGCATGACCGCGAACGGATCGGGCGCGCCGATGCCGCGGTAGAAGCCCTCGATCAGCTTGCGGTTGTTGACCTGAAGCCGCAGCGGCGGCACGGGCAGCCGGGACAGCGCCTCGGCCATCACCCGCGCAATCTCGACGTCGTGGTGAAACGGCAGCTCGTCACGTCCGACCACGTCGATGTCGGCCTGGGTGAACTCGCGGAAGCGTCCCTCCTGCGGGCGCTCTCCCCGCCACGCCTTCTGGATCTGGTAGCGCCGGAACGGGAATTCCAGCTTGCCGGCGTTTTCCAGCACGTAGCGCGCGAACGGAACCGTGAGGTCGTAGTGCAGCCCGAGCGTGGATTGGCCGGGCGTCTCCTCCTGCTCTGCCTGC
>DATFRC010000025.1:0-5760 GCA_035263725.1 Jatrophihabitantaceae bacterium | reverse complement strand
GCGTTACGTCGCTCTCCCGCGAACTCGGCCGTGACGTCACGGTTGCCGAGGTGCTGCCGATCGTTGAGGCACACCTGCCCGGGTTCGTGGCCGGACTGGGCCGCGAGCGGGCGGCTGCCTGAGCAGCCGGCTTGGCGAGCCCCGACCAGCCCGCCAAGCCCAAACTGCGTGCTATCTGACGACTTACGGCCAGCAGGTGCCCTGCAGCATGCCGGTCACCTCCTGTCATGGACGAGCCGCACGACGTTACGGCAAGATAGGTCAAACAGCCTCAGCCTCGCAGACATGGCTTTTCACTGGCGAGTCACGACTTACTGTCATCCGGAGGGACGGCCAACGGTGATTATCGCCTCGTCGCGTCGTCGCGATAAGCGCCGGCCGGCAGAAGTTGTCGAAGGTTGGGCGTTGTGGTCACTCCCGCGGCGAGCGTTGTTCTTTGTGCTGGCTGTCGAGGCGCTCGCATGCTTTCTCACCGTCGTGGGGTTGCTCGTTGCCCGCCCCACAGGTAGCGATCTCGGACGTTTCGCACTCCTCGCCCTGCTCAGCGCAGTGTACGGCGAGGCGGAAGACCGCACCGATCGCTTCCGTCGGGCCAGGGCTGACGGGCCATACGTTGACGCCACGTCGGTATGGGTGTTCGCGGGTGTCCTGTTGCTGCCAGCCGGTTATGTCGCCCTACTCGTCGTAACGATCTACGTCCACACGTTGCTGCGGGCGCACCGCTACAAGTCGTGGCGTCCACATCGAATCGTCTTCAGCGCGGCCGCGATTACGCTAGCCGCCCTCGCCGCGACGCTGATATACGACTCGGTCATCGGGATACCACACTTGTCTGCCGGCGCCGCCCGAGCGCTCGCCGTTGTCGCGGCGCTCGTCGGCTTCCAGATCGTCAATGACGCGACCATCGCCATCGTCATGTACCTCGCAACCGGCCCGGCGAGTGTCAAGGACGTCCTGCTCGGCCGGGACGAGCTCACCGTCGAGATCGCAACAAAGATCCTCGGGGCGTTCACCGCACAGACCGTCATCCTGATGCCGTGGCTAACGCCCGCGGTGCTCGTCCTGATCGTGATGATGTACCGCGGCCTGCTGGCCCAGAAGCTCGAGGTCCAGGCGGCCACCGACGGCAAGACAGGGCTGCTCAACGCGACGGCGTGGCGTGAGCTCGCGCAGCGACATCTGTGGCGCGCGATCCGCGAAGACCAGGCGGCGGCGCTGCTTGTCATCGACCTGGACCGGTTCAAGGCCCTCAACGACGAGCACGGGCATCTCGCCGGCGACGTCGCGCTCACGGCGGTCGCCGACTGCATCAAGCACGAGCTGCGCGATTACGACGCGGTAGGACGCTACGGCGGCGAGGAGTTCGTCGCCATGTTGCCGAACGCCGGGACGAACGCCGGAATGCGCGCTGCCGAGCGCGTCCGGGCGCGCATCGAGCAGTGCGCGATCACCGCCGAGCCGACCGGACCGGAGATGCACGTCACCGCGTCGATCGGTGTTGCGACGTATCCGAGCTACGGCTCCGAACTCGACGAACTGATCCGCGCGGCGGACCTGGCGCTCTACGCCGCGAAGGCCGCTGGCCGCAACGCGGTGCGGCTGGCCGAGCCCCGGGTGACGCCTGCGTCACAGCAGCCACGACCGTCTCACGCGTAGGGTTGCTGGCGTGACTGTCGCCCCACCCGAGGGCCGCAGGCTACTGCGGCTGGAGGCGCGCAACGCGCAGACTCCGATCGAACGCAAGCCGCCGTGGATCAAAACCCGCGCCCGGATGGGTCCCGAGTACACACAATTGCGGGCCCTGGTGGCGAGCGAGGGGTTGCACACCGTCTGCCAGGAGGCGGGCTGCCCGAACATCTACGAGTGCTGGGAAGACCGCGAGGCGACGTTCCTGATCGGCGGCGACCAGTGCACCCGCCGCTGCGACTTCTGCCAGATCGACACCGGCAAGCCGGCCGCCCTCGACCGGGACGAGCCGCGCCGCGTTGCCCAGAGCGTCGTCACGATGGGGCTGCGCTACGCCACGGTCACCGGCGTGGCCCGCGACGACCTGCCTGATGGCGGAGCGTGGTTGTACGCCGAGACGGTGCGCCAGATCCACGCGATGAACCCCGGAACCGGCGTGGAGCTGCTCATCCCAGACTTCAACGCCGAGCCGGCGCAGCTGGCTGAGGTATTCGGCGCACGGCCCGAGGTGCTGGCGCACAACGTCGAGACCGTGCCGCGGATCTTCAAGCGCATCCGCCCCGCGTTCCGCTACGAGCGCTCACTTTCCGTCCTGAGCCAGGCGCGCTCGGCCGGCCTCGTGACCAAGTCGAACCTGATCCTCGGCATGGGCGAGGAACGCGCCGAGATCAGCCAGGCGCTGCTCGATCTGCACGAAGCCGGTTGTGAGCTCGTCACGATCACGCAGTATCTGCGGCCGTCTCCGCGTCACCATCCGGTCGAACGGTGGGTGAAGCCGGAGGAGTTCGTCGAGCTGCGCGAGGAGGCCGAGCGAATCGGCTTCGCCGGGGTCATGAGTGGGCCACTCGTCCGCTCGTCGTACCGAGCCGGCAGGCTCTACCAGCAGGCGATCGCCGCCCGCCTCTAATCTGCCCGGCCACGAACCGGCCGTGGCGCACGGCAGCTCGGGCGCCGATATCCTTGACGGCATGGCCAAACCTGCCGGGCCGGGCAAGCCCGCAAAGCTCACGCGTGCCGAGAAGAAGGCCGCGCGCGCCACGAAGCGCGCCAGCCGTCGCGAGACCTGGCGAAATGTCTGGCAGGCGTTCACACTCACCCGGCGGAACGACAACCGGCTGATCCCGTACATGATCATCTCCGGCGTTCTCACGGCGGCCGTCGTCTACTTCGTAGTGTCGCTGTTCGCCGGCCGGTACCTCCCGATTCCAGTCGCGGTGCTCGCCGGCGGGGTGGTTGCGCTGTTCGTTTTCAGTCGCCGGGCGCAGACCTCGATGTACACCCAGGCGGAGGGAACGCCGGGGGCGGCCGCGTGGTTGCTGCAGAACAACCTGCGCGGTGACTGGCGAGTTGCCGCCGGCGTCGCCGGCACATCGCAGTTGGACGCCGTGCACCGGCTCGTGGGGCGTCCCGGCGTGGTACTGGTCGGCGAGGGTGCCCCGCACCGGGTCCGCGGTCTGGTCGCGCAGGAGAAGAAGCGGGTCGCTCGGGTGGCCGGCGATACGCCGATCTATGACGTCATCGTCGGTACCGACGAGGGCGAGGTGCCGCTGCGCAAACTCAACAATTACCTGTTCAAGCTGCCGCGCAACCTGGACAAGGGGCAGGTCAGCGCGCTTGACAAGCGACTGCAAGCGCTTGGTGGCGGGAAGCCTCCGCTGCCGGGTGGCCCGATGCCCACCGGCGCCAAGGTTCGTAACGTGCAGCGCACCGTGCGCCGGCGTACGTGAGCGATACGCGCCCGGTACGGCCCGGCGGGAACGCGCCGCAGCGCTTCCGGGGCGAGCGTCTGGGTCTGCCGCAGTCCGGGTCTGGCTCGCTAGCCACATTCGGGGTCCGCTTCGGGGCTTTCCTCGTCGACTGCATTGCCTCCGCGCTGGTCGCCTCGCTGATCGTCGCGCACCGTCGCGGCGACCTGGCGGGCCGGCTGCCCGGCTCGTGGAGCCTCATTCCGCTCGCCGTCGATTACGTCGTGGGCTTGCTGCTCGGCGGCCAGACGCTCGGAATGCACCTGTTCGGCCTCAGGGTGGTGCGGGTCGACGGGCCCGGACGTATCCCGTTGCCGAGCATTGTGGTGCGCACGGTCCTGCTTTTCCTGCTGATTCCGGCTGTGGTGGTGGACAAGGACGGTCGCGGGCTGCACGATCGATTCACCGGGACCGCCGTCGTCCGGGCGTGACGCATGGCCGCGTAACACCGCAGAAACAGACGAGATACCAGCCGGCAACCGCTCGTTCGTAGCGTTCATGCCACCCACACCGCATTCGGAGGTTGCATGTTCACCAGCCCAGACGAAGTCCTCGCGTTCATAAGCGACAACGACGTCAAGTTCGTCGACGTCAGGTTCTGTGATCTGCCGGGGGTCATGCAGCATTTCACCGTGCCGGTGCAGTCATTCTCCGCCGAGACGTTCACCGAGGGTGTCGCGTTCGACGGCTCCTCGATTCGCGGGTTCCAGGAGATCCACGAGTCGGACATGCTGCTGCTGCCCGACGCCAGCACGGCGATCGTCGACCCGTTCCGCGTCGAGAAGACGCTCAACATCAACTTCTTCATCCACGACCCGCTCACCCGCGAGCCGTACAGCCGCGACCCCCGAAACGTCGCCAAGAAGGCCGAGGAGTACCTGCGCTCGTCCGGCATCGCCGACACCGCGTACTTCGGCCCGGAGGCCGAGTTCTACATCTTCGACTCGGTTCGCTACGACACGACGGCGAACGAGAGCTTTTACCACGTCGACTCGGAGGCCGGGGCCTGGAACACCGGGCGGGAAGAGGACGGCCGCAACCTCGGCTATAAGGTCCGCCATAAGCAGGGATACTTCCCGGTACCGCCCTACGACCACTTCGCCGACTTGCGCGACGCGATGGTGCGCACCCTGCACAGTGTCGGATTCACGGTGGAGAAGGCGCACCACGAAGTCGGCACCGGGGGTCAGGCCGAGATCAACTACAACTACGACACGTTGCTGCGGGCCGCCGACCAGCTCGTCCTCTACAAGTACATTGTCAAGAACGTCGCGTGGCAGAGCGGCAAGACCGTGACGTTCATGCCGAAGCCCCTCTTCCAGGACAACGGCTCGGGCATGCACACCCACCAGTCGCTGTGGCTGGGTGGTGAGCCGCTGTTCTACGACGAGGTCGGCTACGCCGGGTTGAGCGACACCGCCCGCCACTACATCGGCGGCCTGCTCACGCACGCGCCGTCGCTGCTGTCGTTCACCAACCCGACGACGAACTCCTACCACCGGCTCGTGCCCGGCTACGAAGCACCGATCAACCTGGTGTACTCGCAGCGCAACCGGTCCGCGTGCTGCCGCATCCCGATCACCGGCAGCAACCCGAAGGCCAAGCGGCTGGAGTTCCGGGTACCCGACCCGTCGTGCAATCCCTACCTGGCGTTCTCCGCGATGATGCTGGCCGGTCTGGACGGCATCAAGAACAAGACCGAGCCGCCGACGCCGATCGACAAGGACCTCTACGAGCTGCCGCCCGACGAGGCAAAGGCCGTGGCGCAGGTTCCGGGATCGCTCGACGCCGTCCTCGACGCGCTCGAGGCCGACCACGACTACCTGCTCGAAGGCGGCGTCTTCACCGACGACCTCATCCAGACGTGGCTGGAGTACAAGCGGATCAACGAGGTCGATGCCGTACGCCTGCGTCCGCACCCGTACGAGTTCGCGCTGTATTACGACATCTGAACCGCAGCGCAGAGAGGCCTCGCAATCCGGGGCCTCTCTGCGTTGGCGGTGTGGGCCGCTACGGCTTCGACTGCGCCGTCAACGCGATGCCATCAGCACCGAGGTCGCGCCGGATTGCCCTCTGCAACGCGGCCGCCGCATCGCCGATCGTCGCCCTGAGCGCCGACCGTTCATCCTCGTGCCCCGGCCGTATCAGCGACGAACGCGCCAGGATCCCTTCGAACTGGTTGAACCGAGTATTGACCTCTCGGCTGGCGAAGACCGTGCCCCGCGCGCCGAGCCGAACCCGCTCCGTCTCGGGAAGCCGAAGATCCTTGAAGTAGGTACTCATGCGGTCACGCGTGTCGTCATCCGACGTCGCGTACTCGAACCACTGC
>DATFRC010000024.1:0-31940 GCA_035263725.1 Jatrophihabitantaceae bacterium | reverse complement strand
CGGACGATCGATACCTTCCCGTCCCTCACGGATACGTGCGACGCGTTCGCGGCGGCAGGATTTCACCGAGCGGCTCTCGAGCAGGTTCGAGAGACGTATCCGACCAGCCTCGCTGACTTCCTGGGCCAGGTGGACACCTTCCGCGAGGCCGACACCACAATGCGCAATCTCACCCAGGACGAGTTCCTCCGCGGCAAAGAACGTCTCCGCCGGGCCGTACGCCATGCCGACGACACAGCGAACCCGGAAACCAGAACCAATTGGCTCGACCTCTTGGTCCTGCGCTGACCAGTCGGATCGAATGATCAGCCGCACGTGGCGACGTGCAGTGCGGTCGCGCACAGCACGACCGCCGCGCCGAAGCCGACGATCGCGTTCGCCGTGGCGGCGTATCCGGCGGAGTCTGACGCTGCATCTGGTCACGGGTCACACTTCACGCCGGACAGCCCGCCGAGTGCTGCGCGTCCACATCGCCGAGCTGCGTTAGCTTGTCTGTCTCAGAATACGAGATATTGGTCCCATAATGCGGGAACGCTGTATATCGTTGGGTCACCGAGACGGCCGAGGAGAAGAACGTGGCGACCTACACACATGGCCATCACGAGACGGTGCTGCGTTCGCACAGTTGGCGGACCGCCGCGAATTCCGCCGGGTATCTTCTCCCGCACCTTCGCGATACCGACCGGCTGCTCGACATCGGTGCCGGGCCCGGCACGATCACGGCCGACTTCGCCGACTCGGTCGCGCAGGTGACCGCGACCGAGGTGGGGCAGCGTGAGCTCGACCTCTCACGCTCGACCATCTCCGAGCGTGGACTCGGCAACGTCGATTTCAGCGTGCAGGACGCCCACCGCCTGACCTTCGAGGACAGCTCCTTCGACGTGACTCACGCCCACCAGGTGCTGCAGCACGTCGCCGACCCGGTGCAGGCGCTGCGAGAAATGGCCCGAGTCACCCGGCCCGGCGGCCTGGTCGCCGCGCGCGACGCCGATTACGCCGGCTTCGCCTGGTGGCCGAGACTTTCGGAGTTGGGCGAATGGCTTCGCCTGTACCGGGCTGCCGCCCGGGCAAACGGCGGCGAGCCCGACGCCGGACGACGACTGCTGGCCTGGGCCAGGGCGGCCGGCCTTCCTGACGTCGCCGCGTCGTCAAGCACCTGGTGTTACGCGACGGCCGCGCAGCGCGCCTGGTGGGGCGGCATGTGGGCCGACCGCATTCTGGAATCGGACCTGGCCCGGCAAGTCGTTGACGACAAACTCGCGACGACGGTCGACCTTCGTCGGATCAGCTCCGGCTGGAGCGCATGGGCCGCATCTGAGGACGGGTGGTTCTCGGTTCTGCACGGCGAAATCCTCTGCCGAGTTCCCGAGTCATAAGGTGCGGGGAAGCAGTTGGTCAGCGAACGGCCAGCTGCTCGATTGCGGGGAGATGAGTGTCGAGCAGGTGCGCCCGTCCGTTGCGGTTGACGGCGCGAATGTTCCCGGCGGCGTCTGCGACGAACAGCCACTGGCTGTCCGGCGACCACGCCCACCCGTAGCCGACGCCGGAGTTCGTGTCCACCATGATCGTCGACTTATGGTCTGCGCCGGACCGGAGGTCGATCAGGTGGAGGGCGGCGAGGCCGGTCTCGTCGGTTGGGCCGGCCATCGCGGCCAGGGTGCCGTCCGGCGACAGCACGCCGTTGCTGAACTCGTCGTCGCGCGTCGGGCCGAGCACGCGGTGCTCGCCGCTTCGCCGGTCGATGAGGTTCAGGGTGCAGCGGTGGCGCTCGTCGCACTCCTCGGCGAGCCAGCCGGTCGGGCCGGCCGCCAGTACGACGCCGCTGGTGATCCGGTACAGCCCGTCCGGCCGTGCGTCATACGTTCCTCCGACCATGGTCGCCAGCAGGTAGCCCGCGCCGTCCGCGCCCCCGTACTGGATGGGCAGCGAAACTCCGGTCGACCGGCCGTCCAGGCCGACAAGGGTCATCTTCTGGTGCTGCTCGTCGCCGGTCTGCACCCATACCTGGCCGGGGTTCGGACCGGGCATTGCCGGGCCGGCCGCGGCGAGCAGGCCGGGCAGCTTACGTGCCGGCTGGCCGTCGCGCACCAGCCAGCCGCCACCGCTGTCCCACCCATGCACGAGGACTTCGTGCCGGCCGACGACCAGTAGCGTGGGCGGCCCGCTGCTCGTGATCGGCGCGGTGGTACGAATGATCCGTCCGGTGGCCGGCTGGATTGTGTAGACGGCATCTGATCCGCGGGCGACCAGCTCCCGGCTGGCCGGAACATCCAGCAGCGGGTGTCCCAGCCTGGTCACCGAGACCGACGGCGTGGGCTGCACGCTCGACTCGGGCGCGGCGCTCGACGTTGGAGCGCTCGAGATCGACGTGCTCGGCGTCGGCGTGGGCGTCGGTGACGGCGCCGCCGCGTGCTTTCCCGAGTACCGGGTCAGCGCGAGCACCAGCCCGACGACCAATACGGCTGCGCACAGCAGCAGGTACCACGCCCGGCGATGCGAGCCCGGCCCGGACGGCGGGTTCGGCGGCGGCTCGGAGTCCAGCCACTCGACGTCATCCGGGTTGAGGGCCATGTCTCATCATCCGTCAGCACGTGGCAAGCGTCCGACGGCGTGCAGGTGATTGAGGCTTAGCTACGGCGTGGCCGGGGGCAGTCGCTCGACAGCGGCCTGCAGCACCTTTAGCGCAATCTGCGGTGTGCGCAACAAAACCGACCGGAAACTCGTGTCCTTGACCACTAATACGCGCACCGGCTTCGATGCGGTGGCGGTGGCGGTGCGAGGGCGATTGGAGACGAGCGCCAGCTCACCGAAGAACTCGCCGGGCATCATGGTCGCCACCTTCCGGCCCTTGCGCCGCACCTCCACCTCGCCGTCGATCAGGATGAAGAACTCGCGGCCTCGCTCCCCCTCCCGGGTGAGCACCTTTCCTTCCGGGAGCCGGACCTCGTCCGCAATCGACGCGACCTGCGCGAGTTGCGCATTGCCGAGCGACGCGAACAGCGGGACCTTTTTCATGAGTTCGATCTTGGCGTCCTTACGCAACCCCAGCGGCATGCGCGGAGTCTATGCCGATCCGGTGATCTCTTGTGTTCACCGGGCCGAGCCGTGAGATCAATCGCGGTGCGACGAGCTACAGAAGGCGTTGCTCGCGCTCGGCGATCGCCGCGCGCAGACGCTCGGTAAGTGCAGGTGACTCCTCGGCGATCATTCGCAACTGATGCGTCGTCAGCCTGATTGCCTTCACCGGCGACGTGGCCACCACGCTTGCCGTCCGGCGCCGGTCGGAGGCCATAACACCGATCTCGCCGAAGAAATCTCCCGCGCTTAGTGTCCCGAGCTTCGTCTGGCCATGCCTGACCTCCGCGCTTCCCTCCTCAATCACGTAGAAGTCCCAGGCGAGTGCGGCGTCACGCACCAGCTCTTTTCCCTCGGGAACGTCGATCTCGACCGCGTGCTGCGCGATCAACTCGAGTTGCTCACTCGACAGGCCGTTGAACAGCTGCAGTCCGTCAAGCTTGGCGACGTCCATGCGCGATCTCCTTCGCTGCGACGAACAGATGGTCTCACCGTCCCTTCGGACTCGAAAAGACCCGGCCGCGGCACCTGAATGGGGAGAGACTTGGCGTTGTGCCCCGAACGACGAGTAGCAGATCAATCCGCTGATCACGGGCTGGCAGCGGCCGCGCACGAACTGCTGAAGGAGGAACCGCGAATGGAGACACCCCCGATCGTCTCTCCGGCTGAGTGGGAAGAGGCCCGGGAACGCTTACTGGTCAAGGAGAAGGAACTCACCCGGGCGCGCGACGCCATGGCGGCCCAACGCCGGCGTATGCCCTGGATGGCAGTCGAGAAGGCCTACCGCTTCGACGGGCCGAACGGGCCTATCAGCCTGCTCGACCTGTTCGACGGCCGCCGCCAGCTGATCGTCTACCGCGCGTTTTACGCGCCGGATGTCACCACATATGCCGAGGGCGGCGCGTACCCGGAGCGGGCCTGCGTCGGCTGCTCAATGGTGGCCGACCAGGTCGCGAATCCGGCGCACCTGAATGCCCGCGACACTTCATTGGCTTTTGTCTCGCGGGCCCCGCAAGATCACATAGCGGGCCTGAAGTCGCGAATGGGCTGGGAGTTGATCCCTTGGTACACGCTGACGGACGACTTCGACGCCGACTTCGGTGTGGACGAATGGCACGGCACGAACGCTTTCGTCCGCGACGGCGATCGCGTCTTTCGCACCTACTTCGTCAACAGCCGTGGCGATGAAGCGATGGGGAGCACCTGGAGCTATCTCGACCTGACCGCACTTGGCCGCCAGGAGGAATGGGAGGACTCGCCAGAGGGCTATCCCCAGACCCCGCCCTACCAGTGGTGGAACTACCACGACGCATACGGACCGAGCACCTCGTAGGCGTCCCGCCCGAGCAACGCCTGCGCGCCGCGTCGGATCACAAGTCGCCGTCGCGAGCGATCAACTCCCAGCGACGCCGGATGCCCAGCTTTCGGTAGGCGTGGGCCAGGTGCGTTTCCACTGTGTTGACCGACAGAAACAGATCCTGGGCGATCTGACGGTTGGTTCGGCCCGCGCGGGCCAGCCGGACCACTTGGGTCTCTTGCGGCGTCAACTGGTCGGGGGCTGCCCCGCCCGCGCGGCCGCCGGCGCGGCGCCATTCGACGCGGGCCCGCTCGATGTGCCAGCCGGCCCCGCAGCCCTCAGCGATCCGCTGCGCCTCGGCGAGGATGGGCCGGGCGCGCCGCGCGTCGCCACACCGATTCCAGAAGGCCCCGCAGGTGGTGAGCGCCTCCGCCCTTGACAGCGGTAGCGCAAAATTCGCCTGCAGGCGCAGCACATCGTCGAAGTGGGCAGCTGCCTGCTCGCGATCACCGTCGCGTTCGGCGAGCAGACCGCGGCCGGTTGCTGCGACCAGCTTCGGCCACCGGCTGGGCAGCTGCGCAGCGGCTTGCTCGACCCGGGTAAGCACCCGCCGGGCATCGTCGGGTCGTTCCCGAGCCAGGTGGGCCTGGATCGCACCAGGGGCCCACGGAATCGCGGCCATGTCCACCACGCCCCATCCGTCGCAGCGCTGCTCGAGTGTGGTGAACAGCCGGCCCGCCTCCTCGACGGCGCCAAGACGAAGCGCGAGCGTGGCGCGCCGGTGCAGGTCGTAGCCCTGCACGAGAAACCAGGGGTTGCCACGAGCCAGGTAGGCGAGCCTCTCGGCATGCTGCCGCGCGTGGTTGAGGTCGCCGATCTCCAGGTACGTCATCGCCTTCGTGGCCGCGGCGAACGGCGCGGCGATGGGCAGCACGTCCGCAATCTCCTCGACACGGTCTGCCATCGCCAGTGCCTCCCCGAGCCGGCCGAGGCGCCACAGGCCTTCGGACCACGAGAAGGATGCATGGAACGCGGCGAACGGGTTGCCGCTGCGTTCCGCGTCGATAAGCAGCTGCCCGAAAAGGACTTCCGCCTTCTCGAACCGCTCTGCCCACACCGCGACGTCGCCGGGCACACCCGCCGGCTCAAGCGCCCAGTGGGACGTGTCGAGTGGGTCGCCGGGCATGCGGGAAGCGCCAGCCACTGCCTCGGCGGTCTCGAGCCCGATCGGGTCGCCGGTGAGATATGAGCACAGGGCTCGGGTGGCGTCGGCGCCGGCCCGCAGTGACAAATCCTCGCCGGCAAGCTCGCCGGCGCGAACGGCGAGGGGGAGCGCGGCCTGCGGGCCGAGCCGAACCCAGGTGACGAAGGCGTGATCGAGCTGAGCTTGGGCGGCGAGCACCGGATGGCCGTCTGCTGCCGTCCGCACCGCGGCAGCGAACCAGCCAGCCGCCTGTTCCGGATCGCCACCTGAGAATGCCGCCCTACCGGCAAGGCCTTGAACGGTGGCGCGGGTTGCCTGATCCAGCGTTGTGCGGTCGAGCAGCTGCTCGAAGATGCCGACCGCGAGGTCGATCGCACCGTCGGCGGTCAGCGCCCGCCCGAGATCGATGAGCAGGGCCGGGTCGGCGCCGGCGCCGGCTTGCTCTGCGGCGGCGGCGAGGTATCGGCGGGCTGCCCGGGCCGCACCCGCGCGGAGCGCCTCCCTTCCGGCGCTGGCCAGCGCAGCCACGGCGGTGAAGTCGCCGTGCAGGCCGGCGGCCAGCGCTTGCTCGGCCGCCTCGGCCGGGGCGGCGTCGCGTGCGAGGAGCGAGCGGAACGCAGCCTCGTGCAGCGCGGCTCGCCGCGGCGGCGGTATCTCTTCGTACAGCGCCTGGCGGATCAACTCGTGGCGGTACTCGTACCAGCCCGATACGCCTTCGCGTAGCAGCCCCGCCTGAAAGAGCACGTCGGCGCCGTCGGCTGCCTCGGCGGGCGAGAGCTCGCCGACCTCTGCCACGAGCGGGTGCCGGAAGCGGTTGCCCAGCACGCTGGCCACCTGCGCGTACCGGTAGGCCGGCGCGGTTATGCCGAGGAAGCGCGAGCGTAGGAATCGCCGGCCTGCCTCTCCGATGAGCGGTTCGGCGGACGGCCCGCGCTCACCGGCGCGCACCGCCGCCGCGGCCATGTCGAGAAGCAGCGGGTTGCCGGCGCAGGCGATGACGGCCGGCTCGATCAGCTCGGGCGACACGTCGCTGCCGCACCGCTCCCGCAGCAGGCTGGTGGACCCTGCCGCGCTCAATGGTTGCAACGTCAGGATGACGGCCAGAGCCTGACCGGCCAGCTCGTCGGCCGAGCGAAGTGCCTGGTCCGGCCAGGGACGAGCGGCGGCGATGACCGCTATCGGTAGTTCGGCGAGGCGCCGGCACACCACGTGGATCAACGTGATCGAGTCAGGATCGGACCAGTGCAGGTCGTCGAGCGCGATCAGCAGCGGGGCTGTCGCCACTTGCTGAAGCCGGTGCAACACCGCGAGGATCCGCCCGGCGGACGACGCGGAGACGTGTGGGTCGAACACGTCCGCGCCGACCAGCGGGCCGACCGCCTGCGCGGCAAGGCCAAACGGCAGCGCCGACTCCACCACGTCGCCACGGCCGGTGCCGACGTGAAAGCCAGACCCGGCGATATCGATGGCGTGCCGCAGGATGCTCGTCTTGCCCAGACCGGCCTCGCCGAGAACGAACAGCGTCTGACCTCGGCCGGACGCGGCGGCGTCCAGCGTGGCACGGACGGCGGCAATCGCCGCATCTCGCTCGACCAATGCCGCGTCCATCGCCGCCAGGCTCCCATGTCTCACCGAAAACCGGGACGACCCCCAGCCCCTGGGGCGCGACCGCCCCCAGAGTGCGCCGATGATCTCGTTGTTGCGCCCGACGACGTCGCCGCCGTTGACGGCAAGCATTGACCGCATGACGGCACACCTCGGCCCCGACCCGACGAATGAAAAGCCGACGATCCTGCTGGTGCACGGCTCATGGCAGGGTGCCTGGTCGTGGGAGCCGGTGCAGGCACGGCTGCACGCGGTCGGCTACCGGACGCTGGCTCCGACACTTCCTGGGCATGAGCCCGGCGACGACCGGAGCCGGGTAACGCACTCCGACTACGTCACTTCCGTGCTCGATGTCCTCGACGCAGCGCCCGACATTCCGATGGTGCTCGTCGGCCACAGCTTCGGCGGCACCGTCATCTCCCGCGTCGCGGACCTGCGCCCGGAGTGCTGCCAGATGCTCGTCTACTACAGCGCGTTCGTGCCAGGCGACGGCGAACCGGTCGACCTCCCGGCACCGTTCCTGGACACCATTCGACAACTCGCCACGGCGAGTCCGGACAACTCCATCGCACTCCCGTACGAGGCCTTCCGGAGCGGCTTCGCCAATACGGCCACCGAGGCCGAGGCGGAGCGGATCTACGCACGACTTACGCCTGAGCCCTTCGGACCGGTCGTGGAGCCCATCCCGCTGCCACGCTTCGACGCGCTGGACATCCCGTCGGTGTACATCTCCTGCCGTCAGGACCAGGCCATGCCTCCGGGGCACTTCCATCCGCGCCAGTCCAGCCGGCTGCGCCAGCCCCGATTGATCGAGGTCGACGGCGACCACGAGGCGCTCCTGACCGCACCCGATCGATTGGCCGAAGCGATTCTCGCCGCAGTGGCGCCGCTCCCGGGCCCGACTCCGCTTGCTACCACTGGGGAAGCGCGCGATTGACAGTCGGCTCGCCGCCGCCTCGGTTCAGACTTCGAGGAACTTCGCAACGCCGAGTTGCAGGGCGGTTCCCGACCTGGCCATGAGCGTCGACGTTCCGTGGGCAACGAGGTCGCCGTCCTGATCGACGACGCTCGCCTCGGTGTAGCTGAGTTGCCGGCCCGCTCGCAGGCACCGGCTGTGCACCGTCATGCGGCCGCTCGTCGTCGCCGTCAGGTAGTTCAGCTTGAGGTCTACGTTGACCAATCCGGTGTCCTCGGGAAGGCGCAGGTAGGCGGCCCAGAAGGTGGCCGAGTCGATCAGCGTCGCGATCACGCCGCCGTGGACGATCCCGAACGGCTGCATATGGCGTTCGCCCACAATCAGGTCTAATCGGCAGCTGTCGAAATCGACTGCTGTCAGCTCGATTCCGACGAGGTTCGGGAATGGCGCGTCTTGCACGCACTTACGCGCCGCCGCGATCCAATCCGGGTTCGCAATGAGAGTGGTCATGCCGATCGGTCACGAGGGCTGCCGATGGCCGGTTCACGGGCGTCATCGATTGAGACGAGAACAACACGGTGGGGGAGTCGGTCAGTACACCTGGACCCCGTACGCGGACAGCGCGGCAGTGACCGGCTGGAAGAATGTCGTCCCGCCGATGGTGCAGTTGCCGCTTCCGCCCGAGGTGAGACCCAGGGCCGCGGTGCCGTCGTAGAGCGGTCCGCCGCTGTCTCCGGGCTCGGCGCAGACCGTCGTCTGGATGAGCCCGCGGACCGTACCGCCGTCGCTGTAGTGCACCGTCACGTTCAGCGCGGTGACGCGGCCGGTGTGCACGCCGGTCGTGCTGCCACGGCGGGTGACCCTCTCGCCGACCACGGCGTTGGCCGCGTGGGTGATGTCCTGGCTGCCGACCGTGCCGGGGTAGTTGGTGTAGGACGAGGCGTAGCGCACGATGGCGTAGTCATGACCAGGGAACGTCGCGCCGGCAGTGTTGCCGAGGAGCGTGGCGTGGCTCGCGGACGTCCACCACCGCGCTTCGAGCTTGCCGCAGTGGCCAGCGGTCAGGAAGTAGTGCGTCGAGCCGCTGACGACGTTGAAGCCGAGTGAGCAGCGGTACCGCGAGCCGTAGATCGCGTCTCCGCCGGTGATATCGACATGGAACACGCCGGGTGCGCGCTGCAGCCTGGCCACGCTGCCGAGACCCGCCACTGCGGCGCGGACGGCCGCCAGACGGCTCCCGGTGACGGAGCGGTCAACCGAGACCACGACCTGGTGCGTGGCCGGGTCCACGCCCCATGCGGTGCCTGCGAAGGCGATCGACCGGTCCAGGCGCTGCATCGCCGTAGCCAGTCGGGCGCTGCTTGCGGCGGGGCTGGCCCCGGCCGGCAGCGCGGCCAGCACGCCAGCGGTCGTCGCGCCGACCGCGGCGATGAGCGTTGCCACGCGGATGGATGTCCGGATCGGCCTCATGGCAGCCTCCTGGGCGACACGGTGCGCAACGGACTCGGTCGCACACTGGGTGCCCCAGGATGCGTCAGATGCGCCGAGTCGACAAGGTTCACCTGTCGTTTCCTGACGTTGACGAAACATCGCTGGGCTCCATGCCTCCTTGTCGCCGACCGGGCCCGCGGCCATGCTCGACCGCATGAGGTTCACTTTGACCAGTGCGGCATTTGCCGACGGCCAGCCGATACCGGCCCGCTTCGATCACGCGCACGGCGACGTCTCGCCGGCCCTGTCTTGGGACGGTGTCCCGGAGGGGACCGTGGAGCTGGTGCTGCTTGTGGACGACCCCGATGCGCCGATCGAGGGCAGCTTCGTGCACTGGGTGCTGTTCGGCTTGGCACCGGATCTGACCGGACTCGACGAGGCCGAGCGCGCCGCGGCGGCCCGCCGCGGCGTCAACGGTTTCGGCAAGCCCGGCTATCTCGGCCCGGCCCCGCCCGCCGGCCACGGGATTCATCACTATGTCTTTCGGCTGCTGGCGATCGACCAGCCACTGAAGATCGACGGCCAGCCCACCTACGCCAAGGTGGAGACCGCCGCGGCCGGTCATGTCCTGGCGGAGGCTCGGCTCGTCGGTGTCTACGAAACGCCGTGAGCTTGGTGAGCACAGCTAGCGGCCTCCTGTAACAAGGTCGCCCCGCACTGCCTCTATACAAGCCACGGCGTTGGAAGGGGTGCGACGTGGTCGAGGAGATGGCGTGCAGCGAGCTGGTCGAGATCGTCACCGACTACCTCGAAGGGACGCTGCCGGCCGCCGAGCTGGCCCGGCTGCGTGACCATCTCACGTCCTGCGACGGTTGCCAGGCGCACATCGCGCAGATGCGGGCAACCGTGCGTGTGCTGCGCAGCGCGCCCGAGGACGATGCGTCACCGGCGTTGGCCGATGCGCTGGCCGACATGTTCCACGAATGGGCCGGCTCGAGGTGACGGATGTCGGCGAGGCTGATTTGCTCGCCGCGCTCCGGCGTGGGGACGAACAGGCGTTTCGCGACCTGGTGCAGCGTCACCAGGCGACACTGCTCCGGCTGGCTCGGATGTACACGCCGAACCAGGCCGTCGCAGAAGAGATCGTCCAGGAGACGTGGCTGGCTGTGCTGCGTGGACTTGACGACTTCGAGGGGCGGGCCGCCCTGCACACCTGGATGGCGCGGATTCTGGTCAACATCGCCCGGCGCCGCAGCGGCCGCGAGGCGCGGTCGACCCCGCTGTCGGCGCTCGCCCGGGACGAGCGTGAGGGCAGCGACCCTGCCGTCGACCCGGACCGGTTCCTGGCCGGAGGGCGGTACGCCGGCCACTGGGCGTCATTTCCGGACGACTGGTCCGGCGTGCCGGAACAGGTGCTGCTCTCGGGGGAGGTGTACGCCGTGGCGCAGGCGGCGATCGCCCGGCTGCGCCCGGCGCAGCGGATGGTGATCACCTTGCGCGATGTGCAGGGCTGGCCGCCCGAAGACGTCTGCACGGCGCTTGAGATCAGCGACGCGAACCACCGGGTGCTGCTACACCGCGCCCGCGCCAAGGTCCGCCAGGCGCTCGAAGATTATCTGCGGCAGGTGTAACGAGCCGGGTCCCGGGCGCCACTGGATCCCTGACTGCCGGACCGAGTGTCAGGGGAAGCTGATGAGCCGGGCCACCCGCCGCGAATGGATCGGCCTTGCCGTACTGGCGCTGCCTTGCGTTGTGTACGCGATGGACCTGACCGTGCTGAACCTCGCCGTCCCGTCACTGAGCGCCGATCTGCATCCGAGCAGCGTCCAGTTGCTGTGGATCGTCGACATCTACGGCTTCACCCTGGCTGCCTCGCTGATCACCATGGGCAACCTGGGGGATCGCATCGGCCGCCGCCGTCTCCTGCTGATCGGAGCGGTCGTGTTCGGGCTCGTGTCCATCGTCGCTGCGTATGCGACCAGCGCGCCCGAGTTGATTGCCGCGCGGGCGTTGCTGGGCATCGCCGGCGCGACCATCGCCCCGTCGACGCTGTCGTTGATCCGCACGATGTTCGAGGACGCCGGCCAACGCACGTTCGCGATCGGCGTATGGCTGACAGGCTTCTCCGTCGGTGCTGCGGCCGGCCCGGTGCTCGGCGGCGTGCTGCTGGAGCAGTTCTGGTGGGGCTCGGTGTTCCTCCTTTCGGTTCCGGTCATGGCCTTGCTGGTCGTGCTCGGCCCGCGTCTGCTGCCGGAGTTCCGTGACAGCGACGCGGGACGTCTCGACCCGTACAGCGCGGCACAGTCACTTGCCGCGGTGCTGGCTGTCGTCTACGGGCTCAAGCAGATCGCGCAGCAGGGGCCCGGTCCGGTAGCCATCCTGTCCCTGTTCGCCGGGGTCCTGGTCGCGATCTTGTTCGTGCGCCGGCAGCGACGGCTGCTCGACCCGTTTCTCGACCTGCGGTTGTTTCGGGTGCCGGCATTCAGCGCGGCTCTCGCGAGCTACACGCTCGGCATCCTCGTCGTGTTCGGCCTGGATCTGTTCCTCGACCAGTATCTGCAGCTCGTCCTCGGCTTATCGCCGCTGCGCGCCGGGTTCTGGCTGCTGCCTTCGGCGCTCGGGTTCGTCATCGGCTCGCTGCTCGCTCCGAGGCTGCTTCGGCGACTGCGCCAAGGGCACGTCATGACCGCCGGGTTGGTGCTCGGCGCCGCCGGCTTCGGACTGCTGACCCTGGTGGGCAGCCGGTCCGGACTGGCGCTTCTGGTGACCGGGATGACCGTCTTCTCGCTCGGCCTGGCGCCGGTGTTCACGCTTGCAACGGACGTCGTGATCGGTGCGGCACCGCCGGAGCGGGCCGGAGCTGCCTCGGCCATCTCGGAGACGGGTGCCGAACTCGGCGGTGCACTCGGCATCGCCGTCCTCGGCAGCATCGGCACAGCGGTATACCGGAGCCAGGCACCGGACACGCTCCCGAAGGCCGGCCGCGACACCCTCGGCGGCGCGGTACAGGCCGCGATCCGGATGCCCGATCGCATCGGCGCGCCGCTACTCGACGGCGCTCGCGCGGCGTTTACCCATGGGCTGCAGGTGATGGCCGGCGTGAGCGTCGTTCTCGTCCTGGCGAGTGCCGTGCTGACCGCGCTCCTGCTGCGGCGAAGCGGTGCCGACGCAGCGGATCCGGTGGTTTCCGGGGCCGCCGTCCAACCCCGACTTGCAGCAGCGCCGGCCGACGCGACCCTGTCCGCGCTTTAGCTGATGGGAAGCCGGGCGATGTTCCCGGGACCAATGATTCGCGCCCTGACTTTGTGTTCGTGACTAACGGAGTGCAGCGCTGCCCCGCCCTACGCTCGTCGCACACAGACCCTCGTGCCAAGGGTGAGGACCGCCATGAGCCGCAGCATCGCCGTGAGCCGCACCATCTCGATGAGTCACAGCGTCTCTGACCGTGCTGTCGCCCGGACCGCAGCAGCGCTGCTGTGCCGCCTCGACGACGTGACCGAGCAGCTTGTCGTGCGCATCACTTCCGACATCGACTTCTACCGTGTCGGCGAGGTCGTGAGTCGGGCCGAGCTTCGCCGCTCGGTCGGACAGAACCTGTCATACATCCTCGGCCAACTGGCGGGGACTGAGCCGCGAGACCTCTCCGCCCCGCGTCACACCGGACAGCTGCGTGCCGACGCCGGCGCGCCGCTGCCCGAGGTATTACGTGCCTACCGACTCGGATTCGCGTTCGTGTGGGAGTCGCTGCTGGCAGAGTCCCGGCGGCCCAGCAAGGAGTCGCTGGACGCGCTGCTCCATACTGCGACCGACGTCTGGGGCTTGGCGGACGACTACTCCATCGCGCTGACCGAGGCCTATCGGGGCGCGGTTGCCCGGCAGCTGGTAAGCGCCGATCGGCGGCGGTCGGCACTGGTTGCCGCGCTGCTGCGCGGACCGGTAAGCGATTCCAGAACGACATGGGAGATTGCGCAACTGCTTGACATGCCCTATCGCGGGTCCTTTCTTGTCGTCGTCGCCGAAGCGGCAGCGCTCGGTTCGCTGAGCCTGCCCGGAATCGAGGACCGCCTGAGCGTGCTCGACGTCACGTCGGCGTGGCGGATGCAGGCCGACTTCGAGGTCGGCGTGCTGTCGTGTGCGCGCCGCTCGCCGAGCGAGGTGATCGACGCCCTGCAGGCCGCTGCCACGGCTCGAGTGGGAATCAGTCCGGGGTACTGCCGGCTCGAGGACACGCCGCGTGCCATGCGCTACGCGCGCGCGGCGCTGGAATCGATGCCTGAAGGGCGGGCCGAGGTCCGGCAGCTCGACGACACGCCGCTGGCCGAACTTGCGATGGGCAGCATGGACACGACCCGTCGAGTCGTGCGCCGGGTGCTCGGAAACGTGCTGTGTCTGCCGGAGGACGAACGAACGACGCTGCTCGACACGGCGGCGGCGTGGCTGAATGCGGGCGGCTCAGCGAGGGACGCGGCTCGCACGCTCTACTGCCATGAGAACACTGTTCGCTACCGCATGCGCCGCCTCGAAGACCGCCTCGGTCACGATCTCGCGAATCCGACCGCGCTGGCGGAACTGGCGGCGGCGCTCTCGGCGGTCCGAATGTTCCCCGGGCTGGCCGGCGAACCGGGCGGCGAATTCACCGACGTGTCGCAACCCGTAGTCAGCAGCGCGGAGCTTCTGCTCACGAACCGACGCCGGCCGGCACGACGATCTCCCGCTTGAGAATCTTCCCGGTGGGCCCCTTCGGCAGCGCGTCCACGAGCCAGACATGCCGCGGGTACTTGTACGCGGCGACTCGCTCCTTGACGTAGTCGCGCAGCTCGTCGGAGCTCGTCACGCTACCCGGACAGAGCGCGACGGCGGCGCCGACTTCCTCGCCGTGCGTGGGATGCGGCAGGCCTATGACAGCTGCTTCCAGTACCGCGGGGTGCTCGTACAGTACTTCCTCGATCTCTCGCGGATAGACGTTGAAGCCACCGCGGATGATCAGGTCCTTCTTCCGGTCGACGATGTAGAAGAAGCCGTCGCGGTCCTTCGTGCCCAGATCGCCGGTGTGGAACCAGCCGTCCCGGATCACGTCCGCAGTCGCGTCGGGGCGCTGCCAGTAACCCTTCATCACGTTGTGCCCACGGATGGCGATCTCACCGATCTCGCCGGCCGGCAGGTCGCCGCCCAGCCCGTCAACGACGCGCATCTCGACGCCGTCGATCGCATAGCCGATGGACCCCGGCTTTGCGTTGCCGAGCCGGTTGAACGAGGCGACCGGTGAGGTCTCCGACAGGCCATAGCCCTCGAGAATCGGTGCACCGAACGTCTCGGCGAAGCCGCGCAGCACTTCGACGGGCAGCGCGGCCCCACCGGAGACACAGATCCGTAGCGACGACGTGTCGGCGGCGCCGCCACCGGCGTTGAGCATCGCCGCGTACATCGTCGGGACGCCTTCGAACACGGTGACGCGGTCGCGCTCGATGACCTGCAAGGCAGCCGCCGCGTCGAAGCGCGGCATGAGCGTGACGCAGGCGCCGGCTAGCACGGCAGCGTTGAGTCCACACGTCTGCCCGAAGGAGTGGAACAGCGGAAGGCAACCCATGACGACGTCGTCCGGGCTGAGTGCGAGCAGCGCCCTAGCGGTGACTGCCGCGTTGGTCCGCATGTTGGCGTGCGTCAGCTCCGCGCCCTTGGGCGTTCCGGTTGTCCCGGAGGTGTAGAGGATCACCGCGGTGTCGTCGTCGTCGCGAGGCACGACGTCGCGCGATGCCGGGTAGGCCGCGATCTCCTCGATGAACGCGCTGTCTACGCGCACACACGTCGTGCCGGCCCGGGCTGCGCCGATCGACGCCTCATCAACAGCGCTGGTCGAAGCGAATACGAGCGAGGATCCCGAGTCGCCGAGGTAATGCTGCACCTCGCGCGACTTGAGCAGCGGGTTCATCGGCACCACGGTCGCACCCGACCGAAGTGTGCCGTAGTAAAAGACCGCGAACTCGATGACGTTCGGCAGCATGATGCCGACCCGATCGCCCCGGCCCACCCCGCGGCCGCTCAGCCAGCCCGCGACGCGCGCCGAGCGGTCGTCGAAGTCTGCGTAGCTGAGCGCGAGGTCGTCCAGCCGAACTGCTGGCCGGTGACCCTCCCGCGCCGTCGTGTCGACGAGATTGGTCGCGAGGTTCGTCACCTCAGTGCCTTTCCGCCGTCTCGGCCGGGAGGACGACCTCCTTGCCGAAAACCCAGAAGATCGACGCCGCCGCGAGGAACGCCATCCACGCCGACGCACGAAGCAGATTGACGGCGGTCTGCAAGTGTGGCGCAGTGGCACGACCCCTCGTCACGTCGGTGACCGTGTTGTAGACGTCGTGGAACCCCAGGCCGAGCAGCAGAAGGAGGACGATGATCGCCGCAAAAGCGATCATGAACGGCACGTTTCGCCGGATGAAGCTGGGGATCGCCAGAATCAGCACCGGGATGATCAGTACCAGGACATACCACGCAACCGACTCGGCATGCCACGCAGTGAGGTTGGCCGCCTTGAGCGCCGTACTGACGGCCACCGGTAGCGGCTTGCCGTCCGGGCCGGTACCGACGATCCGGGTGTCGGCTACGGCGGCCTGATCCTGGTGGGTCAGCAGCAGGTAGAACCCGATCAGCCATACACCGAAGATCGATGTCACCCATCCGCGATAACTGATCCCGCGGGCGATGCCCATCGCACCGGCCAGCAGCTGCGCCACGCCCGCGATGAGGATCGCGTAGTTCAGCGCATCCGACGTCGGACCGTGGATGGACGAGGTGTCGACTGCGACGAAACGAACGCCGTACACGACCAGCGCGAAAGCGAAAACGCCGAACGCGATCGGGATCGGGTCGGCCATTTGCGACCGCAGCACGAAACTTGCCGGGGCGGCGGAACCGTCGCGCCCGACGACGGGGGCTGATAGCGGAGTCTCTTGCACGGTCATGAGCGCCTCCTCGAGGGTTGCCCGAACTGGACTGACATCCTCATTGCGAATCCGCCGGCACTCCATGTTCTGGGCGACAAGGTTCAGGCACGGGCGGTGTTCGCGACGACAAAGTCACGCACTCGCGCCGCGACCGTGGCCAGGTATTCGAGGGGAGGCTCGTTCTCCCCGCAGCTCCGGCTGACGCCGATGCGATGGTCAGTTCCGTCACATTGACGGAGCACGACGAAACGTAGTGTTGCGGTGCGCACTCGAACGCATGTAGCGTGTCCTGTAGAAACGCTACGGATCGTTTCGCTGACTCCTAAGGAACGCTACGAAGCGCAGCAGTTAGCGCATTCGTTCGGATACACCAAGAAAGGACAGAGGTATGCAGAGTGACGGGGCTGTCCCAAGCGGACGGCGACGAAGGAACGGCGGCGTGGCCGTGGCCGCGCTGGCGATTCTGCTTTCGGTAGGGCTGGTCTCCCCGCAGGAGGCCGGCGCCGCCGGGACGGGCGCCATCAGCACGATCGCGGGCTCTGACTCGTTCGGAGATTTCAAGGGCGACGGCGGACCGGCGATCGCGGCTGCTCTCAACGAGCCGCTCGGGGTGGCGGTGATGCCCGACGGTGGCTACCTGATCGCCGATGCGGGGAACGACCGGGTGCGGCGGGTGTTCGCCGACGGGACGATCAGAACCGTGGCCGGTACGGGCCTCTACGGGGACTCCGGCGACGGCGGACCGGCCACCGCGGCCCAGATCAAGGACCCACTCGGGGTAGCGGTTATGCCCGACGGTGGCTTCTTGATCGCCGACGGCGGCGCCGGCCGGGTCCGGCGGGTGCTCCCCGACGGGACGATCACGACGGTGGCGGGCAACGGCACGCGGGGCTACTCCGGCGACGGCGGCCCTGCCACCGCGGCGGAGATCTTCGACCCGAACGGGGTGGCGGTGCTGCCCGACGGCGGCTTCCTGATCGCTGACGGCGACTACGTGGTGCGGCGGGTGTTCCCCGACGGCACGATTACCACGGTGGCCGGCAACGCCACGCCTGGGTTCTCCGGCGACGGCGGCCCGGCGACCGCGGCGCGGCTTAACGTCGTGTACTCGGTGGCCGTGACGGCCGACGGTGGCTTCCTGATCGCCGACTCCGGCAATCGGCGGGTGCGGCGCGTATCCCCCACCGGGATCATCACCACCGTCGCCGGCACCGGCGTGCAGGGTAGCTCCGGCGACGGCGGTGCGGCGACCGCCGCGCAGCTCAACGATCCGGACGGGATCGCGAGCACTCCGGACGGCGGGTTCCTGATCGCCGACTTCTTCGGCAACCGGGTGCGGTGGGTCTCGCCCACCGGAGTGATCACCACCGTGGCCGGCACCGGCGCGGCATCGGTCTTCCGCGACGGAGACGGCGGCCCGGCGACCGCCGCCAACATCGACATGCCGTTCGGCGTGGCGGTAACTCCCAGCGGCGGCTTCGTGTTCTCAGAAGAGGGCAACGCTGCCGTCCGCCTCGTCGACGCCGGGTTCGCGACCGCCGTGCCACCGTCGGCACCAACGTTCCCGGGCGCGCCGACGATCGGGTCGCCGACGGCCGGCAACGCCTCCGCGACCGTGCGGTGGACAGCGCCGTCGAACGATGGCGGCTCGGCGATCACCGGGTACCTGGTGCGCGCGCTGGACCTCAGTGGTGCCCAGGTGGGCGCGCTGCACCCGGCGGCCGCCACGGCGACCAGTCTGGTTGTCACCGGCCTGACCAACGGCTCCACCTACGTGTTCCAGGTCGCGGCAACCAACGCGGTCGGCACCGGCCCGAACTCGGCGCTGACGTCGCTGGTCGTTCCGGCAACGGTCCCGGGTGCGCCGGTGATCGGAACCGCGGCGTCGGGTACCGCCGGCGGAACGGTCACCGCCACGGCCAACTGGAATGCTCCGGCCAGCAACGGTGGATCAGCGGTGACCGGGTACGTGGTGCGGGCGCTGCAGATGTCGGCAACCGGCACCGTCCTTGCGACCACGACCTCGGCAGTCCAGCCGGCTTCGGCCCGGCAGCTGACGATGACGTTGCCGGCCGGTAACTACCGGTTCACCGTTCAGGCCAAGAACAAGGCCGGATCGGGTTCGCAGTCGGCCAGGTCCAACCTGGTCGTGGCACGGTAGGTCCGCGCAACAGGGGAGTCGGGGGCGACCAGCTCGCTGGTGGCCCCCGACACCGCGCAAGGCCGCTCCCGTGCCTCAGCCGAGCGCGCCGCGCAGCGCGAGGACGCGGCCCAGCGCCTGGAGGCCCGCGCCCCGATCGAGTTGCCCGTCGGCGACGGCCGCCTGGAGTGCGTCGACCGCATCCTGGCCCTGACTCACGACACGCTCGGAGCAGAGGATGATGTCCATGCCGGCCGCGGCCGCGGCCACCGAGCGCTGACCGGTATCGCCGAAGCTCTGCAGCGCGCCGGCCTCGATCGCATCGGTGATCGTTACCCCCTGGAACTTGAGTCGTCCGCGCAGCTCGCCGCGCACGATCCTCGGTGACAGCCCAGAGGGCAGGTTGGCGTCGAGCGCCGGATAGGTCGCCCACGACGTCATGACCATGTCCACGTTGGCGTTGATGGCGTTGGTGAACGGCAACTCGTCGACGCTTCGCAGCTCGGACAACGGCACGTCGATCACGACGGGCCCGAGGTCGGTGTTCTGGGCGCGGGTCGCGACGCCCAGACCCGGGAAGTGCTTCGCGGTGGTGACCACACCCAGGTTCTGCTGCGCGGTGATCGACGCAGCACCGCACTCACCACAAACAACCGGATCCATGCTGTACGAGCGGCCGAACTGGTCGTCGAAGTTTCCGGCGACGCGAAAGACGTCGAGCACAGGCGCCAGGTTGCAGTTCATCCCGGCGGTGTTCAGGTTCTCGGCCGCGCCTGTGCCCGCAGTCGTCGCCGTGCCGACCGGATCCGCCGACCTGCCGATGTTCCTCTCGGTAATGCCCGGGAGGCCGGGAAGCCGCTGCACAATGCCGCCCTCCTGGTCGGTCATCAGCAGCAGTGGGTAGCCGACGCCGCTGTCTGCCTGTGCCTGCGCCAACGCGCTGGTCACGGCTTGAATCTGGCCGGGGTAGTTCAGGCGGCTGATGTTCTCGCCGAAGAAGATCACCCCGCCGACCAGCCCGGCACGAATGGCGTCGAAGAGCGCCGGCGGTGGGGTCAGACCGGGATAGGACCAGATCACGCGCTGCCCGACTTGCTGCGCAGGGGATAGCCCGAACGGTTCGGAACCACCGAGGCCACCGGTCGTGCCAGCGGCGAGCGCCCGCGCCGGCCTCATGAGCCCGGCGCCCGCGAGCAGGGCCGCCCCGCCGACGAGAACGCTGCGCCGGCTGACGACCCGGTGGTCATGTCTCCGAGACCCCTCGAAGGGGGTTGCAGCGTCGCTGAAGCCGTCGCTGGTAGCCATTGCCGTCCTCCTCGCACAGTCGGGGGCCACTCGGAGCGACCGCACGCGGACCGTCGGTTTCGGCCACTTCGGGTGATTTCCGGTACGTGATGACATTGGCATAGACCAATTTGAGCGTCAAGCCTCGGGCGGGCGTCCGTGAGCTGGACGCGATCCTCGACGCCGCGCTGACCCACCCGATCGCGCAAGAATCCCTCGCCTCAGACGAAGGATTCTTGCGCGATTAGGGAAGGACGCCTACCGCGGCACGGATACCGTCCGGTTTCGGACCGTGAACGACGCGTTGGCCGGCATCAGGGATTCAGCGCCCGTTGCACCGACGGCGTGATCGCCGTCGGCCGGGGCGGCAATCGTCACCTGGGCAAGCGAGCCGGTGCTGTCGGCAGTCACCGTCCGGGCGGCCTGGCCGTCGACCCCGATGCTGACCTGCTCGTTCGGCGCGAAGCCCGACCCGGTCACGATCACGGACGAGCCGGAGGCAGCGAGGTCGAGCGTCGGTCGGTACACGGTCGCGGTCGATGCGCCCGTGGTGACCTCGAACGGCTCGGTGGTGACGGTCTTCGAGACGGAACCCGTGACGACCACGTCAGCCGCGCCGATCGGGGCGATGTCGGGCACGGTCATCGCGGCGCCGCCGAGCACCCCCCCTCCGTCGGAGCGGATGGTCTGCGTCGCAAGGGTGTCCGTCCCGGACCGGAACTCGATCGTGATCAGTTCGCGGGGCGCGAACCCGCTACCCGCGATGGACAGCAGCGTGCCGTGCGGTCCGGACGTCGGCGACAGGGCCACCTGCGGCTGGTACGACGGTGCCGGGGCCGGCTGTACGTCAACCGTCGCCGCCGCCGGGGTAACCGAGGAGGCGCCCGACGCGACTACCGCATGCAGCCCCGGCTCGGCCGAGGCCGGCATGGCCAGCGTCGCACTGATCGTGCCGGTCGACGAGGCGGTCACGGTACTGGTCGACTGCTCATCGGGCACGGTCACCGTCACCCGCTCGCCGGCGCTGAATCCCTTGCCGGTCAAGGACATGGTGTCACCTGGGGTAACACTCGACGCGCCGACGACCGTGATCGCAGGAGCTGCCGCCGCCGCAGCGACCGTGACCTTGAACGTGACCGCCTTACTCGTCTGGCTGTCCCATGCCGTCACGTGCACCGTGAAGGTCCCGGCCTGGGTGTAGGTATGGCTCGCGGTGATGTCGCCGGACGCGCTGATCGTCGCGTCCTGCGGCACGCCGCCGTCACCCCACTGCACGCGAGCGTGGTAGCCACCCGAGCCGGCGACGCCGCCGGAGACGGTGCCCAGGTCGGCGGCGAGCGTCTGCCCGGCTGTCGCGGTCTGATCGGCAGGCGTCGTCAGCGAAAGCGGCGCCGGCGCGGTGCCGTCGTCGGCACTCGCGAACACGTGCAGGTCGCCGTCCTGCCCCAGCGTGACGGACGCGATCTGCTTACCCGCGGGGATCTGGTACGGCGTCGTGGCGAACAGGAATGGTTGGTCGCCGCTGGGGCTCGTTCCGCTAAGCCGGTACGCGGTCTTCGCGACCACGATGTTCCCGAACGACGGCGTGGCGTTCGGGTTGCCGCCGAGCGTCCAGTCACTGAACTGCACCGGCGTCGTGGCCGTGCTTCCATCGGTGAACGTCACGGTCGCAGTCGAATCCTGGTCGCCCTCCGTGCCGGACCCGACAAACGAAATCGCGGTGGCGTCGGCGGGCAGGTTGAGGGCGATTGTCTGCCCGTTGGCCGTCGCGTTGTCGGGCTGTCCGGGCGCGACATTGGGGAGCGTGAAGTGCAACGCCGTCCCGGGGACGCCGTGGGACTGGCCCTGGACGATCCCGGCAGCGGCCAACGCCTCGCGCGAATACCCGAAGCCGACGCCGTCGCAGTTGGCAGCCAGCGAACCGTCGTCGCCGATGCAGACCTTGTTGAATGCCGCCGTTAGCCCGTTCGGCGACACGAAGCCGACGTCGACGCCGACGGTCGTGAGTTCCTGGCTGACGCCGTCGCCGACGGTCACGCTCGCCAGGTAGAAGCCCGGCTCGGCGTACGTGTGTGAGCCGCTGATGCCATAGACGCCGCGCGACGCCAGGGCCAGCGTGCCGGCCGTTGCCGGCGTGCCGTCGCCCCAGTCGACGGTTGCCTGGTAGGTGCCCGAACCACCCGTCACGGTCGCCAGCGTGTCGCTGAACGGAACCGCTGCGGTGGCCGACGCAGATGCGGCCGGTGTGACGGTGAGCTGGCCGCCGCCGAGCACGACGTTGCCGCCCTGCAGCAGTTCGATCTCGGCGAGGTTCGCCTGAGCCGCGCCGACGGTTCTCGTCACGACGAGCCGGAACTGCGCGAACTGTCCCGGCGTGTCGATCGCGAACGGCCGGGTCTGGTCGCGCCACGTGAACGTCTCGTTCTTGCGGGAGTCGACCGTGGCCCAGGTCAGGCCGTCGTTGGAGCCCTGCAACGCCCAGTCCGCCGGGTCGCCCGCGGCCGCGCCGGAGGTGAGCGTGTAGTAGGTCGGACGCTGCTGCGCGTTGCCCGCGTACTTCCAGGTGACGACTGGCGTGCCGTTGGCAAACGTCATCTGGGTCGTGGACGAGTTGTCGAACAGCTTCGAGGCGTCCTGGCCGTCCGGCCCGGTGCTCGCGGCGCCGAGGCCGGGACCGACCGTGTTGGTCAGCGGCTGTGCCGGGCTGTTCCCGTTCGTCAGCGACGGCGGCGCGTCGTTGACGCCTGTGCCCCATGACGAGGGGTTCGGGCCCATGGCGAAGTCGAGCGTGCCGCCGTTCGCGAGAGCCGATGAGTCGAGCCACACTGCGCTCTGCTTCTTGCCGTTGACCTGGAGGCCTTGCACGTAGATGTTCTTCGTGCTGTTCGCCGGGGCGTTGACGACGATGTCGCCGCTCGAGCGATGCACGGTCGCCTCGGTGAACAGCGGCGACCCGATCGCCCAGTTCGGCGAGCCGGCCTCCAACGGATACAGGCCGAGCGAGCTCAGGATGTCCCACGACGACATTTCGCCGTTGTCCTCGTCGCCCGGGTAGCCCTGACCGATCTCGCTGCCCACGTAGAGCCGTTGCAGGATCTCGCGGACGATCTTCTGCGTCTTGGCAGGCGCTCCGGCGAAGTCGTACATGTAGGGGATGTGGTGGCTCGGCTGGTTGCTCATGCCCAGCTGCCCCATCCGGACGGCCTGCGCCTCACGCATCTCGTGGATCGTGCCGCCGTAGGTGCCCGGCTTGTCGGCGTTCTCAGGTGTGGCGAAGAACTGGTCCAGCTTGTCCTGGAGCGCCTGGCGGCCGCCGTAGAGGTTCGCCAGCCCCTTGCCGTCCTGCGGGACCGTGAACGCGAAGTTCCAGCCGTCGGTCTCCGTGTACGGGCCGCCCCACACGGTCGGGTCCTGGACCATGACGTTGCCCGCGGCATCGCGTCCTTCGAAGAACTTCTGCGTCGGGTCGAAGATGTTCACGTAGTTCTGGGCGCGCTGCAGGAAGTACGTCGACTCCTCCCGGAACTGCTTGCGCTGCGCCGGAGAGAAGCTCTGATCTTTCGAGAGCGCAGCGCCGAGGTTGCCGATGCCGAAGTCGTTGATAAAGCCGTCGAGGCCCCAGGACACAGACTCCGCGGTGTTGGTCGACGTGTATCCGAGGAACAGCGACGTCTCGATCCCCTTGCGGCCGACCTCGCTGCGTCCCGACGCGTCCGTCGCGTCGCGGACAGCGGCGTTGTAGGCACTGACGACATCCGGTAGCTGGACGCCGTTGAGGTAGGCCTCGGCCATCGCGACGTCCGCGCTCGTGCCGGTCATCAGGTCCGCGTAGCCGGGGGACGACCAGCGGGCGATCCACCCGCCGTCGCGGTACTGCTGAACGAACCCGTCCGCGATCCGCGCCGCGACGTCCGGGTACAGCAGCGAATAGGCCGGCCACACCGTGCGATAGGTGTCCCAGAACCCGTTGTTGACGTAGATCAGGCCGTCGACGATCTTCGCACCGGTGTGTGTCGCGCTGGACTGGCCGACCGGATCCGATACCGGGCTGGCGTACTGCCAGTGCGGCGCGGCAGCGGTGCCGGTGTTCTCCGACTGCGAGTTGGGGTAGAGGTTCATCCGGTACAGGTTCGAGTACAGCGTCACCAGCTGCGTCTCGCTCGCGCCCTGCACGGAAATCCGGCCGAGCCGGTCGTTCCACGCGGCCCGCGCCGAGGCGCGGACGTCGTCGAACGACTTTCCGGCGACCTCGAGATCGAGGTTGTGCTGCGCCTGATCGAGGGACAGGAACGACGTGGCAATCCGCAATGTCACCTGGGAACTCGTCGAGGTGTCGAACGTCGCCGACGTTGCCGTGGTCGCCGTGGGCGCCCGGTCGAACGTTGCAGCGACGAACATCCGGCTGCGACCGGCCGACAGACCGCTGCCGTTGTCGACCCAGCCGGTCATCGTGTTGCCGGGGCCTATCGTGAACGTCCCGTTGAAGAAGACCAAGCTGCCGCTTGTCTGGCCGGACGGGAACGTGAACCGCATGACGCCGGCATGGTCGGTCGGCGTCATCTCCGCCACCAGCCCGCCCTGCAGGACGACGCGGTAGTAGTCGGGCTGTGCGATCTCCGTGTCGTGGCTGAACGCGAGCGCCCGGTTGCTCGGTGAACCGGTCAGCCGACCCCCTTGCGGCACCGGCATCACCGACATCTGGTTGCGGTCGCCCATCCACGGACTCGGCTCGTGGGAGATGCCAAGCCCTTGCAGCATCGGCAGGTTCGCTGCGTTGTTGGCCTGCTGGTAGTAGTACTCCCACGAGTTGGATTGTGCGTCCGTCACAGGGGTGAAGAAGTTGAACCCGTTCGGCAGCGCGGTAATGGGCAGGTTGTTGCCCCGCGAGAACGAGCCGGACGCGTTGGTGCCCCGGCGGGTGTCGACGTAGTTCGTCAGGCTCGAGCCGTCGATTGCGGTGGGTGCACCCGCGATGCTGAGATCGTCGATCCAGCCCTGGAAGCGCGTAGCTGCCTTCGCGCCCGGATCGTCATAGGCGAGCAGTATCCGGTCGATCGTCTTGCCGTTGGCGACGGCGCCGATATCCGACTGGACGTAGTTCCACTGGTCGGCGTAGAGCACCTTCGAGTCGCCCTGTCCACTGGCCGTCAACGCATAACCGTGCTGGTCGACCGGTGCGAGAGCGCTCAGGTAGGTGCCATCGGTGAAATGCAAATCGACGGCCGCATACGTGGACGGGTACTGCGTGTCTTGGCCGGTGAACTCGGGGAAGATCTTGTACGACAGGCGGCTGTGGTCGCCGACCGGGATATCGACGTCGTAGAGCTTGTTCGTGGCGAACGAGCGGCCGTCTGCGCGGGCGCCGCCGGAGTAGCGCAGCGAATGCAAACCGGTGAAGCCGGCCGCGGGCTTCATGTTGTAGCCGCTGATCGGGCCGGTACCGACAGCCGTCACCATCGGCGTCGGCGGCGGCACCGTGTTCGAGCCGTCGGAGATGTCCCAGTCGGCGAGCTGAGTCAGCCCGTCGCCGGAGTTTGCGGTGATGTTGAGCCGGTAGTAGCCGTAGGCCGTCGAGTTCGAGACCGTGTACTTGTTCGTGACGAAGCGGCCGCTGAACGTCTGCCCGGTCCGGGTGTCGACGTCGCTCCAGGTCGAGCCGTCGTTCGAGCCCTGCAGCGTCCAGTTCTTCGGATCGCGACCGGGCGAGTCGTTGGCGGAGGTCAGCGAGTACACCTTGACGGCCGCCGGCGCGGCGAGTTGGTAGACGATCCAGCCGGTCGGCGCGAACGCCAGCCACTTGGTCGACGGGTTGCCATCCTTGAGGTTCGCGGCGACCTCGTTCGGCGGGTTCTCGGCACTCGCGGTCACCGCCGTGACCTGCGAGAGCAGACTGCCGGGCAGGCCGCTGGGCGCCGTGCCGCTGAGGTTGCCCTGGATCGGGTTGCCGTTCGCATCCAGCTCGACCGTCGTCGTGGCCGGTTGCGCATCAGCGGTCTCGAATGACGAGCTGAAGTCGCCTGCCGCGAGGGGCGCCGCCGCTGCGGCGGGCGGTGCACTCACAACGGCACCGATCAGGACAAGTGCCCCGATGCCGGTGCCGACCCGGCGCGCGCCTCGATACGACCCTGGCGATGTGGCCCGCTGACGGGAGAAACGCATGTCGACACCCTTTCGCGTCGCGGCTGTCCCGGGCGGCGCGAAGCATGGAACGGCCGGCCCCGGGACCATTGGCTGTGGATTCCAGCAGAGCCAGCAATGTCTGTCAACGTTGTCGGAACGCGGCCCCACCACGCAAACAAAGCGGCCTGATCGGCGGCTGCCTCCCAGGCGGCATGCCTTATCGTGCTGGCATGGCACGCCGGGGGGCTGCTTCCGCCGCCGCGCAAGGCACCGGACTCGTCCTGCTCACGCTCGCGTCGGGACAGTTCGTGATGACGCTCGACAGTTCGGTGATGAACGTGTCGATCGCTACCGTCGCGAAGGACGTCGGCACGACAGTGACCGGGATCCAGTCGGCGATCACCCTGTACACGCTGGTGATGGCGATGCTGATGATCCCGGGCGGCAAGGTCGGCTCGCTGATCGGCCGGCGCCGCGCGTTCTCGATCGGATGCCTGATTTACGGCGCCGGCTCGCTGACAACCGCTCTCGCGCAGAACCTCGCCGTCCTCATCGTCGGCTGGTCGGTCCTTGAAGGGATCGGCGCCGCGTTGATTCTTCCGGCGATTGTCGCGCTGGTTGCCAGCAACTTCCCGGCCGAGGGCCGCCCGCGAGCGTACGGGCTGGTGATGGCCGCAGGGGCGATCGCGGTGGCCGTGGGTCCGCTCATCGGCGGCATCGCGACCACCTACGCCTCGTGGCGGTACGTCTTCGTCGGTGAGGTCGTGATCGTCCTCGCCATCCTGGCCGTCGCACGGCGCGTGCAGGATGCACCGGTCGAGACGCGACCGCAGCTCGACCTGATCGGTGCGGTGCTCTCCGCCGCTGGGCTGGGGCTGGCGGTTTACGGCGTGCTGCGTTCGAGCGAATGGGGCTGGGTTCTGGCGAAGCCCGGCGCCCCCAAGGTCATTGGGCTCTCTCCGACGATCGTCCTGATCTTCGGCGGGGTGCTCGTGCTGTGGTTGTTCACCATGTGGGAGCGCCATGTCGAGAGGCGGCGCCGCGAGCCGCTCGTGCGGCTGTCGATGCTCGCCAATCGGCAGTTCAGCGGCGGCCTGGTGATGTTCTTTTTCCAGTTCCTGATCCAGGCCGGCCTGTTCTTCACCATTCCGCTATACCTGTCGATCGCACTGGGGCTGTCGGCGATCGACACCGGCGTCAGGATCATTCCGTTGTCGATAACGCTGCTGCTCGCGGCGGCCGGCATCCCGCGGTTCTTTCCGGATGTCTCGCCCCGGCTCGTCGTGCGCCTGGGCCTGCTGGCGATGTTCGGCGGAATCCTTTGGCTACTCGTCGCCATGGATGCGCACGCTGACGCCGAGATCGTGACCGTCCCGCTCCTGCTGGCCGGACTTGGGATCGGCGCCCTGGCCTCGCAGCTCGGAAGTGTCACGGTCTCCGCCGTCCCGGACGACGAGAGCCCCGCCGTGGGCGGATTGCAGAACACGGCGACCAATCTCGGCGCCTCGATCGGGACGGCGCTGGCCGGTTCGCTACTGATCGCGGCCCTGACCGCGTCCTTCCTGCATGGGATCGAGGAGAACCCCGCGGTGCCAGCACAGGTGAGCGCTCAGGCCAACGTCGAACTCGCGGGCGGCATCCCGTTCATCTCTGATGCCGATCTCGGAAAGGCGCTTGCGAAAGCCGGCGCAAGTGAGGAAGTAACGCAGGCAGTTCTTCACGAAAACCAACAAGCCCGCCTGGATGGCCTTCGTGTGGCGCTCGCCGCCTTGGCGCTCATCGCACTGATCGGGCTGTTCTTCTCCCGACGCATTCCCACCGAACAACCGGGCTCTTCCCGCAGAGTCCTCTCCGATCGAGCACCCTGACCCGGCGGTCGACTCTCACCCTGCTCGGGTGGTGCAAAGTTCCGGGGATTGCGCGAGTTTTGATCTGCCGGTCCCACAAACTGGCATTCCCAAGTATCGGATCAAAGAACGGAGATGCGATGAGGCGCGGTGAAGGGTGGGTGACGTTTGCCGCGATCGCGTTGATCACGGCGGGCATCATGCGGGTCTTCGACGCGATCTGGGCGTTCAACTATCACGGCGTGCTACCAGAGAATCTGGAGGACGCGATCTTCGGGCACAGCCTCAAGACCTATGGCTGGATATACCTCGTGGTAGCGGTGGTGCTCGTCGTGTGCGGAGGCCTGCTCTTCGGTAGATCGCAGGTCGCACGATGGATCGGCGTCGCCGCCGGCGCGATCGCGGCGATCAGTGCAATCTGGTGGATGCCCTACTACCCGGTGTGGTCGCTCACGTACATCGCGATCGGCGGCGGCATCATCTACGCACTCGTGGCCCACGGCGGCAGGGACTATGCATAGGCCCCCGATCCTCCGACTTCATTCTGCGAGGAGGATGCCGTTCTGCGGCGTCCGGGGCACCTTGGTCATCAGTCGGTAGCCGGGTTCAATCGGTCGGCAATCGGTTGCTGATCGTTGCGGTCGCTTCGTCCGCAACAAACTTCAGGTTGCTCAGGAGAGCCATGACTACGCGCGGATCGGGTTGGATTCTGTTCGCCGCCATAGTGCTGGGTGTTGCCGGCGTCATGCGCATTTTCGACAGCATCTGGGCGTTTACCTATCACGGCGTGCTGCCGGAAAATCTCGAGGGCGCCGTCTTCGGGCACAGCCTGAAGACATACGGCTGGGTCTGGCTCGTGGTCGGCGTCCTTTACATCGTGTCCGCGTACGCGGTGCTGGGCGGGTCGGAGATCGGTCGATGGCTCGGCGTAGTAGTTGCGGGGCTGGGCGGCGTCGCCGCGATGTTTTGGGCTCCGTACTACCCCGTGTGGGCGTTGATCTACGTAGGGCTTGGCATCCTCGTCATGTACGCCCTCCTCGTGTACGGCGGCCCCGACGTCGATGAGATGGACGAACCCGTCGCACCATCGCACGCGGCGACCCGCTGACAATCAGTTCCTGGTCAACCCTGGGTCATCCAGGGGCGACGGATGACGCGTCGGCTTCGATCGCGACCGGGTCGGCCTGCAACTCCCGCGCTTCGATCCGGTGCGCGGACTTCATCGCCGGCTCGATCTTGGACTGCATGTCGGCCACGCCGACCACGACCAGACCGGCCTGCCCGGCGTCGAGATGCTCGCCGAGTTCCTTGAGGTCGTGCCGGCTCATCCCTGCCGCGGCATGACCGGCGACTGCACCGAGGATCGCACCGCCACCGGTCGTCGCTGCGAGGAGCCCTCCACCGATCGCGGCAAACGGGAACAGCGCCACCACTAGGCCAGTTGCCAAGCCCACGCCGCCGCCCAGAACGCCGCCGGCTCGTGTCGGCGTCTCGTGCTTCTTGGCAATCTTGACCTTGCCGTCGGGCCGGCGTTCGATGACCGCCGCGTCGTACGCGTCGATCAGGTGGGCCTTGGTGTGCAGCTCCTTGACGAGCTCGTAGTCGGCCTCAGCGTCGTCGACGTTGTCATATACACCGACCAGCGCAATAAATGTGTCCATCGGCATGGTGTCCTCCTCGTGCTCACAGGGTTCGTGCCGCGCATATCGCGAGGCCATTCATCCACGACGTGCAGTTTCGGCGGCCGGACCGGCGCGCGACCTCACCCGGCCGGAATGAGTCCTGCGAACCCAGCCGGGCGTGATCGTCGCCACGTCGCAGCTCCGGATGATGGCACTCACTTCCCAGATGTCGTGCCGACAGGAACCTCGGAAGCCGCTGATACGTCACATATCTATGGGTCGTTGACGCTGCCGAAGCTGCGCAGCTCGCCCAGATGATCAGGTCGCCTTTCTCGGCGACACGACGCTGTGACGCTCGCGCCCGAGCCGTTGCTCGATTTGAGACCCCGCCCGAAACCTCGCATGTAAGATTGGAGTGTGTCGAGCAGCGCGCTCCTATCTACTACAGGGTTTGCTCTCAGTTGATGCACAGCGTAGCTGCCAACTATGGGGCGAAGCAGCCCCCGACGGTGAAGGCGACCACCCGTCGGGGGCTGCCGTCCAGCTACCGCCACCTCCATTCGCTGCCCCGCCGAGGCCGACGTGACAGGCCGGATCCGGGGAACCATCCCTACGCACTGCCACGCAGCAACGACGGACAAACCGGGCGCCGACCGTCGGCCCGCCACCCGAGAAGGGTGCTCGAGGAGGAATCGACATGCTGACCGTGACCGACTTCGCCGCGGCAGCCATTCGGCATCTCCTCGAACGGTTGAAGGCTCCTGACCACGCCGGGCTGCGCATCGCGTGGTCCCCATCCGCGCGTTCGCTGAAGGTTCGTCTCGCCAGAGTGCCGGCACCCGGGGACACGGTGGTGGTTGCGGCTTATGGCGCGCGCGTGTTCCTCGATGCAGCGGCGATCGGTCTGCTCGGCGACAAGATCCTCGATGTCACGATCGGCGTGCGCGGACGCGTTGAGTTCTTCGCCGCCGATGCGCGCCAGCCCATCGAACCGACACGCTGACAGGACACGCGACCGCTGACTGATGACCGGACACCCGTCCGCAATCAGAGCTGGTTGGTTCGCTCCAGCCACCGCAGGGCGAAGAAGCCCCATATGGGCGGCAGGTAGAAGGTCGCCAGCCGGTACAGCAACACGATCGCGAAGGCCGCCTCCTCGGGTATCCCGGCACGCACGAGGCCGAACGTCAAGCCGCCCTCCACCACGCCGATACCGCCCGGCACGGGCAGCACACCGGACAGAAGCGACACGCTGATGTTGATCAGTAATACCTCGGCCAAACCCACCTGATAGCCGAGCGCCCGGGCGAAGGTTTGCAGGGCGAACGCGAACAACAGCTCCGTCGCGAGGTTGCCGCCGAGCAGAAGCAGCAGGCGCCGCGGCGAGTCCAGCCCATTGACGGCATGAACGGCCTCCGTTACGAGGGTGCGGACCCAGGTGAAGATCGCCCGCCGCCACTTCGGCACGAGAGCCAACGTGATCAGCGCCGCCACACCCGCCAGTACCACCACCAACACGAGCAGGGACAACCCGCTCGGAACGGAGCCGGACAGATCAAGGTGCAGGGTCGCCGGAGTGAACACCAGGATGCCTAGCAAGAGCAGTACCTGGACGACGAACTGGGCAAAGCCATCCAGCGCACCGACAGCCAGGGCCGTCCCGGGGCGCAGCCCGTGCCGCTGAAAGAAGCGAATGTTCACGGCGACCCGGGCCGCAGTCGCCGGTACGGCCAGGGAGATGTAGGAGGTGGCCAGTTGAAGCGCGTACACCGGCCGAAGTGGTAAGGGGGTAGGCGACGCACCGATAACCGAGATTGCACTGGTCAGCCGCGGCAGCTGCGCGATGATTGCCGCGGCGATCACCAGCCACCAGGTGGCATTGCGGACCTGTTCGGCGAGCAGGTCGAAGTCGATGTCCGTGAGCCCGGCGGCCAACGCAGCGAAGGCGACGACGAGCAAAATCACTTGCAGCACCGATCGCAGGCTGACGCGGCGCAACCGCTGCAGTTCTGGCACGGTGATCCCGGCCTGGTCGGCGGCCTCGTTGCGCAGCCGGTCCAGGTCGAGCCCGGACTTCCGTACCGCGCTGCGTTGGGCAACAGTGAGCGCCGGCATCTGCACGTACGGCAGCGTCTCGGTGAGCGCATCCGCGCCGAGCGCATCGAGGGCTGTAGACAGCGCGATATCCATATCGAGCGCGAGCGCGGCGGTCACCAGTAGCTGTGCTCGGTCAGTCGCCAGCCGGTCCGCTCCGGGGGTGATCACCGCACCACGGAAGTCGGCCAGTCCCATGTCGATTCCGTGCAGCACGAGGTGGGTCGCGTCGACTTGTCCGTGCGCGATGCCCGCACCGTGCAGCGTCTCGAGCGTGTGCCAGGCCTGTTGCGCCAGCCCCGGTGACCAGCGCTCGGGGTCCGCATCCAGCGGCGTCCCGGCCCGCCGCAAGACCAGCACCACATCGTTG
>DATFRC010000023.1:0-9542 GCA_035263725.1 Jatrophihabitantaceae bacterium | reverse complement strand
TCGGGATCGTGCTGCGCGATCGAGGCGAAATCGGTGCCGCGCTCAGCGAACTGCGCGGCGCCCTTCGGGCAGCTAAGTCCGCCGGCGTCGAGCAGCGCGTCGCAGATGTCCTCGCCACTCAGGGCGCGACTCAGGTGTTTGCGGGACGCACGCGGGCGGGGCTGGCCGGGCTGACACGCTCGCTTGAACGCTCGCGCGGGGCCACCCGGGCCCGGACGCAGTTGAGGCGCGCGCACATTCTTGCGCTGCTGGGCCGTAATCAGGAGGCGCTCGACGACCTACGCGCAGCGATCTCGACGTTCCGGTCGTCCAGCGACATCGTCTGGGAAGGTCGAGCCCTCGATAACCGGTGCCTCGTACACCTCGCTGTCGGCTCGGTCGGCCGCGCACAGCGGGATGCTGTTCGAGCCGAGCAGCTGTTCATCTCGTCTGGCCAGGAGCTCGAGGCTGCCTACTCCCGCCACAACCGGGCGCTCGTCGCCCGCATGCGCGGAGACCTCCCGGAGGCGTTGCGCCTGCTCGATTACGCCGAGCGGCGCTACCGCGCACTGGGTGCACACGTCCCGGAGCTTCCGGCGGACCAGTGCCGCGTGCTGCTCGCTGCCGGGCGCCCATTGGACGCTCTCCAAGTCGCGATCGACGAACTCGACCGGTCTACTCTGCAGCCCAGCAAACGCGCCGATCTGCTGCTGGCCGCGTCGACCGCTGCGCTTGCCGCCGGTGAGCCCCAACACGGCGAGAAACTCGCGCGGCAGGCGTCTCGTATGTTCCAGGCGCAGCAGCGCGGCTGGTGGCTGGTGCGCAGTCGGCTGATGCGGCTGCGCTGCCAGTTCGCGGCCGGACAGGCCACCCCCTACATGCTGAAGTCTGCAACTGAGATCGCGCAGACGCTCCGCGCCGAACACAGCGACGACGCCACGATCGCGTACCTGCTCGCCGGCGAGATCGCCGTGCGGCGCGGCACCGGCTCGGCTCGGACACTCTTCCAGGCCGCCGCGTCCCGGCGCTATCGGGGCTCAGCGCTGAGCAGGTCGGTCGGCTGGCTCGCGCATGCGCTCGCGTACGGGGCCGACGGCCGAAGCCACGCCCGGGTTCTCGCGGCTTGCGCGCGTGGGCTGGACGCCCTTGACGAGCACCGGATCACGCTTGGCAGCACCGAGTTGCGAGCGCTGGCAACCGAGCACGCTCGCGCGCTGAGCGACCTCGCGCTGCATCACGCGGTCCAGGCAAGCGACCGAACATTGCTCGAGTGGACCGAACGCACCCGAGCCACGTCGTTGCTGGCGCCATCGGTGCTGGGGCGGGGCGATGCGTCGCTGGCCAGCCAGCTCGCCGGGCTGCGGGCGGTGGCCAGCCGTCTGGAGGAAGCGCGCGCCACAGGCTTGCCCACCACCTGGCTGGAACGCGAACGCAGTCGGCAGGAGGCGGCGATCCGTGCTCGGCACCACCATCGCCGAGCGACCGGCAAGGAGTCGCCGTCGCCCGTCGATGTCGACGAACTCGTCGAGGCCGCGGGCGACACGATCCTGCTGGAACTGGTCGATGTCGAGGAAGCGCTGTATGCGGTGGTCGTCCACAATGGCACCGTTGAGCGCCACAAGATCGGCCCGCTGAGCAATGCGCTCCAGGTGATCGGGTATGCCCAGTTCCAGCTGCGTCGGGTCGGGCGTGGCGCAAACGTCGACCTCGCCGAGGTGGGGGCCCGATTCGAGGCTGCCGTGCTCGATAAGGTCGTCCACCAGATAGCGGACGCCCCGGTTGTGATCGTGCCGCCGAGCAGGATGCATGCCAGTCCGTGGGGCATCGCACCGTCGCTGCTCGGTCGCCCGTTCACCGTGGCGCCGTCGGCGGCCATGTGGCTTCGCGCCCGCCGCATCGTCCAGCCCACCGACGAGCGAATCGTGCTCGTCGCCGGCCCTGGACTGGGCACCGAAGGCGCAGAGGTACACATCGTCGCGGCCCGCCGCCCGGACGCGTTACTGCTGGAACGCGACAGTGCACGAACCGAGCCTGTCATCGCCGCGATCGACGGCGCGTCCCTGGCCCACATCGCTGCCCACGGCAAACTGCGGGTGGACAACCCGATGTTCTCCGAGCTGCGCTTGCATGACGGTCCGCTGACCGTCTACGACTTCGAGCGCATCAAGCGTGCGCCCTACCGACTCGTGCTCTCGGCGTGCGACTCGGGCAGGGTCGCCGCCGTGGGCACGGACGAGTTGCTCGGCCTTGCCACGACCCTGCTCGGCATGGGAAGCGCGGGGGTGGTCTCCGGCATCACCGTGGTGAACGACGCCGCCACTGTGCCGGTCATGGAGAGCATTCACCGGTCGCTCGAGGACGGAGCCGACCTCGCCCATGCCATGCTCGCCAGCCGCCAGCAGGCGCTCGGCAGCCCGGTCGAGCTGGCAACCGCCGCCAGCTTCATCGGACTAGGAACCTGAGTCCGGCCCCGGATGGACGTATCAAAGCGGCCCTGCGCGCCTCCGATCGGTCAAAGGGCGCTTAACCCTAGGCATGAGGGCAGGAATCATGTCAGTACAACTCGGTGTAGACATCTGGGCATACGATCACCACAAGTGACCGTATGCCGAGGGGGGCGACCGATGCGCGACGACCCGACCGTCATCGCGCTCGTAGCGCGGGCCACGGAAGGCGAGCAGACAGCGTGGGACGAGATCGTGGAGCGGTTTGCCCCGCTGGTGTGGTCGATCTGCCGGCGGTTCCGGCTCAGCGAGGCGGACACGTACGACGTAGGACAGAACGTGTGGCTGCGGCTGGTCGAGTACCTGCCGTCGCTGCGCGAGCCGGCTGCGCTCCCGGGTTGGCTCGCGACGACGACACGGCGCGAGTGCCTGCGCGTCCAGCGCAGCGGATGGCGCAACGAGCGGCAGCTGGCGCAGACGGAACTCGAGCTGCCGGCCGACGAGGACACCACGCAGGTCGACCAGTGGCTGATAGCACACGAGCGCGAGTTGGCGCTGCGCCGCGCCTTTGCGCAGCTCGGCGAGCGCTGCCAGCAACTGCTGGCGCTGCTCATGCGCGACCCGCCGATGCCGTACGCGGCGATCAGCGCCGACCTCGGTATCCCGATCGGAAGCATCGGCCCGTCCCGAGCGCGGTGCCTGGATCAACTGCGGAACAGTCCACACGTAGCCGCGCTCGTCGACGGGCCGGCGATCACCACTGGGGGGGAGGGTCGTCGTGACCGGCGCATGGTGGGACGATGACGACCAGCTGCTGAGTGCGGTCAAGACCGCGCTGGCCGCGGCGGACGAAGTACCGAAGCGCTTCGTCGAGATCGGCAAGGCGTCATTCACGTGGCGCGACATCGACGCCGAACTCGCCGCCCTGACGTATGACTCAGCACACGACGCCCTCGCCGGTGCCGGCACCCGTGCCGAACCGGCGTCGCTGCGTTGCCTGACGTTCGATGCCAGCCAGCTGACAATCGAGCTCGAGATCATCGGCGACGCGCTGCACGGGCAGGTCGTGCCACCGCAGCCGGGCCATGTCGAGATCCGGCACGCCGATGGCACGTCCAGCACCGCAGCAGTCAACGATGTCGGCTACTTCACTGCGACCCCGGTACCTACCGGCACGTTCCGCATCTACTGTCACACTGCCAGCGACATCGTCGTGCAGACCGACTGGATCAGCCTGTAGCCATCAGGCCGGGCGCTCGTAGCCGCCGACGATATCTGCGAGCAACTCGGCGAACGTGATCGCCGTGTCGTCCTCGTGTAGCGGTCCGACGAGTTGCACACCAACCGGGAGCTCTGCCGGCGTACGCCCGACCGGTGCGACCACGGCCGGGAGGCCGGCCAGCGTCGGGTGCGCCGTCCAGAACGGCAGCCGATCGTCACGCTCATCCTGCGCCAGCGGCGACGTGAACGTCGCCGGACACAGAAATACGTCGACGTCGGCGAAGTACCGAGTCCAGGCGGCACGGGCGGCCATGCGCCGATGCTCGTGCGCGATGACGTCGGCGAACGCCGGTACGTGGTCGCCGGGCTGGGCGTAGGCGAAGAACACCTCGACGTGGAAGCCGAAAGACTCCGCGTCTCGGACAGGATCCACGTCGGGCGGCCAGCCCTCAACGACGGCGGCCCCGGTGGCTGCGACGGCATCGACCGCGGCGCTCAGCGCCGTGCCCACGTCGCTGGTCACCGGCGCCGCAGGGTGGTCCAGCACGACGCCGACTCGGAACTCAGCCAGCCGGGAGTGGCGGGGCGGGGCAAGCGCCCACGAATAGGCTTTCGCCTGCGGTGCCTCCGGGCCGCCCACCACCCGCATCGCGATCCGCAGGTCGGCTGCCGATCGCGCGATCGGGCCGGCTGCCGACAGGTACATCATGTCGCTCGGGCCGGCGACCACGCCCGGCGGCTGCATCCCGGTCAGCGGCACCGTGTCGACGCTGGGCCGCAGCCCGTAGACCCCGCAAAAGCTCGCCGGGATGCGCAGCGAGCCGACCAGGTCGGTGCCGTGCTCCAGAAACGTCAAGCCTGCGGCGACGGCCGCCGCAGCACCGCCCGACGAGCCGCCCGGAGTGTGTCCCGCGGACCAAGGGTTGCGCGTCACGCCGTACAGGTCGTTCGCCGTGTGGGCGAAGTCGCCGAGCATGAACGCCACGTTCGTCTTGCCGGTAACAATCGCACCGGCGTCCCGCAGCCGGCGCACTACCGTCGCGTCGGTCGTGGCGACGAAGTCACGGAATGCCGGATTGCCCCACGTGGTGGGAAGCCCGGCGACGTCGAAGCTCTCTTTGATCGTGATAGGGACGCCGTGCAGCGGCCCTGTCACCGCACCTTGCGCGGTCGCCTCGTCGGCCGCGGCAGCCTCGAGGAGCGCCACTTCCCGGCGTTGCGCGACGAGGGCGTTCAGCGCCGGGTTCACGGCGTCCGTCCTCACGAACAGCAACTCGGTCAGTTCGCGGGACGAGATCTCCTTGCGGTGGAGCATGCCGGCCACGTCTCCAGCAGGCTGGAACAGCAGGTCGCTCATGAACGCCATTCATCGGCGAGGATCGCCATGCTCACCTCGTCGTACCAGTGCCCGTCATGGAACACCGCTTCGCGCGCCCGGCCCTCCTCGACGAAGCCCACCTTGCGGTACGCGGCAATCGCCCGGGCGTTGAAGGCCAGGACAGTCAGCTCGACGCGGTGCAGCCCGAGTTCGCGGAACCCGTAGCTGACAAGCAGCCGCATGGCGTCCGTGCCGTATCCCCGATCGAGGAACGGGCGGCCGATGAAGATGCCGGCGATGCGGCGACGGTCCTTCACGCCGCCTCCGAACAGGCCGGTATGTCCGACGAGACGATCACTGTCCAGCGTCTCGATCGAGAACCCGACGTCGGTGCCCTCGTTCTTGCTCCATCCCGCGATCAGTTCACGAGTCGCCGCCTCCGACAGCGGCAACACGATGTTCGATTGGGTGGCGCGAATTTCCGGTTCCATCATCCAGCGGGCGAGTGTCTGTATGTCGTCGTCGCGCGTACCGCGCAGCCGCACTTGGTCACCGACGAGCAGGCCGCCGGCGTAGCTAAAGGCGGCATCGTGGTCGGTCAGCACGTGCTCACCGTAGCCGCAGCGCGGGCTGGCGTCGCGCGCCCACGGCCGCGGCCAGCCGCCACAAGGCGGCCGCCGCGAGCAGGTGCCACATAGGGTGACCCGTGATCAAGCTTTCCGGCCCACACGGCCCGCTCCGGCCGGTCAGCCGGCTGAGCACGGCGCCGGCGGCCACGGTACCCAGAGCGACCAGCACCGGAGCGCGCAGCACAGGATGGTGGACCGCGCGCAGCAGGTTCAGCGCGATGGCGGCTACGGCCATTGCCGCCTGGGCGGCGGTCGACGCCGCCGGTCCGGCGGCCACGATCGGAACCATCGCAGCTGACGGAACCAGCCACCAGGCGGCCGACAACTCACGTCCGGTCAGGTCAGACGCCGCATCGGTCGCGACGAACACCAGGGTGGCCGCGAGCGGCAGGTCATGCGCGTAGGCCTGCCAGGACGGGTGCGGCCCGTGCTGTACGAACGACCCAATGCCGATCCCCGCTACGAGCAGCGCGAACACCGTCTGCTGCTCTCGCGCCGGCGTGCCGGACTCGCGGGGGCGAGCGGCCAGGATGCCGGCCGCGGCAACCACGAACGCAGCGCTCGTGATGGCGCTGGCCGGCTGCTCGAGGAATCCCAGCCGTTCCTGGTTACACAGTGCCGCCCACTCCATTCCCGCGAGTATGAACGTCAGCGGACGAAGAAGTGCCAGCCCACCCACATCCACAGCAGGAGCAGCACCCATCGGCCGACCGGGTGGTGCATCACCGTCGTGAGGTACGCGGCGGGCGTTGCGCCAGGACGGCCGCACGCCCTCACCAGGAGGACGGCGGCGCATACCGCCAGCACGGCGTAGCCGCCGAGAATTGCCGCCGCCCCGATCATCGTTACCGCCGAGCCAGCCACCAGCCGAGCGCGAGCCAGGCGAGCACCGCGATCGACCGCCCCGGGTGGGTCTCGATGGCGCTGTTGATCAGTGAGCTGATCGTGGGATGCCTCGAGCGCGGCGTCATGGATAGCGCCCACAACTCCCAGCCCGTTACCGCGGCGAGCCAGGCGGTCCAGGCCAGCAGTTGTCCCCGGTCGTGCCGCACCGGTGCGGGCGTCGCTCGATGTCGCCACGCCAGGATGAAGATCGCCAGGCCACCGAGCGTCGTCGACACGGCTGCCGGCCACGTGAATGGACGCAGGCCACCTGCGACGCCGGCGTAGGCGAGCGCGACCGTGACCAGAGCTGTCGCGCGCCACGGCCACCTCGAGCCCTCGATAGGCGCCCCCACGCACGCAAGTGTGCGCCCCTGATCTGGGATCAGGCCGCGGGCTCCGTGTCGCCGAATGCGGCGGCGATGTGCGGTAGCAGTGCACGCAATGCTTTGCCGCGGTGGCTGATCGCGTCCTTCTCGGCGGGCGGCAATTCGCCGTTGGTCAGCTGCTTGCCGTCAGCGACGAAGATCGGGTCGTAGCCGAAGCCGTTCGTGCCCCGTGGTGCGCCCACGACCCGGCCGGGCATGCGTCCCTCGGCGACGGTCTCCACGTCGGCCGGCGTGACGAGCGCGGCGACGCACACGAACGCCGCGCCGCGGCGCTCGTCAGGCACGTCGGAAAGCTGGTCGAGAACGAGCCGAAGGTTGGCCTCGTCGTCCTTCCCGCGCCCGGCCCAGCGGGCGGACAGAACACCGGGCATGCCGCGAAGCGCGTCGATGGAGATGCCGGAGTCGTCGGCGACGCTGACCAGACCGGAGTGGGCTACCGCCTCGCGGGCCTTCAGCAGCGCGTTCTCGGTGAACGTGGCGCCTGTCTCAGGCACTTCGTCGTAGCGCGCCACGTCGTCGAGTCCGATCACCTCGACATCGAGCAGGGGCGAGAGGATTCGGCGCAGTTCGTCGAGCTTCTTGGCATTGCGGGTAGCGAGGAGAAGCTTCACTCGCCCAGCGCCTCGGCTTGCAGCTTGGCAAGCTGCGCACAGCCCGCGAGCGCCAGGTCGAGCATCGCGTCGAGCTCCCGGCGGCGGAACGGCGCGCCCTCGGCGGTGCCCTGCACCTCCACAAAGGCGCCGTCGCCCGTGATGACGACGTTCATGTCCGTCTCCGCGCGCACGTCCTCCTCGTACATGAGGTCCAGGAGCGGCTCTGCGTCGACGAGGCCCACCGAGACAGCCGAGATCGAGTTGACGATGGGATTGGGCTGCGCCAGCGCGTTTTGGCCGGCGAGCCAGTGCACCGCATCGACCAGCGCGACATATGCGCCGGTGATCGCCGCCGTGCGCGTGCCGCCGTCGGCCTGCAGCACGTCACAGTCGATCGCGATGGAATTCTCGCCCAGCGCCGCCAAATCGATCGCTGCACGCAGCGAGCGGCCGACCAGCCGGGAAATCTCGTGGGTGCGCCCGCCGATGCGTCCCTTGACCGACTCGCGATCGTTGCGAGTGAGCGTGGCTCGGGGCAGCATCGCGTACTCGGCGGTAACCCAGCCCAGCCCGCTGCCCTTGCGCCAGCGCGGTACCCCGGTGACCACCGAGGCGGAGCACAGCACCTTGGTCTCGCCGAACTCGACCAGCGCCGACCCCTCGGCGTACTTCTGCCAGTCACGGGTAATCGTGACCGGACGCAGCTGATCAGCCGCGCGATCGTCAGGACGGGACATGACCGAAGCGTAGCGATGAGCGCTGGCGCGAAGAGCCCCGCCGCCGCCACGCGGCCCGCGCCGAAGGCGCGGAGCGGAGCCGCGGATCCACCCGAGCGCAGCGAGCGGTGGAGACGCGGCTCCGCGCGGGCGGGACGAGCCAGCGATCGGCCCTGTCAGCGCCGTGCCAGCGCGCTGTGCGTGTCCTGCCAGCGAGCCGGCCCAGTGTGACGCCATGACCTACGCCATCGAGGCCGAACGGCTCACGAAGCGCTTCGGCAATACGCAAGCCCTTGCCGGCATCGACCTCGCCGCCCGAGAAGGCACCGTGCTGGGCGTACTGGGGCCGAACGGAGCCGGCAAGACGACTGCCGTCCGCATCCTCGCCACACTGCTTCGCGCGGACGCGGGCACCGCACGGGTGGCCGGCTACGACGTGGGGCGCGAGCCGCAGCGGGTGCGGCAGAACATCGGGCTCACCGGCCAGTACGCGTCCGTGGACGAGGACCTCACCGGCATGCAGAACCTCGTGCTCATCGGCCAGCTGCTCGACCTGCCGACCGGCGCGGCGCGGGCGCGCGCCCGGGAGCTGCTCGAATGGTTCGACCTGGCCGGGGCCGCCGGCCGGACCGCCAAGACGTACTCCGGTGGGATGCGGCGCCGCCTCGACCTCGCCGCCTCGCTCGTCGGGCGTCCCTCGGTGATCTTCCTCGACGAGCCGACCACGGGCCTCGACCCCGCCAAGCGCGAAGAGATGTGGGACGTGGTGCGCAGCCTCGTCACCGAGGGCTCGACCGTACTGCTCACCACGCAGTACCTCGAGGAGGCCGATGCGCTGGCCGACGAGATCACCGTGATCGATCATGGCCGCGTCATCGCGCACGACACACCGGACGGCCTCAAGCGGATCGTCGGCGGCCAGCGCCTGGAGGTGAAGCCCGCCGACCCGTCCCGGCTGGAGGACGTACGCGTGATTCTCGGCGCCATCGCCGACGCCCCACCCGAGTCTCCGGGACGCGGCATGCTGAGCGTCCCGGTTGAGGGCGACGATGCGCTGGGCCACGCTGTGCAGCGCCTCGGCGCCGCCGGCATCGCCGTCACCGAGCTGTCCCTGCACCTGCCCAGCCTGGACGAGGTGTTTTTCACCCTGACCGGCCACCACACCGACAACGAGGAGGCCGCAGCATGACCGCAACGCTCAGTCCCCCAGCAACCGAGGTACGGGCCGCGCCCGCCGCCACCGCGAGCCGTGCGCGCACGTTGCGGCATGCGTTCGCGCTCGCCCGCCGCAACCTGATCAAGACCCGGCGCACGCCCGAGCAGCTGATTGATGTGACTATCCAGCCGATCATCTTCCTGCTGCTGTTCGTA
>DATFRC010000022.1:0-8296 GCA_035263725.1 Jatrophihabitantaceae bacterium | reverse complement strand
ATATCTATGGCCGTATACGCGCGTCGGTAGATGAGATCGAATCCGTCTACCGCCAGCGTGGGACGATTTCTTCCGGTCGACCACTCGCCCTTGAACCAGTCAGATTCGATCAGGCGTGCTTCGTATGCCTCTTGTGCTGTCGCCGCCCGAGCCCGCGCTGGGCGGCGACAGCACAAGCTTTGGTCTTTCGTTACGCCGTCTGCGCCGCGGCTTCCGCGTGAGCGGGTGACGCTTCAACGCGGAGGATCCGGGCGGGACGTGCAGGCAACCACCAATTCCATCTGCCGAGGATTGCGACGGCCGCGGGTGCGAGCAGGCCGCGGATGATCGTGGCGTCGATCAGGATCCCGCCACCGAGGGCGGTCGCGAACATCTTCGCCTCGGTTCCCGGCGTCGAGCTGAACGCGACGAAGGCGAGACCGAGAATCAACGCCGCGCTGGTGACGAGTCGTCCCGTTCGCCCGATTCCTTCGACGACGGCGGTCGGCGTCGACCTGGTGCGGTCGTAGGCCTCGCGCATGCGGCTGATGATGAACACCTGGTAGTCCATCGAGATGCCGAAGAGAAAGGCGAAGACGACGATCGGCATCTCGACGTTGATCGCGCGGGTCGCCTCGATGCCCCAGATGCCGGAGCCGAGCCCGTGCTGGAACACGAGCACGAGCAGGCCCCAGGCGGCAGCGACGGAGAGGAGGTTCAGGAGAACCGCCTTGAGCGGCAGGATCAGCGACCGGAAGGCCCGCGCGAGCAGCAGGAACGTGGCCCCCGAGATCAGCAGGATCAGGAGCGGGAAGTTGCTGTAGACCGCGTCGAGGAAGTCGGCTCCTTGCGCTGCCTCGCCGCCGATCGCGACATCACCGTCGACTGCCACCGCGCGGAGCCGGTCGAGCGTCGCGCGGCCGCCCGGTGAGTTCCCGTCCTCGGTCGGAATGACGGTGACGAGAGCGGTTCCGTCTCGACGCCAATCCGGGGGCGCTACTGCCGCTCGGACGCCCTCGACAGTCGCGAAGGTCTTGGAGATCGAGGCGGCGTCTCCCGTCTTCACGAGCGCGTCGAAGGGCGAGAGCGGGCCGCTGCCGATTCCCGAGTCGTTGAGGTTGTCGAGCGCGATGCGGGCCTGGCCGTGCTGCGCGAGTGAGCTTGCGCGCGGGTTCCCGAACTGAATCGTCGACGCAGCAACAACGAGCGCACCGAGGATCGAGAGCGAGACTGCAGCGGCAAGCCAGCGGTGCCGCACGACAAGCCGTGCCCACGAAGACCATGCACGGCTCGGTCGAGCGTCACGCTGGTTGCGCGGCCAGTCGACCTTCGGGCCGACCGTGGCAAGCACGACCGGCAGCAGCGTCACGCCGACAGCGACGCTGACCAGGGCGATCAGCAAGCCGGCGATCCCGATGCTGCGCAGGGCGGGAATCGGCACCGCGAGCAACGCCAGGAGTGAGATGCCAACGGTGGTCCCGCTGAAGACCACAGCGGAGCCTGCGTGCTGCATCGCATTCAGGACGGCTTGGTCGTTCGTGATACCCGCCTGCTGCCGTTCCTCCCTCCAGCGGACGACAATCAGGAGTGCGTAGTCGATCGCGATCCCTAGGCCGATCAGTGCCACCAGGAACTGCACGATCACCGAAACGCTCGTAACGGTCGCGAGCGGCCAGATCAGGAGAAAGGTTGTCGGGATGGCGACGACCGCCATCAGCAGCGGGATGACCGCGGTGAACGAGCGGAACACGAAGGCGAGCACGAGGAGCGCGCCGAGTGCCGCCAGGAGCGTCCCGATCAACACGCCTGTTCCGGTGCCGCCTGTGTCGTTTCCGGTTGCGCGGAGTGCGTCGAGCCCGGTGACCCGCACGCTCGCCCCTCGGACGGTGACACCGGCCAGTGCCTTCTGTGCGAGTCGTGCTTCCGGTTGTCCCTGGTCGACGCCACCGCGAGCGGGGATCTCGACGAGCGCGAACGTCGTGCGGCCGTCGGCCGAGACGAACGACCGGTCGCCGGTCGAGGCGTAGGACGCGATCCGCGCCTTCGGAAGTGCCTTGCTCACGTGTGCGAGCGCAGCTGCGAGCTGGCTTCTGACGCCGGGGGAGTCAACTGTCGTGCCCTTCGGCAGCTGCACAACGGGGACAAGCGGAGCAACGTCGCCTCCGCTGCCGTAGATCGTGGCGATCTGCTGATTTGCTTCAAAGCCCTCGCGGCCAGGAACACTGAACTGCTGCGAGAGGGACTTCCCGGCCGGGCCGATCGCTGCGAACGCGGCGATCGTGACGAGAATCCAGAAGCCGGTGACGAGTCGTTTGTGCCTGAGAGTCCAGCGGGCGAGTGCGGGCATGGCCTGCGTTCCTTTCGATGACGGGGCACCGTGTGTGCCAGTGGCACCGACGTTCGCTCGCCAGCCGGGCTTCGACAATCGGCCGCAGGGCGATTTCTGGGTCGACCGAAGTCGATCGCTGCACCGACTTCGGTCGGGTGGGCAAGGGGGCGGGCGCGGCCTACGCTGGGCGACGATGAATCGTTTCCGCCTGCTCTTCGCTCCCGAGGAGGACGACGCACCCCCGGCGCAGCGGTCGCACCGCGACTGGCTCGTCGACTGGGTGATCTTCGTCATCGCGATCGCGGGCGGCGGCGTGGCGCTCGCAAGCAGCATCCAGGACGGATTGCACGGGACACCTCTCGCCGTCGACGTGATCGTCGGCGCGGGAGTCGCCCTCGCCCTCTGGTGGCGTCGGCGCTGGCCGGTCGCGCTCGCGCTGGCGATGCTGCCGCTCGGCGTGCTCTCCTCCTCCGCCGGCCCGGCCGGGGTCTTCTTCCTCTACACCGTCGCCGCGTACCGTCGGTGGCAAGCGGCGGTCCTGATCGTGCTCCTTGGGTTCGCCCTCCTGCCGGCCGAGCACGCCGTCCACCCGCAGGGCGACTCGCTCTCCTCGTACTCGGATCTGTTCTTCGCCGTCCTCTTCGCGGCCGTCGTCGTCGCCTGGGGGATGTTCCGCCGAAGCCGCCGGCAGACGAAGCGCGAGCAGCTCGGCCGCTCCCAGGCCGAGGAGCAGCTGCGCGTCGAGCAGATTCGTCACGCCGAGCGGGAGCGGATCGCCCGCGAGATGCACGACGTCCTCGCGCACCGGATCTCGCTGCTGAGCCTGCACGCGGGGGCACTCGAGTTCCGCCCCGACGCGCCGCCGGAGGAGATCGCGCGCGCGGTCGCCGTCATTCGCGCTAGCGCCCACCAGGCGCTCGAAGACCTTCGCTCGGTGATCGGCACGCTGCGCGACGGGGCCGACGGCGAGAAGCCGCCCCCGCCTCAGCCGACGCTCGCAGCGCTGCCCGTCCTCCTCGACGAGTCGCGCGCGGCCGGGATGCAGCTCCATGCCGATGTCCACGTCGCGGACTTCGCTGCCGTCCCGGACGGGATCGGGCGCCACGCGCTGAGGATCGTGCAGGAGGCGCTGACGAACGCGCGCAAGCACGCACCCTCAGCGGAGGTCGACCTCCGCGTCGACGGCGCGCCCGGACAGGGGCTCACGATCGAGGTGCGCAACCCGACGCCGGTGGGCGCCGCGGGAGCGAGCGAGATTCCGGGGTCGGGCACGGGACTCGTGGGGCTGGCCGAGCGTGCCGCGCTGACGGGCGGCCGTCTCGACCACGGATTCGATCGGCGCGGCGACTTCCATCTGCGGGCCTGGCTGCCGTGGCCCTAGTGAGCCTAGGCGTGACGGAGCTCGGCAAAGAGCGGAGGCGCCGGCTCCGCCGGCGCCGGGAGCGGACGCAGTGACAGATCCGATCCGCGTGCTCCTCGTCGACGACGACGCGCTAGTCCGCGCGGGCCTCTCGATGCTGCTCGCCGGTGCCGACGACGTCCGGGTCGTCGGCGAGGCCGCAGACGGGAGCGACGTCGCCGCCGCAGTTGCCGAGCATCAGCCGGACGTCGTGCTGATGGACATTCGAATGCCGGGGATGGACGGCCTTTCCGCCACCGAGCTCTTGCGCGAGCGCGAGGACGCGCCCGAGGTCATCGTCCTGACGACCTTCGAGGCGGACGACTACGTCCTCCGCGCGCTGCGCGCGGGCGCAAGTGGCTTCCTGCTGAAGGACACGCCTCCGGCCGACATGGTCCGCGCGATCCGAGCCGTGGCGGCCGGCGAGCCGATGCTCTCGCCGACGGTCACTCGCCGACTGATCGGCCACGTGACCGAGAGCGAGGCCGACGAGCGGCAGCGCCGCGCCCGCGAGCAGCTCGACCGACTGACGGAACGCGAGCGCGAGGTTGCGGTCGCCGTCGGGCTAGGCAAGTCGAACGCGGAGATCAGCCGTGATCTCTACATGAGCGTCGCGACCGTGAAGGCACATGTCTCGCGTGTACTCGAGAAGCTCGAGCTCAACAACCGCGTCCAAATCGCACTGCTCGCACACGACGCCGGTGAGACGTAGAGGACCAGCCGGAGCACGTGCGACCTCAGTGCGACCTTGGCCGCTTTCAAGGTAGGAAATGGCGAAAGGCACACCTCGCAACGCCCTGCAAACGAGCCACTTCTCGCCGTCCTCGCCTCCCCACCTGACCCCCTCCCTACCTGCGATTCAGCACAGACAACACGAATCGCTCATTTGCAGGGATTTTCAAGCCCTCTTCCGGACTCGAACCGGAGACCCCCTCCTTACCATGGAGCAGGCCAGCGGACCACTCGATGGCGTGTCTGCACGCCATCGAGAAGCATCATTGCATCGGGCTGTCCAGGATTCGGTCCATCACCTCGGCGCCTGTGGTGATCACCGGGCGCAGCTCGTGCCGGTAGACGAGCTCTGTCGTCGCCGTACGGTTATGCCCGGCCAGCCGCGCGATCTCCTCCACGGGTACCCCACCAGCCGACATTAGGGATACGAACGCGTGGCGCAAGTCCCGAGGTGCCCACCCTTCACCCAGGCCCGCCGCCTCCGTGATCTTCCTGAACTCGCGCCTGACGTTCGCCGCGTCCAGTGGCGTGCCCACGGTAGAGCAGAACACCAGGCCGTGATCTTGCCAGAGTGCCCCCGCCGCCGGTCGGTCCTCCTCCTGCCGCTTCTGGCGCTCCCTAAGCGCCTGAACAGCAGTCCGGGGCAGCGCCGACGTCCGCCGCGACTTGGGCGTCTTGGTCTCACCACCCTGCCGTGCCGATCGCCACACCGCCACTGAGGGCGGGACAGGCGGATCCGCGTCAGGCTTTCCATCCAGGTCGACGTGATCCCAGCGCAACACCCTGGCCTCTTCGGTGCGGATGCCCGTGGTCAGGCTGAGTACCACGTAAGCATTCAGCGGTGATGCTGCGGCCGCGTCGAGCAGAGCCCTGGTCTGGTCGAGCGTGAACGACCGGCTGGGTCTTCCTACCTGGCCTTTCGGCGCTTCGATCAGCTTCGCCACATTCCGGCCGACAAAGTTGTGCGCCTCGGCATATATCAGCGCACGGGCCAGGGCAGCCCTGCCGATCTGCAGGTACCTGGTGCTCAGCCTGCCGCTGCCTCCAGCCCGGACCGGACATCCCCGGCGGTCAGTTCCCTTAACGGCTTGGAGCCGATGTGCTCCAGCAGCGGTGCGGTGGCGGACTGGTAGCAGCGCCGGGTGCGTTCGGCCCGCCCTGGCAGCCCACTGGCGAGCCAGTCCTCCACCGCCTGCCGGACGGAGTACGTGGAGGAGGTGCGCAAGCCACGGTGCTTCGACCGCCGCTCCAACGTCGCTAGAAGAGGGCAGCGTAATGGTGCATCCTCACGCTCAGGACCGCCCCCGCCCAGCGGGACGCTCATTGATGGAGGCCACCCCCGTGCCCGAGATGGGAATTTGCGTCTGTCTCGCCCCCGACAGAAGACTGTCGAACGAGGACCACGTTCATAACACGGAATTATGTGCGGCCGCGCTCAGGAATACCCATTCGATCAGTAGGCATTCATAGTGGGCAATCTGGCGTGACGCCGCGACAGGGGTCAGTTACGTACCGTGACTAGCGCTTCTACGCCTGTCGCGCAAGTAGTGGCGATCGCGCAGCGGCCTCGGGCAGGTGGCGGAGTGCCGTGCCGTTCTGGCAGCCGGGTCGCGCCGGTCACCTGGCCCGGCCGGCGGTCATTCGGCCAGCCATTGGTAGGCCCGGTCGCGGCTGGTGAACCAGCCGGTGGGGAAGGTCGCGGGGCCTTCAGGCACGGGCTCGGCGCCGGACTCGACGGTCGGGAAGGGAACACCTTCGCCGACGATGAAGGCGAACTTCGCCGGTCCCCCGGCGTTGTAGTGGGGAATGATCTCCTTGTCGCGCCAGGCCATCATGTCATCGGCCCACCGGTGGCTGAACTCGGTGGCGTCCACGATGAGGAACCGCGGCTTGCGCTGCTCGGTCTCGCCGGCGAACAGCGCCATCGTGTCTCGGGCCTGCGCTTCGGTGGCGTCCTTGGTGGCGGGCAGCCACTTGAGTTCGAGGGTGTTCCACTGGTCGTTGTGGGTGATGACGCCGTACTCGGTGCTCGCGACTTCGGTTGGCATTTCGATGTTCCTTTCTTTCATCGGGCCGGGTCGCGCCGATTGAGCGGACGGTGGGGCGACCCGGCCACGGTCGTTTCCCTTATCTGATGGAGCGGATCGTGGGTGGCTCGTCGGGGTCGATCCCGAGCCTCGTCCCGGTCTCCACCAGTGCCTTCAGCCGGGTGCCGACAAGCTCGGCCCACCCGCGCGACTTATCCTCGGCCGCCGTCGCGTCCATGACGCCGATCGCGCGGAACGAGAACTGCAGCAGGGTGCCTGCAGCAGACTCGGCCAGGTCGAAGACGGCCACACCGACGCCGACGCCCGTGTGGAACGAGCCGGTCAGCGCCAGGTGCTCGTCCTGCGCCCAGCCGGTCACCGACGCGATCACCTGCCCGCCGTTGTCCCACCGCTCGGTGAACAGCCCGCCAAGCCGCGGGTCCAGGGCCAGCGAGGTGGCCCGGGAGCTCACGGCCGGGTGCCCCCACCAGCCGCCAATGTCTTTGGTCAGCGCGGCGAACACCGCGGCAGGCGTGCCGGCGATCTCGATGTCCAGCGCTACGTCCACAGTTGGCTGAATCGGTTCCATGGGCCTGCCTTCAGCTTCGACGGTGTTTTGCAGCCGCAGCAGCGCGGCGGAGAACCCGGCCCCCGCCGGGTCGGCCCACCGCCGGTGCAGTTTTTGCAGCGGGATGGTGTTCAGGTAATGCCACCGTTCCCTTCCGCGCTTGCGGCTGGTCACAAGCCCCGCCTCCCCCAGCACCTCTAGGTGCCGCATCACCGCGATCCGCGATATCGGGAACTGCGCGGCGATCTCGCCAGTGATCAGCGGCCGCTGCCGCAGCAGATCCAGGATCCGGCGACGGGTCGGGTCGGCCAGCGCCCGCCACAGCAGGGCGGTGTCTTCCTCCAGCCCGCCACGGCCCAGCGGCACCACATCGCCGTACATACGTGTAACTTTAGCATTACATATCAGCCGACGGAAGGTCCCGGCCCCGGCGGCGGCGCCCGCCCCCGGCCCGCTGCGGCAGGCTGGCCCGTTGCCCGCACCAACCACCGGAGGAACCGTGACCAGCACACCCGCTGTCTTTGCCATCAAGCGTGAACCGGAACTGCCCGGCAGACCGTTGTCGTGATCGGCGGCAGCTCCGGCATCGGGCTCGAGACTGCCCGGCGGGCACGCGCCGAGGGCGCCGACGTCATCCTGACGGGCCGCGATCCCGAGCGCCTGCAGCGCGCTGCGGCCGAACTCGGGGCGCTGCGCACCGCGGCCTTCGACGCGACCGACCCGATCGCCCTCGACCGGTTCTTCCAGGGCCTGCCGGAGCAGATCGACCACGTGATGGTCACCGGCTCCGGTCCGTACTACGCGCCCCTGGCCGACCTCGACCGCGAGCGTGCGCACCGCGATTTCGATGCGCATCTGTGGCTGGCCGTGGCCGTGGCCCAGCACGCCATCGGCCGGGTGCGCCCCGGCGGCACGCTGCTGTTCGTGGGCGGCACCGGCGGCCGCCGTCCGGGTATCGGCCTGGCGCTCATCTCGGCGGGCAGCGCCGCATTGCAGGCCTTGATCGCCAACCTCGCGCTTGAGGTGGCGCCGGTCCGGGTCAATCTCCTCGCGCCCGGCTTCGTCGACACGCCGCTGTCCGCGGCGCTGCTCGGCGAGGACCTGGACAAACGCCGCGACCAGCTCCGCGCCACGCTCCCTATTGGGCGCGTGGTCGGGCCGGCCGACGTCGCAGCGCTCGCCGTCCACCTCATGACCAACACCGCTGTGACGGGTGCGACCTACGACGTCGATGGGGGTCAGCAGCTCGTCCCCGGCTCAGG
>DATFRC010000021.1:0-66487 GCA_035263725.1 Jatrophihabitantaceae bacterium | reverse complement strand
CCGTTCCCGATGGCGCAGCGCTCCCGGCCGTCGGATGCTTGTGGTGTCGAACTCACTGCGTTGAAGAGAGAACACCATGGAGTCAGTGCGCGCCGCCTTCCGCCGTGAGGGCCTCACGCGCTCGAAGGACGGACGGGTACTCGGTGGCGTCGTCGCGGGCCTCGGTCGCCGCGTCGGCATCAATCCGTGGCCCGCGCGGCTGCTGTTCATACTGGTACTGATGCTCATCCCGGGTAGCCAGCTTCTCATCTACCCGATTCTCTGGGTCCTGATGCCGTCGGATTGATCGTCTGCAACACGACACTCGTCACGAGACGCTTACTGCAGGCCGTGTGCATTCAGCCACAACAAACGGCGGCGCGCCGAAGCTCGTGCCAGCCACGCATCCTGGACGAGCTCCGTCAGTTCGGCATGTGACAGCTCGCCGACCCGTGCCGCGCGCAAGAGCACCGACGGATGCCCATCGAAATGCCTTGTCGTGAAGAACGGCGTGACCGGGTCCTGGATCAACGCCAGCTTGTCCGCCTCGGAGGAGACCCAGAACATGATCACGTCCCGGTAGCGTTCCCCGGTCTTCGGATCCACCGCGTCCGGCCGTGGCGTACGGAAGAAGATGAACGACTTCCCGCCCACCTGGTAGATCGGATTGCCGAGCCGACCATGGAGCACCGTCACGTGCGGCATCCTTATCGCCAGCTCGTGGATGTCCTCGACCCGAGCAGCCTCGGCCACCGGCCCAGCGTATGCACGAGGACAATCCGTGACGGGTCAGTTCCAGTTGCGTCGAGGCGGAGGGTGCGCCGTGGGACAGGTCGTCGACTTGACCGATGGCCGGCAGGCGAGCTACGAGGTCACCGGTAGCGGGTGGCCGGCGCTGATGCTGGCGGGAGGTCCCGGCCTGGGTGCTGCGTTCATGTACCACCACGCCGAACTGTTCACCGACACGCTGGAGAGCTATCTGATCGACCCGCACGGATCGGGTCGTTCCACATCGCCACGTGACGCGAGCGCATATTCGCCCGAGGGGCACGCCGTCTTCTACGACGAGGTACGGCACGCACTTGACCTCGGCGAGGTGCTGCTCCTTGGCGAGTCCTTCGGTGCGACGACCGCGCTGACCTATGCAGCGCTGTTTCCCGAGCAGGTGAGCGGCTGCATCGCCGTCAGTGCGTTCGGCGTCGGCCCAGCTGCCGGCACAGGCGCAGCCAGCAGCGCCGAGGCGGAGGCTGAACGCGGGCTCGTCCGTCACGCCGGCGCCGCGTGGTACCCCGAGGCTCGACCCGTCATGGATGAGTGGACCGAGCGGGTACTAGCCGCCGACGGCGCTCATGAGGTCGAGCGGATGTTCCGACTGGTGCTACCGATGTACACCGCTCATCCGGATCGGCCCGACGTCGCAGCCGGCCTGGAGGCGCTGCGCCGACGGGTGACCTTCGATCTCGCGGCGGTCAAGGCCTGGGAGGCGGGGCTTTACCGGACGATCGATCTGCGGCCCCTGCTTGCCAAGATCACCTGCCCGACCCTCGTCGTCGCCGGCGAACTCGACTTCATATGCGGGCCCGCGCAGGCTCGCCCGATCTGCGAGGCTATTCCCAGCGCCCAGCTGGAGATCATTCCCGACTGCGGCCACTTCCCCGCGTTCGAAGCCCCGCGGGCCTACAGCGAAGCTGTACGGCTGTTCCTGGCGGCGAGCCGGAAATCGGCCGGCGGGCGTCTCGCACCTAGTCGCCCACCGCCGCCCGGTTGACCGGGCACAGCCCATCGGGCCGCCCGCACGTTGCGAAGTCGCACAGCCGGCACAACGCCCCGCCTGTCGGTGCCTCGCCCGCCATGCGTTGTGCGAGGCGCTGCCTGGTCAACGCCGCAAGGATGACTTCGCACGCCGCGGTCAGCTGCTGGCGCTCCATGACCGTCAAGCCCACGAGGCCGTCCCGTACCGCTGCGCTGCGACGCCGTCGCAGTCGATGCGCGGCGCGTCGCCCGGCCCGGGTAAGCACAACAGCCACGGACCGTTGATCGTCGCCTCGACGTCGCTCAGCCAGACCGAGGGCGTCGAGACGGTTCACCAGCCGCACCGCACCTGAATGGGTGAGCCCAACGCCGTGCCTCAGCCGCTCTACCGACCCGGCAGGCGAGAAATCGAGCAGCGCGACGAGTGCCGTCGCCGTCGTCGCATCCAACCCGTCGCTGGTCAGTGCACCGATCACCGCGTCGTCAATGCCCGTAGCGACGGCGCCCAGCAGGTTCGCAAGTCGGTCGTCAGCGCTGATCGACATGACGCAACGATAACGGTACTGTGCTCGAATCATATATGAGCGAGTCATATGTAGGAGGCAGCCGTGAAAGCCGTCGTCGCGCATGCAGAGGTCTCGCTCGCCGCGCCGCCCGGCCGAGTGTGGCAAGCCATGACCGACCCGTTGGCTGTGTCCGAGTACTTCTTCGGTGCGACGGTAGACACCGATTGGCAGCCGGGCAGCACGATCACATGGCGTGGCGAGTGGCAAGGCAAACCGTTCGAGGACAAGGGCAAGATCGTCCAGGCTGAGCCACCGCATCGCCTGGTGCTCACGCATTTCAGCCCGATGACCGGCCAATCAGACCTGCCGGAGAACTACCACACGATCAGCTACGAGCTCACCGCAGCCGGCGATCAGACGCACGTGTCCCTCGATCAAGACAACAACCGCGACGAGGCGGAAGCAGCCCATGCGTCGTCGAACTGGGAGTCGATGCTCCAGGACCTGAAGAAGATCGTCGAGCGCACGACCTGATCGCCCGTCGCTCTCGATTCGGCGTGCCTCTGCCTCCGGGTGGATCCGAAGACCAAACCTGGCGCAGATGTGCCGTGGGTGCGCCGCGGCCGATCATTGCTCCCTGAGCGGCACCACCACCGAGGAGGAGCGAGGGCCATGACATATGTCGAAACGACGGATCTCAGGAGCGAGGCGCGGCGCTGGGTACGCAGGAAGCGCATTCTCTACACCATCTTGGGGATCTACTGCGCCCTCAGCATCATGTGGTTCGGCATCAACATGGCGAGCGGCACCGGCCATCTTTGGTTCTACTGGCCGATGCTCGGCGCCGGCATCCCAGTTGTCGTCACGGCCATCGCCTTGTTCGGCATCGGCGGGTTGTTCGGCGTCGGCTGGGAGCAGCGTCAGATCGAGCGCTACCTCCGGCAGCGGGGTGAGTACGTGCGGCGTGGCTGACTACCGGAGCGCGCGGTGCAGCACCCGAGCGAGCAGGGCCACAGCGGCGGGGTACGCGCGCTCGGACGGCCGGCAGAATCCGATGATCAGGCCTTGCCGATCCGCGCGCTTACCGTGCCAATGATCGCCGAGGCCTTCGAGGGCAAGGCCTTCAGCCGCGGCCAGGGCGATGAGTTCGTCCTCGGTCGGCCCGCCGGAGGGAAGCCGGATCACCGTCTGGAGGCCGGCCGGAATGCCGATGATCAGGTGTGGCTGGATCTGCTCGAGGGCGGTGATCAGCACGTCGCGGCGTCGGCGGTAGCGCAACCGCATGGTGCGGATGTGGCGGTCGTAGCCATGGCTGGTGATCAGTTCGGCGAGAGTCAGTTGCGCGATGGTGTCGGTGCCCATGTCGGCGTTCTGTTTCGCGGCGGTGACAGGGGCGATGAGCCGCGGTGGCAGCACCATCCAGCCCAGCCGCACTCCAGGCCCGAGCGTCTTGGATGCGGTCCCGACGTATGCGACGTGGTCGGCGGCCGTGCCCTGGAGGGCACCGATCGGCTGGCGGTCGTAGCGGAACTCGCCGTCGTAGTCGTCTTCGATGATGAGCCCGCCGTTGGTTCGTGCCCATGCGGTGAATGCCTGCCTGCGGGTGGGATGCATCGTGACGCCGGTCGGGTACTGATGGGCCGGCGTGACAACCGCAGCCGCGACGTCGTGGAGGCAGTCCGGGTCGGCGCCCTGGTCGTCGACGGGCATGGCGGTGACGCGCTGCCCAGCTTGCCGGGCCACAGCCCGGTGGAAGTTGAATCCCGGGTTCTCCATGGCGATTGTGCTGCTGCCGGCTCGGGCAAGTGCCGCGCACAGCAGCGACAGCGCCTGCGTGGCGCCAGCGGTGATCACGACGGTCTCGGGTCGGGCCTCAACGCCGCGGGTGCGGCCCAGGTAGTCGGCCAGGGCGCGGCGCAGTTCGAAGCGGCCGCGCATGTCGCCGTAGCCGTATGCGCTCACCGGCGCCTGGCCCAAGGCGCGGCGAGCACATCGCAGCCACTCCGCGACCGGAAAGGACGTGACATCCGGTGTGCCCGGCCGAAGGTCGAGTCGCGTTGCCGGCGCCTTGCGGCGACGCTCGACGGGCTTGGCGACGGGTCCGAGATCGGCGACTTCGGTGCCGGCTCGGTGACGGGTAATCAGGTAGCCCTCGGCGACAAGTTGGTCGTAGGCAGCAGCCACTGTGCCCCGGGACAGGCCGAGGTCCTCTGCAAGTACCCGCGACGACGGCAGCACGGTGCCGGCGGCCAGCCGGCGGCTCTGGATCGCGGCGCGCAGACCCTCCTCGAGGCTCGCCCGCCGTCGCGAGCCGGTGGCGTCCACATGCAGGTCGAGCCCACTACTGGCCCAAGAATCGGGCATGGAACTGGACCTTACCGCTGACCCTTCAGATACCTAGCGTGGCTGATATGTCCGTCGGTTCCTTGTCAGGGGACATCGTCGTCCCGCCCACCCGGGTCGCAGTCGAACGGCTCGTGCCGGCCGCTAGCCGGGCCTTGACCGCGCTCGACGAGGCGGTGCGCAAGACGCATCTCGAGCGTGGACTGCTCGAGCTGGTTCGCCTGCGCACCGCGCAGATCAACGGCTGCGCCTATTGCGTAGACATGCACAGCCGCGACGCCCTTGCCGCGGGTGAGACCGAGCGCCGCGTCCTCGCACTCCCGGTCTGGCGCGAGACGCCCTTCTTCACTGCCCGGCAGCGCGCGGCGCTTGAACTCACCGAGGCGATGACCCGGCTGGCTGATCACCCCGTCTCGGACGAGATCATCGATCGTGCTGCGGCGCAATTCTCCGAGCGCGAGCTTGCGGAGCTGATCTGGGTGATCACCGTGATCAATGCTTGGACGCGACTCGGCGCCACGGCCCGGCCCTGGGCGCTGACGTGACCAGCCAACCGGTGTCCTCGACTGCGCGCGGAGCCTCACCCATGAACACCGTCCCCGACCCGCTACGCCGGGTGCCGCTCGCCGGCCGATTCGATGCCGAGGCGAACGTTCTCTCAGCGGGCGGCATGGAAAGTTCCAAACTGGGCGGGACGCGTCGAAGCCGTGCCGGATTGCCGAACCCGAACCGCACGCGTGCACGCCCCGAGCTGCCGTGCCAGGTGCATGACCCCGACCTGTGGTTCGCCGATTCCCCCCACGAGCTCGAACGCGCAAAAGCGCTGTGTCGGGACTGCCCCGTTCAGCTGGCGTGTCTGACCGGCGCGATCGAGCGCGGCGAGCCGACCGGCGTGTGGGGCGGGCAGATTCTCGACAAAGGTGAGATTCTCACATATAAGCGGCCCCGCGGCCGTCCACGCAAGGGCAGCGCCAAGCCACAACGACACCCAGGCCAATCTCCGGCGGCGTCTATGGTGCCTACTGCCTCCGACGATGTCGAGGGCGCGGCATAGCGATCCCGCAGGGGCCAGCCGCGGGGCACAGCCGACAAATAGAAAACCCTTAAGGACGGCTGAGAGAAGGGTGATACCCAGGTATCTGTAGTCGCATACGAGCGTTCCATAAGTCTGTAACGGCCGAACGGCACACAGCAGGGTTCGAATCCCTGGCGGCCACAGGGTTGGACGATGGTTGGTCGCCCCAATCATCGCAAACCCCAGTCGTGCTACCCGATTCTGTCAGGGCGACTGCCAGGATCACTTAGCGGCATTGCCCGTTGGATTCGGGCCGCGGCGGTCAGGCTGAGCGGTGCACACCAGGGTTCGAGTCTCTGGCAGCCTACAGAGCGAATTGTCGGCGCAGCTCCGTCTCCTCGCAGAACGACCGGTCAGGGTGCCGGAGCGGCGACGTCGATCTTCGGCAGGTTCCACCCCGAGACGCTGATGACCGGCGTGGCGCCCTGCAGGTCCGCGGACGCGTAGGCGGCGGTCAGCGTCTCGGATTCGCCGGGCCACAGCGTGATGTCGTTGTCGTTCCAGGTCGAAGACTGCAGCTCGTTGTCGCCCGCGAGTTCGGTTCCTGCGGCGGTGCCCCTGCGCACATCGGCACGCAGGAAGAATCCGACCGTCGGGCTCGCCGAATTGTTGGTGATCGTCACCGTGGTGGCCAGGTCGGCACCGTTCGGGCCGGGCTGTTGCGTGGTAGCTGCGGTCACGGCGACGCTCGCCTGTGGCAGCGTCTTCAGCGCTTGGAGATTCGCGTACTGAGACAGCGTGGCCTGGGGCTGCCCGAGGGTCTGCGACCAGTTCGTCGCGTCCTGTTGCGTGGAGAGCCAGTAGACGTTGCGGTCGACGACAGCGCCGTTCTGGCGCAGCAGCAACTCGACGAAGTAGGTCTGTGCCGGGGTAGGCGCGGTGGTCGCCGCGGGCACCTTCGGTGTGAGCACTGCGTTCGCTACCCCTTGGCTCGCGAGAGTGATGCCGCCCGCCTGCTGATCGTCGAGCAGATCGCCAGCGAGGCTGTACACCTTGGACTCGACCGATAGGCCCGACTGGTTGGCTGCGCCGAGGTTGTCCAGGGTGACGGTGCCGTTGTCGAGTGCGTAGAGGGCATGCAGCCTCGCGTTGGCTTGCTGCACACCGAAATAGCTGCCGGCCTGGTCGCCGTCGTTGTTGTAGAGCGCCCATAGCAGGCTCGGCCAGCCCTTGTTCATCTGCCAGTAGATGGTCCCGGTCGAGGGAACCGGTTCGTTGGTGGAGTGGTCGATGAATGCCTCGAACTGGGCACGGGTGTTCTCGTAATTCTGGACCTGCGCCTCCTCGACGTAGGTACCGAGGTCCGACCACGAGCCGTAGCGGGTCGCCAGGGCGGTGTCGAAGTTGTAGAGCGTCCCGAAGTTGTAGCCGCTGTGCTGGGTTCCCTCGTAGTTGGTGTGGTACTGGTTGTAGCTCGGCTTCTGCCACAGGTTGGCCTGCTCCGACGCGGACATGAACCGGTTGATGGAATCGAGCGTGGGGACCGTGTCGCCGGCACTCTGCTCACTGTCGTAACCCCACGAGCCGCCCGCGTTGGTCTCGTCGCCCCCGCCGAAGTGCGCCGTGTCGTACCAGTAGTTCGGCGGCACCCAGTCGTACGGGCCCTCCTTCTCACCCGACGGGCCGAGCTGCGGACTGCTCTTGTACTCGGCAGAGGAGATCAGTGGCTCCTGGAAGTCGGCCTGAGAGAAGCCCGCCAGCGACACGGACTCCTGCTGGGCGGTCGGCGCGTTGTCGCTCCACTGGAAGCTGAACACGCTCGGGTGGTTGCGCAGGTTCTGGCCGATGGTCAGCGCGGACAACTGCAGGATCGCCAACTGCGCGGAGCTCAACGCGCCGGATACCTCCCACGCGTCGCAGCACTGGTAGCCCGCGTTGATCAGGATCCCCGCCTGGTCCATCTGCTGGAACCAGTCCTGGGGCATGATGTGCCCCTCCAAACGGATCGCGTTGACACCCATGTTCTTCATCAACGCGATCTGCTTGGCGGTGTCGGCGGCCGAATAGTGCAGGAACAGATCCGGGTCGTACCCGCCGCCGCGGATGACGATCGGCACCCCGTTGACCTTGAAGGCGCGCACGCCGTTCGGCGCTCCCGCGGACGTCCCGGTCGTCAGGTACGAGGTGATGTTGCGGATGCCGAACGTTTCGCTGGTGGTGTTCGCGACGACGTTGTTCTGCGAGACGGACGTCGTCAGTGTGTACAGGGGTTGCGCGCCGAGCTGATAGGGCCACCAGACCTCGGGCGACGCGATGGTGAGGCTGGGGAATTGGGCCGGCGCGAATGAGACCGTCGCAGTGGTATTCGCCGCCACGGTAACCGACTGACTCACGGTTACCGGGTTCGCCGAGTCCGGCGGTGTGATGGTCGCCGTCACTGTTCCGGTCTGCGGCGAGCTTGCCGTGTTGGTGATGTCCGCCTTGACGGTCAGCGCAGAGCTACTCAGATCCGCGGCGTTGCTCTGCAGCACATGTGCGTTGCTGTCGATCAATGCGCCCCCGACCTGCAGCTGGACCGGGAACTGGATGCCGGTGTTGTTATCCGGCGGGATTTGCGTCCAGTCCACGTTGTCCAAGGTGTACATCGAGCTCGGGTCGTTCGGCTGCATTTCGATGGCCAGCGAATTCGTTCCGTTCACCAGCAAGTCTGTGACGTCAAAGGTGAACCGGGTGTAGGCGCCGGTCACCGTCGCCGACGTCGCGACCTGCTGGCCGTTGACCCACACGTCCGCAGCGCCGACCACGCCGTTCACGACCAGCTTCGCGTCTTGGCCCGGCAGCAGATCCGGGGTGAAGTCAGTGCGGAACCACCAGGGGACGCTGAACTGCTTGATCTTGTCCGGGCCGAGCCGCTTCATGAAGCCGAAGCACGTCTTCACGTTGGTGGAGAAATACACGTTCGGGCACACGCCGTTCTGCAGCAGAGCCTCGATTTCCGTGCCCGGTGCACCGGCGTCATCGTTCGTAACTGCGAGCCAGCCGCCGGTGTTGAACCCCGGTGTGGAGATTTGCTGTCCGGACTGGGTGGCCGTCGCGCTGGTCAGCACCTTCCAGCCGGCCGACCCCAGGTCCGATACCGCACTCGAGCCTGTCGCCGTCGCAGCGGCGCTTTGCGCGAGACCTACTCGGCCGGTGAGCGAACCGGACTGGCTCGTCCTGGCCGCTGCGGCCATCCCCGAACTCGCTGCAAGAACGGCTGCGGCCGCGACCAGGCCGGATCGCACTACTCGCTTCATGGTCAGCACTCCAGCGCGCGGTTGAACCTGCTACTCACCGACCTCCGGCGAACTAATCGTTTGTAAACCTTCCTATCGCCCCCGTCAACCGTCTCGTGGAGCCACCATGATGCGGTTGCGCCAGTATTGACGCCGTGGACCTCGTGGGCATCGAGCAGATCAGGCAGGCCGCGACCAGCCTGGTGGACGTGGCAGTGCGGACCCCCCTGCTGCCGCAGCCGTGGGCCGATGCGGATCGCCCGCTGTGGTTGAAGCCGGAGAGTCTGCAGCCGGTCGGAGCGTTCAAGATCCGCGGCGCGTACAACGCGATCGCGGCGCTGCCCGACGGGGTCCGCGCCCGCGGCGTCATCACGCATTCCAGCGGCAACCATGGCCGGGCCGTTGCCTATGCGGCGGCCCGTTTCGGCGTCCCGGCCGTGGTGGTCATCCCACGGGCGGCGCCCACCATCAAGGTCGACGCGGTGCGTCAGCTCGGTGCCGAGGTGGTAATCGTCGACGGCGGCGAGAGGCGGGAGGCGGCCGACAAGCTGGCGGGCGAACGGGACCTGACGCTGATCCCGCCCTACGACCACCCGGACGTGATCGCCGGTCAGGGCACTGTGGGGTTGGAGATCCTCGCCGATCTGCCCGGTGTGGACGTGGTCCTGGTGCCGGTGGGCGGTGGCGGCCTGGCCTCCGGGGTCGGCGTTGCGGTCAAGACGATCCGGCCGCAGGCTGCCGTGTTCGGGGTGGAACCGGACCTCGCCCCGGACGCTCGCGATTCACTGGCCGCCGGCCGGCTCGTGCCCTACACCGAAGAACAGCGCTACGCCACCGTCGCCGACGGGATGCGCACTCCGCTGTCCGAGCTGACTCTTGCGCACCTGCGGGCCAACCTGGACGGCATCATCACCGTCACCGAGCCGGAGATCCGCGCCGCTGTCGGACTGCTCGCCCGCGATGCCAACCTGGTGGCCGAGCCGTCCGGAGCGACGACGGCTGCTGCCTACCGGTTCCACGCCGACCAGCTACCGGCAGGGCGCACTGCGGCGGTGGTCTCCGGCGGCAACCTCGACCCGGCGCTGCTTGCCGAGCTGATTCATCAAACGTGATCGGGAGGCGCCGTACCCGCGACGTCGGCTCACCCAGTGCGGGGCCGGCGCACGGCCCATCTCCGAGCAACGACTCGGCGCGCGGCCAGCCGGCGGGCGGCCAGTCGGCGCCGCCGCGGGCGAGTGGCTCGGTGGGCGCGTTGGCCCAGCGCCTCCAGGTGATCCTCGCTGCACGCGGTGACGAGCCTGCCCTGGCGCGTCACGGGATCGGCGCGCATGTCGAAGAACGCGTTGTCGGCGTCGAACCGACTACCGCACCAGTCACACACCTCGGTGTCCAGCACGGTCGCGTTATACCCATCCCGTCGCAGGAACATGCACCCGCCACGTCAGCATCGTGCCGGCTTGGTAGGAACGTCGGCAAAGTACCGTGTACGGGAAGCAGGCTGCTGAACACGGGGGTGCGCCGTGGCACTGAGTGACTTTCCCCGTTATCCGTTGCTGTTCGGGCCCAGCCCGGTGCATCCGCTTGACCGGTTGTCCGCGCACCTCGGCGGCCCCCGCATCTGGGCCAAGAGGGAGGACTGCAACTCCGGACTGGCATTCGGCGGGAACAAGACCCGCAAGCTCGAGTACCTGGTGCCGGATGCGCTCGCCCAGGATGCGACGCACCTGGTGTCGATCGGCGGTGTGCAGTCGAACCACACCCGACAGGTTGCTGCGGTCGCGGCCAAGGTCGGGCTCAAGGCGCGGCTGGTGCAGGAGAGCTGGGTGGACTGGCCGGATGTGGTTTACGACCGGGTCGGCAACATCCTGCTGTCGCGGATCATGGGAGCCCACGTTGAGCTCGTACAGGCCGGCTTCGGCATCGGCTTCAAACAGAGCTGGGAGAACGCGCTCGGCCAAATTCGCGCCGAGGGCGGTGTCCCATACGCCATCCCCGCCGGTGCCTCCGATCACCGCCTCGGTGGGCTGGGCTTCGCGAACTGGGCCTACGAAGTCGAGCGCCAGGAGCAGGAACTCGGCGTCTTCTTCGACACCGTCATCGTCTGCGCCGTGACGGGCTCCACCCAGGCCGGGATGATCGCGGGCTTCGCCGGGCAGGACCGGCCGCGCCGGGTCCTGGGCATCGACGCGTCGGCGAAGATCGACGAGACGCGCGCCCAGGTTGGCAAGATCGCGCGCAATACCGCCGACCTGATCGCGTTGGGTCGCGACCTGCGCGAGGACGAGATCACCGTCCTCGAAGGCTGGGCGGGCGACTACTACGGTATCCCGGTCGCCTCGACCCTGGATGCCATCCGGCTGACGGGCAGCCTCGAAGGCGTGCTCCTCGACCCGGTCTACGAAGGCAAATCGATGGCCGCGTTGATCGACCTCATTCGCGGCGGCGCAATCGCAGCGGATTCCAACGTGCTCTACGCCCACCTCGGTGGGCAGCCGGCGCTCAACGCCTACAGCGCGCTGTTCAAGAGCTGATCCACTCGGCGGACTCGCCTTTATCCAGAAGCTGGCTGAACTCGCCGACGGTAACTGCCATCGGGTCGCCCGTCGAGTCATCACCCTGCAGGCGCGGTGCCTATTGTCGCTGATCCAGCCGGTCTTGTCGTCCGACGGTGCCTGGAGTCGAGCCGGGGCCCGGCCAAGATCGTCGACATCACGGCGATTCGATTAATCCAGGCAAATAGCAAAGCATCGTCCGTTGGGTTTGCATTAAGCGTATTGACTGTACTAACGCTGCGCTCTAAGTTTCGATTCAGTTACCACTGGTCAGCGATCCCAACGGTTTAGGTGAGCGGGTCGTTGGCTGATCGCGGCGGCGCCCGGTGACGTGCGTCCGCCTGGACGTAGTCGGCTTGCAGCGGAAGAAGGCCGTCATGAGTGGTTCTGCGCTGTCTAAGATCCAGCCCGGGTACGTGTCTTCCGGTCGACGGCGTGGAAACCTGCGCCTCCACACGCTCGCCATCGGTGGCGTCATAGGGTTGGTCGCCGCTGGTCTGGCCGGCGGGACGGCGACGTCCAGCCAGGCAGATCCGACGCCGTCGAGCGCAAATGTGCCGTACACGTTGCCGGCGTCGCTGCCCTCGGCGAAAACCTCGCCGACGATGGACGCGGCCGCACCGTACACGCCGGCTGTCTTGAGCCTGATAGCGCAGTTGGAGCCGACGGCATCGCCGACGTTGGCGCAGATCCAGAATGCCGACACGGTGCTGCACGACGGCGCGAGTCCTGACTGCCACAACGTCGGTCCGGTCGGTCGCCCCTTCGGATTGGACGCGTCCGGCAACGTCACCGGCACGACTCTCGCCGCTGCCGCTGCCGCCGGCGACACCACCATCAAGGTGACGAGTGTCGCCCCGTTCAGTGTGGGACAGACGATCTGGGTCGACGCGACGTCCGACGCCGAGCAGGTAACCATCGCCAGCGTCGGCACGGCCGGCGCGACCGGAACCGGGCTAACGCTGGCAGCCCCGTTGACCAAGGCACACGCGAACGGCCGGGCGGCGTACGTCTCCCTTACGACGCCGAGCATTTCCTACATCTGCTGGACCGACGCGCAGGGTGTGCTGAACACATCGGGCCCGAACGCGCGCGGCTCGACCGGGCCGATGACGCTGATGGGCTTGGCCGCGTCATTCGACCGCGACCTCGCCAACGCCTGGGGCCAGACCGAGGGCTCGGAGAGCCGGGCGTTCATGGTTACCGGGATGTTCGGCCCACAGACCGACCTCGACCGCATTCCCAACTGGGGCCGAAACCTGACCACCACCGGCGAGGACCCGTACCTGAGCAATCAGATGGTTGCCGAGCAGATCAACGGGATGCAGGGCTCCGGCGCGATGTCGGAGATGAAGCACTTCGTCGTCTACAACGGGCAGAACCAGAACGCGAACACCGACATCACCGATCAGGGGCTGCATGAGCTGTACCTGACCCCGTACGAGGGCGGCTTCACCGGCGGGCAGGCTGCGGCGACCATGTGCTCGTATCAGGTCTGGCGCGACACGTCGAGCAACCCGTCGCTTTCCAAGTCCGTTTCGGCGCTGAGCACGACTGCGCCGCTCAGCCCGTACGCCCAGCCGGGTGAGAATCCCCAGACGTGGCCGCTTAATGAGTCGCATTTCTCGTGCGAGCAGCCACTGAGCCTGACCCACGTGCTGCGCGACACCTGGGGCACTCAGGCGCTGGTCGGCTCCGACTACCCGGCCACGCACAGCACTTCGGGCATCCTGCAGGGTGAGGACCAGGAGATGCCGACGCAGAACGGCTTCTTCTCCGGCGGCAACGGGAACAACGACCCGACCGGCAGCACCTGCGCGTACACGACCGCCGCGGTGAACCACACGCCTGGCGACGCCGCGCCGTGTAATGCCACCGACGACCCGGTCAGCCATGTCGGCGGCATCCCGAACCACTACCAGGGCTCAGCCGGAACCGGCTGCGCAGCGCCCACCAGCACCGCCGGCGCGGGCGGCTGCACCCTGAACGCCGCCGTCGCTGGCGGTGCACTACCGCTTTCGGTGTTCAACCAGTCCCTGGCTCGCATCCTTTACGAGGAGCAGCGCTTCGGGATTCTCGGATGTGATCCGGTGCCGACCGCGTCGTGCACCAACCCCGGCGGCGTCGGCGCCGACCGGTCCGGTACGGCACCGCTCCCGCTCGGCGGCGACGGACAGCTCGGCACCAAGTACGGTGACGCGGCGGTCGTCGAGAAGTACTCCGAAGAGGGAGCCACCCTGCTCAAGAACGACGACCACGCGCTGCCTTTGACCAGCGCCGATCTTGCCGGCGGCATCCTCGTCGCCGGGTCGAGCGCCAACCACACCGTGGCTGACCCGACCAACGAAGCCTCGACCGGCTTCATCGACCGCAACGCGGTTAACCCGCTGCAGCAACTGAAAGCCCTCAGCGGCGACCCCGGAGCGTTCACCTTCGTTCCGGCCAACGACCCGACGGGTCAGGCGGTCGGACCCACGGCGGCCTCGCCCACCAACCCGCTGTCGACCTCGAACAGCGGCGATCCGACCGGGTCGCTGAACCGCACAACGGGTCCTGGCTCACCGACAACCGATTCCACGATCGACTTCACGACCGCCTCGGGTCGCGGCCAGCTTGATCCCGGCAGTTACACCTGGACCGGCTACGTCTACGTCCCGGCCGATGACACGTACACGTTCGACATTCAGCAGTCCGCCGCGGTGGCGAACGCGAACGTGACGCTCACGTTCGACGGCGTCCAGCGCACGCTGGCGAACGCAGCGAACATCTACGGGGCCACGACGCCCGGCAGCCCGACCAACGCCGGCTACACCGAAAGTGGGCTGACCAACCGGCAGTACTCCGCCGGCACGCTCACCGGCGGCAGCTACCACGCGGTCACGCTCACCTTCAACAACGACACGACCGGGCCGGCGAGCCTCCGGTTCGCGTTCTCGCGGACCAACGGGGACATCGCAGATGCCGCAGCTGCGGCTGCGGGCAAGTCCAAGGCTGTCGTGTTCGTCAACACCGGCACCGGCGTTAGCGGCAGCGCCGCCTCGCCGGCAGGTAGTCCCTACTCGGGCCACACCATCTCCGCCGAGAACGCCATGTCGGCGGCGAACGTCAACCTCATCAACGCGGTTGCCGCAGCGAACCCGAACACCATCGTTGTGCTCAACAACGACAACCCCGTTGACACCTCGTGGATCGGCAACGTCAAGTCGCTGTTGGACATGTGGTTCGCCGGCCAGGAAGGCGGCACCTCCACCGCACGGGTCCTGCTCGGACAAGCCAACCCGTCCGGGCACACCGCCCTGACCTGGCCGGCCAACCGGACCGACACGATCTGGGGCTACAACGAGCCCGCGAACGGCCTGTACCCGGGCAGCACCGCGGGCCAGCACCTCGAGCGGCTCAACGGCAACGCCGGCTGCTCCGGCACCGGCGACCCGGGCTCGCTACCCTGCCCCGCCGCCGATGGGACGACGGAGTCCGAGGGCATCTACACCGGCTACCGGTACTTCGACAAGCTCGGCATCACGCCACAGTTCCCGTTCGGATATGGCCTGTCCTACACGACGTTCGCCTTCTCCGGACTGAACGTGGCGCAGACCGCCGACGGCGGCGCGGATGTCACCGTCGCCGTCAAGAACACCGGCTCGACCGCCGGCGCTGACGCGGTGCAGGTGTACGTCGGAGCGCCTAGTGACGCACCATCCGGTGTGCAATTCGCAGTCCGGTCGCTGGCCCAGTTCGGACGGGTGGAGCTCGACGCCGGCCAGTCGAAGCAGGTCACCATGCACATCCCGCCACGGCAGCTGTCCTACTGGTCCGACGCGACCCAGAACTGGGTGCTCGACGCCGCCGGGCGCAGGGTCTCCGTCGGCGACGCCGACTCCCTCGGCCGCCTGCCACTTCAGGCGACGCTCAAGACAACAGCCAAGAACATCACGTGCACCAACCAGCAGTTCAACGCCACCACGATCAACGGAAACCTCACCGTTCCCATGGGCGCCTGGTGCGACCTGGTCAGCGTGAAGATCAATGGCAACGTCGATATCCAGCAATCCAGCGGCATTCGCCTCAGCGGTGTGACAGTCAACGGCAACGTCGAGGCCAACGGCACCACGAACGCGGGCGACCCGATGAGTTCCGGCGCGAATACCATTTGCAACGCAACTGTCAACGGCAACCTGGAGATCAAGAACAGTACAGGAGCCCCATGGCAACTCGGCGGCTGCGGACCAAACACCATCACCGGGAACATCACGTTCAATAACAACAGCGGCACCGGAAATGCAATCTCACATACCACCGTGCAGGCGGACCTGACCTGTCAAGCAAACGGCGGTGTCGCGGGGACCGACAATAAGGTCGCCGGACGACGCCAGGGACAGTGCGCCAACATCTAGCCGTGCCGCACATCATCCCGCATGTCGGTAGGCGCCCGGCCCCCACCGGACGCCTACCGATATGCAGCCTCATTGTCGCCGGACTGCTCATCGCGGCGATGGCCGGATGTAGCACCAACCATTCGGGCTCGTCAGCGACGACGCATGCATCGCAGAACGCGAATTCGTCCCTGCTTCAAAGCCCGACCCAGAGACCCACCTTCGCAGAGGTGCAGCAGTCGATAGACGATCTTTACCGTCACCATCCCGCGATCGAGTCCTTCACCGTGCGCGACGTGCAGTACAACACGACTACCCGGGACAAGGTCTTGGAAACGTGCCACCAAGGCGGCGCCGAAACTGATCCGGCCGCCCTCGAGTCAACCAAGATCGCTGGCTGCGCACCGCTGATCTACTTCTTCTACAATTACGGGCAACAATCGTCCGTTCCAGAGTCGACCGATGTCGCGGAAAAGCTCTACTGGTACGCCGTGACCAACATCCAAGGTCCCTTCGATCCCAAACAACCGCTCGTCGGGCTGCTAAGGAACTGGGGCGTCCAATGAGCGCCGGCTATCGACCAGCGAGGACACTTCGGCTTCATAGAGCAACTGCGGATCGACGCCGGTGGATGGCAGGTGGCCCTCGAGTTCGAGGCTGATGACGCCGTGCAGCCGCGTCCAGGCGTTGAGGCCGGCGAGCAGCGTGGCGTCGGGGAGATCCGGCATGCCGGTGCGCTTCTGCCAGTCCCGCAGTTGCCGGCTGAGCGTGCGCGACGGCTGGGTTGACCCGTTTCCCGTGGACGGGGCCGCTTCGCCGACCGCGTCGAGCAAGACCGACATGCTGCGCCCGGCGGCCGGGATGATCTGCTCCGGGTCGAGTTCCCCGGAACCGACCTGGGTCGAGAACACCAACCGGTAACGGTGCGGCTGGTCTAGTGCCCAGGCGCGGTACGCCGCGGCGATCGCGTGCCAGCGGGCCAGCGGGGACGCATGGCGCCGATGTGCCGCGGCCTCCAGGGTGTCGGCCAGGTCGGTATAGCCGTCGACTGCGAGCGCGGCCAGTAACTGGTCTCGGCTGCTGAAGTACCGGTAGATCGCCGCCCCCGACATTGCCATCTGCTTGGCGATGGCGTTCAGCGACAGGTTCTCGACCCCGCCGGCGGCGATCTGGGCCATCGCCAGCTTCTTGATCTCCGCGAGCGTCTGGACCCGCTGTTGCTCGCGTCGCGTCGGTCGCGGCGTCGACATCGGACCTCCTCCAGAGAACCGTTGACAGACATGTTAGCAGGTACTACATTGCGAGAGGATATAACAAAGCGAGAGCCTCACACTGAAGGTGACCCGACATGCCTGCTTCCCAGAACCTGACCTCCTCTCCCGGAGTGCGCACACACGAGGGCACCGGCGTAGACCGTCGGTGGCTGACCCTGGCCCTGCTGGCCACCGCACAGTTCATGGTCGTGCTCGATGCGTCGATCGTGAACATCGCCATCCCGCACATCGCCACCGGGCTGCACACTGCCCTGTCCACCCTGGCCTGGGTGATTACGGCCTACGTCGTCGCCTTCGGCGGCATGCTGCCCTTCGGTGGCAGGCTGGCGGACCTGCTCGGCCGCCGCCGTACCTTCCTCGTCGGCCTCGGTATCTTCACTCTTACCTCGCTCGCCGCCGGACTCGCACCGAGCATCGGCACGCTCATCGCCGTACGCGCCGTGCAGGGCGTGGGTGCCGCGCTGCTCGCGCCCGCCGCGTTGTCGCTGGTCACAGCGACGTTCGCCGAGGGTGCCGAGCGGACCAAGGCTCTCGGCGTCTGGGGTGCCGTCGCAGCCGGCGGCGCGACGGCCGGCGTGCTGCTCGGCGGGCTGCTCACCGGAGGTCTCGGCTGGCGGTCGGTGTTCCTGATCAACGTGCCCATCGGTGTCGCCGTCGCCGTCCTCACACCGCGACTCGTCACAGCAAACCGTCCCACCCCCGGGCCCGGCTCCTGGTGGCGCCGCTACGACGTACCCGGCGCCCTCACCGTCACCATCGGCCTCGCCGCCCTCGTGGGGGGCCTTTCTGAGGGCCCGTCTTGGGGATGGCGCTCAGCCGCAACGCTAGGACTGCTCACCGTTGGCATCGTCATGCTCATCAGCTTCATCGGCATCGAGCGCATCAGCTCCGCGCCACTGCTTCCGCTGCGGCTGCTGCGCATCCGAAGCATCGCGACCGGCAACACGATCATGTTGCTCACCGGCGCCGCCATGCTCGGCCTGTTCTACTTCCTGTCCCTCTACGAGCAGGTCGTACTCGGTTACGGCGCAGTGGCCGCCGGGCTGTCCCAGCTGCCGATGGCGCTCACCCTGATCGCCGCTGCCGGCGTTGCTCCGGTGATCGTCAAGCAGATCGGCGCACGAGCCACCCTCGCCACCGGACTGGTCCTCCTCACCGGCGGACTCGCCTGGTTCGGCGCCGCGTCCGCGCACGGCTCGTTCGTCATGGACGTGCTCGGCGCTTCGCTCGTCGTAGGCAGCGGCCTCGGCCTTGCGTTCGTCCCGCTTACCGACCTCGCTGTCACCGGAGTCGACAACACCGACGCCGGTATCGCCAGCGGGCTGGTCAACACGAGCCAACAAGTCGGCGGCGCCCTCGGACTGGCCGCCCTTGCCACGGTGGCCACCGGCAGCACCCAAACAGCGCTCCACTCACACCCGCAGCTGGTAGCCCTTACCACCGGCTACACCGATGCGTTTCGCGCCGCCGCAGTTATCGCCTTGATCGCCGCAGCCGTCACCGCAGCGATCAGGACGTCTTCGAACCACGCGCGTGGACGAGGCGGGTCTCATACGCGGTGATCACCAGTTGGGCGCGATCACGGGCGTGCAGCTTCATCAGCAGCCGGCTGACGTGGGTCTTGACGGTCGCCGCGGACAGCGTCAGCGCAGCTGCGATCTCGGTGTTCGACAGCCCCTGGCCGATGAGGGTAAGCACCTCGATCTCGCGTTGCGTCACGCCGTCGAGGCTGCTCGCGGGCTGGCGGGCCGACTCGGGGCGGCGCAGGAACTCCTCGATCAGCCGCCGGGTGACGCTCGGCGCGAGCAACGCGTCGCCGGTCGCAACCGTTCGGATCGCGGTGAGCAGGTCGGCAGGCGGGGTGTCCTTCAGCAGGAAGCCCGCGGCGCCGGACCGTAAGGCGGTATAGACGTACTCGTCGAGGTCGAAGGTCGTGAGGATAAGCACACGGACGTGCGCTGTCTCGGGATCGGCGGCGATCTGGCGGGTGGCCGCCAGGCCGTCCAGCTCCGGCATGCGGATGTCCATCAGTGCCACGTCGGGGTGCTCGCGCCGGGCCAGTTCGACAGCCTCGCTGCCGGTCCCGGCCTCGCCGACCACCTGCAGATCGGGCGCCGAGTCGATCAGCGCGCTGAACGCGCCACGCACCAGAAGTTGGTCGTCGGCCACTACGACGCGCAGCGTGTTCACGCCGCCGGCTCCTGCGGGATCGGCAGGCAGACCGCGACGCGAAACCCACGGATCGGCAGCGGCCCGGCCTCGAATGCCCCGCCGTACATGGTCGTGCGTTCCCGCATTCCGATGATGCCGTGACCCTCGACCGGTTGGGCGGCGCCCAGACCCGGTCCATCATCGGTCACCTCGACAGCGAGCGCGTCAGGACGGTAGTCGACCCACAGCCGGCTTCGATCCGCCTTCGCGTGCTTGACGACGTTAGTCAGCGCCTCTTGGACGATTCGATACGCGGCGGCTTCGATACCGTCCGGCAGGCGGCGGGCCTGGCCGGTGATGCGCAAATCGACGCGCACCCCGGCGCTGGTGGTACGCGCGACGAGATCGTCGAGATCCGCAAGCACCGGGGTGGGCGCGAGCCTCGCCGGGTCAGCGTCGAGCGGACCCTCACGCAGCACGCCGAGCAGCAAGCGCATCTCACGCAGGACATCACGAGTGGTCGTCTCGATCACCGCGAGTGCGGCGCGGGCTTTATCCGGCTGCTCGGTCATCAGATGATGCCCGACGCCGGCCTGTACCGCGATGACGCTCATACTGTGCGCGACCACGTCGTGCAGGTCGCGGGCGATGCGTAGCCGCTCCTCGGTGACGGCTCGCCACGCCAGGTCGCGTTGCGCCTCGACCTCGCGCTGAGCACGCTCCCGCAGCGCCTCGGCGTACGCGCGTTGCCGACGCACCGCCACGCCGATCGCCCATGCCGCGGCCTGCACGCTCACTGTTGCGAGCACGCGCACTGGCGTGATGCCGGTGAAGCGCCCTTCGCCGTAGACCGGGGCCCTGGCGATGAGGACCGCGGAAATGACCACGCTGATGCCGGCGAGCGCGGGCAGCGATATGCGAACCGGCTCGACGACAGCGACGGTGTAGAGCACGAGCGCGACGGCAATCAACGGATCCTTGGAGAACCCCAGACCGAATAGGGTCGCGCATGCGGCCGTCGCCAGTGCGAGCATGCCGAGCGGCCATCGGCGGCGGGCCGCCACAGCGAATCCGGCAAGGACGGCGAGCGCGTAGCCCACGCCAGCGGGCTTCGACGCGCCGACGGCGTTGAAGTGGACCGCGTTCGCATACAGCACGACGACGGCAAAGCCCAGCACAACGTCCACTGCAATCAGCAGACGCTGCCCACCTGCAGGGAGGCGCTGCGTGCGCACATCCGGACGGTACTGCGCCGGCGGCCTCATGGCGTCGGCTCAGGGCGGTAGCCCGCGAGTCATACCCGGGTCGGACGGCACCGCCGCCGTCCGAGCTCAGGGGTAGCCGCAAGTTGAACCTGGCCTCCGATGTGGCCGGGCCGCCGGGCCGGGACCGTGGAGGCACTACGACATCCCCTGCGAGGAGTGAGCAGCATGATAGAGGCAACCGCCCTCACGAAGCGATATGGCGGCACCATGGCCGTTGATGACCTGACCTTTGCTGTCCGCCCCGGACACGTGACCGGTTTCCTCGGCCCTAACGGCGCCGGCAAGTCTACGACGATGCGGATGATCCTAGGGCTGGACGCGCCCACCAAGGGCTCGGTCACCGTCGACGGTCACCGGTTCGCCGACCTGATCTGGCCGCTGCATCGGGTCGGCGCCCTGCTCGACGCCAACGCCTTGCACGGCGGGCGGACCGCGCACGCGCACCTGAGCGCACTGGCCCGCAGCAGCGGCATCGGGCCGTCGCGGGTGCGCGGCGTGCTCGCCGAAGTGGGGTTGTCGAGCGTTGCGCACAAACGCGTGCGCGGGTTCTCCCTCGGCATGAAGCAGCGACTCGGCATCGCCGCGGCGCTGCTCGGCGATCCCGGAATCCTCATGTTCGACGAGCCGGTCAACGGCCTCGACCCAGAGGGGATCCGCTGGATTCGCGAACTGTTCCGTCGGCTCGCCGGCGAGGGCCGAACCGTGCTCGTGTCCAGCCACCTCATGAGCGAGATGGCTTTGACTGCTGACCATCTGCTGATCATCGGCCGCGGGCGGCTGATCGCCGACACCAGCGTCACCGACTTCGTCTCCTCCGCCGGTACATCGCGGCTGCTCGTGCGCTCGTCCAGTAGCGGCGAACTGGCCCGGCTGCTCCTCGCAGACGGCGCCGCGGTGGAACCCGGGCCGGATGCGCAGATCGTCGTCACCGGCGTATCAGCCGAGGTCGTCGGCGACCTGGCGGCGGGCCACAACATCCCGATCTACGACCTGCACACAGAGCACGCGTCACTCGAAGAGGCCTTCATGACCCTCACCGCGGATCGTGTCGAATTCCGCGCGGCCGCCCACACCCCGACAACCAGCGAGGACTGACATGACGACCATAACCGCCGAACCGATGCGCGCCGTCTCCCAGCCATCGACCCCGCCGACGCTCGCGAAGCGCGCGGGCGCACTGCTCGCATCGGAGTGGATCAAGATCCGCTCCGTGCGCTCGACCTACTGGGCCATGCTGATCAGCATCGTCGCCGTGATCGTGCTCGACGTCCTGATCGCGCGTCACTTCGTCACGAGCTGGGACACCCTCCCTGCATCGGAAAAGGCCTCCTTCGACCCGCTCGGCGTCGTCTTCAACGGGTTCGGATTCGCCCAACTGGCCATAACGTCGCTCGGCGTGCTCGTCATCAGCTCCGAATACTCCAGCGGCCTGATCCGCACGACGTTCTCTGCCGCGCCGAGGCGGCGCGCGGTACTCATGGCGAAGGCAGCCGTGTTCGGTGCAGTAGCGCTCGTCATCGGCGAGGTGCTGTCGTTCGGCTGCTTCTGGCTGGGGCAGGCGATCCTTTCCGGCAAGCATCTCGGCATTTCGATCAGCGACCCCGGCGCGTTGCGTGCTGTGCTCGCCGCCGGCTGCTACCTATTCGTCGCCGGAATCATCGGACTGGGCCTCGGGGCACTGCTGCGTTCCACCGCGGGAGCCATAGCCTCTGCAATCGGTCTGCTCTTCCTGCTGCCGCAGGTCGTCGGCGCCCTGCCGTCGCCGTGGCGGTCCGACATCGGCAAGTTCCTTCCTGGGAACCTGATCTCCCAGCTCACGTCGAGCGACCCGAGCTCCAAACTGCTCACGCCGGGATGGTGCTGGGTTGTGCTCATCGCCTACCCCATCGTGTTCCTCGCCGCCGGCGCGTACGTCATCAGTCGCCGAGACGCGTGATCCGGATCAGGGCGGTCTCCTGCGCCATATGCGACAGCTTCTCGGGGTTGCGCACGGCGTAGATCCCGGTGATGAGCCCGTCGTCGATACGCAGCGCCAGGACCGTGTCGACCTCGCCGTCGAACCGGAGTATCAGTGCCGGATAGCCATTGACCTGTGCGGGCTGAAGCGACGCGGCGGCGAGGTTGGCCAGTCCGGCACGCAGGATGCGGCCCACCTTCTCGGAGCCCACGATGGGCCGCGGAACAGCCTGCTTGACTCCGCCACCGTCACCCAGGAAGACGACGTCCGGTGCGAGGATGTCGAGCAGGTGCTGCAAATCGCCGGTTTGCGCCGCCTGTTGGAACGCCTCGAGCGCGTCTCGGGTCTCGGCCGCAGACGCGACCCCGCGCGGTCGGCGCGCAGCGACGTGTGCCCGCGCCCGGTGCGCAATCTGCCGGACCGCCGCCGGCGTCTTGTCGATGGCTTCGGCGATCTCGTCGTACTCGACGTCGAACACCTCGCGCAGCACGAACACCGCCCGCTCGGTCGGCGTCAGTGTCTCCAGCACCAGCAGCATCGCCATCGAGACGTTTTCCGCCAGCTCGATGTCCTCGGCTACATCGGGCGCGGTGAGCAACGGCTCGGGCAGCCAGGGACCGACGTAGGACTCTTTGCGGCGGCCGAGCGTCCGCAGCCGGCCGAGCGCCTGGCGGGTGGCGATCCGGACGAGATAAGCCCGCTGATTCTCAACGATGTCGAGGTCGACGCCGGCCCACCGCAGCCAGGTCTCCTGCAGCACATCCTCTGCGTCGGCGGCCGAGCCGAGCATCTCGTAGGCGATGGTGAACAGTAGGTTGCGGTGCGCCAGGAACGCCTCGGTGGCAGCGTCCGGCCGGTTAGCCATATGGGCTCCTCTCCAATCTCGGCTGTGCCACCCATGAGACGCCGGGACCGGCCGTCTTGTGACATCACCGACCGGCACGACTCACGTGACGCAGCCGGCGCTGTCACAACGACGGGATCGCCGGCATCTCGTGTCTGTCATTGCACATCAAGAGTGAGGACGCAGTCATGGAGCCCAGGATCGACATGATGGCCAACGAGATCGGCGCCAAATTCGCAAAGCGGTTCGCCAACGCCAGCCTGGTGATCCACCATTCGAGGTTGCCGAAGTCCACGCAGGAGCTGGTGTCGCTGCGTGCCAGCCAGATCAACGGATGCGGTTGGTGCGTCGACTTGCACACCAAGGAGGCGGCCGCCGCCGGCGAGACTCCGGTCCGGATCAACCTGGTCGCCGCCTGGCGCGAGTCCACCGTGTTCACCGAGGCCGAGCAAGCGGCGCTGGCGCTGGCCGAGGAGGGTACCCGGCTTGCCGACGCCAACCTCGGCGTGTCCGACGAGACCTGGGCGCAGGTACGCAAGCACTACGACGACGACCAGATCGTCGCGCTGGTCTCAGTGGTCGCCCTTATCAACGCGGCGAACCGGCTCGCCGTGATCGTGCACCAGCAGGGCGGCTCCTACGAACCCGGCATGTTCGACAGCTTCGCGAGCTAAGCGGCAGGGGGGCCGGTCGCGGTGGTGCTGAGGTCCGGGCTGGGCAGCAAGCTACGGTGGCCAAGCGCGACAGCGGTGCGCGCCGCGAGGTAGCCGATGAATGCGGTGAGGACGGCCAACAATAGGTAGATCCACGCATCCTGGTGCTGGGCGTGTTCGGCGGCGAGCCACGCGATGGCATTGGCGATCAAGGCGGCGGCTGGGAATGAGTAGGACCACCAGCCGGGCCCGAACGGCACAGTACGGTACAGCGGGACAAGGCCGAGCTGGACAATTGCCATGAGCACCGCATAGCCCGCCAAGGCGAGTGCGATGCGGTCCACTCGGCCGCCGTCTATCGCGAACCAGGCGTTGCCCGCGACAAGGGGTGGTGCGATCAAGATCGCCATGGTGGGAATGAGCGGCCTCGGCAGTTGTTGGCCCCCGACGAGCTGTGCGAGCAGCACGGCCCCGATGAGGATCCAGCTGATGACCCCGAATCCGAACAGGACCACGGCGAGACTGCGATAGCCGAGGGTGGCGGCTTCGGCTGATGCGACCAGTGGTGCCCCGACCGACGGAAGGTAGTACCCGGGGTGCCACTTCGTCGACGGTGTGCCGTCGAGTATCCAGATCGCGAGCAGGCGACCCGCCAGCACCAGCGTCGCCGTAAGCGATGCGGTGTACAGCACTACTGCCGAGCCGCGCGCAACGGGTTCCAACCCGCCGGCGAGCAGCATCCCGACGATCGCGGGAACCGCTACGAAAGGCCCGAAGGTGGGGTCGGCTAGCTCGGTGCGCGTGCGTCCGTCCGTAAAGATCGAACGCAGGTACAGCGCGAGGGTTATCAGCCACGCGGCGCCGGCAATCAGCCAGAACGCATCTGCGACCGCGGTCGGCGTCGGCGAGAGCCGGCCGGCTTCGGTCCATGCTTGCGCGAGGCCGGCGAGGCCGAAGCTGATGCCGAACAGGTTCGGGGTGATGCGACGTGGAGGTCCAGGCGGCGAAATGACTCGCGCGCTTGAACTAAGAGCGGGAAACATCGGCGTGCCTGGAGAGAATGGGCCAGGACGTGACCTGCGACGTCGCGGCGCAGATCCACATCGCATCGCCGAGATGCCACCAGCACGCGTCGCTGTGCGCGTGTCGGGACGGGCTCAGCTCGAGCTGGTCTGCGGTGCGGGACGACGTCGAGGTCACGCAACTGACGCTAGGCACGCTGCGTCGGCCGCGAATCGGAAGCGGCTACGGAACAAGTGCCCGTACCTCGCCCACGCGCCTGGCCGGTATCCGTAGAACTACGCAAGTTCGGCATGGCCGGTATCCGGGGCGCGCGGCGTTGTATCCACCATATTGACTGGATGCGGGCGGCCCAACGGTGGGCGCGGGTGTGATGGGATGGAATCGTGGCTGCAGGCCCTGCCAGCATGGTGCGCACGGGCGATTGGCGTCGCATCAAGCAGTTCGCGGTACATCCGCCCACGCGACCTTGTGGGCTCGCCATCGCCGGCGAGGCGGGCGCCGGTAAGTCAACCCTGTGGCGCGCGGCGGTCGACGCAGCCGTAGGCGCCGGTTATCGGGTTCTGCGCAGCGAGCCCTCGCCGGCTGAGGCCCAGCTGTCGTTCGCGGGACTGTCCGACCTGCTCGGCGACATCCTGCCGACGGTGACGGATGCTGTCCCGGCTCCGCAACGAGATGCGCTCGAGGTGGCCCTGCTCCTGCGACCCGCCGGCGAGATACCACCGACCGCACACGCCATCGGCCAGGCCGTCCTCTCGGTGCTGCGGGCCGCCCTCGCCGACCGGCCCATCATGATCGGCATCGACGACGTGCAGTGGCTGGACGACGCGAGCTTGGACGCGCTCGTATTCGCATTACGGCGACTCACAGCCGAGACCGTGTCCGTGCTGCTCGCTGCCCGCGCCGCCGCTCCCGCCGATCCCTTGACGGTGGGCGTGCCGCCGCCGCCACGGCACTGGCACGATCTGCTCGACGCAGTCGCGACCTCGGAACGCATCGACCTCGCGCCGCTGAACGTTCGCCAGATACGAACCCTGCTGCCCGCGGACGTGAATCTGGCCCAGGCCCGTCTTGTGGCTGACCAGTCGAGAGGAAATCCCTTCTGGGCCAAGGAGATCTCGGCGGCGAGTCTCGAATCGCCCGGCTCGCCGCTGACGCCGACGGCCCAAGGGCTCAGCCGACGGCTTACGCACCTGCTCGGAGCGGATGCCGTGTATGCCCTGGCCGTGGTGGCGGCCGCCGGCCATGTGCGCGTATCCGATTCGTTGAAGGAGCTTCGCGTCCTGCCTGATCCCGTCACGGCGCTTGACTCCGCGGCACTTGCCGGCGCCGTCGTCGAGACCGGCGGGCGACTCGTCCCGGCGCACCCGCTGATCGGTGCAGCGGCACTCGAGGCGTTGCCCCCGGGTCGCCGCCGCAATCTCTACGAGCACCTCGCAGCGGAGTCGATCAACCCCGAGCGGCACGCACGATTCCTGGCATTGGCCGCCGGCGCCGGACCAGACCCCGCCGTGGCCGAGGCTCTCGACGCCGCCGCCGAGGCGGCGCACAACCGGGCCGCCAACGCCGTCGCGGGACACTTCGCAACGCAGGCCGTGTCGTTCACGCCCACTACCGACGGGCCGCACCTGATCGCGCGCCGGATCCGTGCCGGCGAGCTGCTGTTCCTCGCAGGCAATGTCGCCGACTCCGTGGCTCATCTCGGGACGCTCGATCTCGACGGCCTCGCCACACCCGACCTGGAGCGCGCGCTGCCGCTCCTACTCGACATGACCGACGTCGTGCACGGGACCACTGCGGCAACGACGATCATCGCCAACGCCTTGCAGACTGCCGGTTTCGATCGGCGGCGCCGCGCACTGGTCCTCGCGCTTGCCGCGGACGTCGCCTACGGCATCCCCGGCAAGCGGCACGCGCTCGCAGTCGAGGCGATCGGTTGCGCCCAAGCCGCCGGCACCGCTGCCGAGCCGGCCCTGCACCGCGCCCTACTGAACCTGGTCGCAGCAAAGGCGGCTGCCGCTGAGGGCCTCGACACTGACCTGCTCGACCAAGCCGGCCGCCTTGAGAGCAGTATTGCGGTGACCCGCCAATACGACACGGCGAACCTGCAACGCGGACTGTGGTCGCGCTACGTCGATGACCTGGAGACGGCCCGCGCCGCGGTGACGAAGTCCATCGGACAGGCCGCCGAGTCCGGCGACGACTACGCCCAGGCCACATTCCTGGCCTACCTGGCGGCAACCGAGCAACTCGCAGGCGACTACACCTCGGCTCGAGTCGCGCTCGATGCCGCCGACGCCATCGCCGCCTGGCATCACTGGCCCGCGTCTGCATGGCGGCTAGAACCCACCTGCGAGCAGCTCATTGCCGACGGCAAGCTGACCGAGGCACGACACATCGTCGACACCCAGCTCGTCGACGAGGCGCACACCCCTGTCGAAGGATTCATCGCTGCCGTGCTCCGCGGCAAAGTCAGCGCTTGGGAAAATGATCCCGCCGCGACAGTGGTCCACCTGGAGCGTGCCGCCCGTTGGGCGGACGAAAACGGGTGGAAGGACCCAGGCGTTCGCAGCCGACTTGACGCGTTGCTCGCCGAGGCCTACGTCGACACCGATCGAGCCGCCGACGCGGCCCGAATCTCCTCGACTCTGCGAGAGATCGGCACCCGACTCGAGCGCACGGCCCTCATCGGTGACGCCGAGCGCATCGACGCCCTGATCGCCGCGCACCTGGGCGACCTCGATGCCGCGGCCGGCCTCGCCCGGTCCGCCGTCGCCGCGCACGAAGCCTCACCTCTGCGCCTCGAAGCAGCGCGCAGCCTGCTCGTGCTCGGTCGTATCGAAAGGCGCCGCAGAGCCCGCAAGCACGCCCGCACCGCCCTCACCCGAGCCCGCGATCTTGCGACAGACGTCGCTCACCGCCCGCTGCTGGCCGAAGTCGAACGCGAACTACCACGTACAGCCGGCACGCGATCGAGCAACGCGCTCACTACCACCGAGCAGCGCGTGGCCGAGCTCATCGCCCAAGGCGCCAGCAACCGCGACGCGGCGACGGCTCTTTTCGTCAGCGTGCGCACCATCGAGACGCACCTGGCCACGATCTACCGCAAACTCGGTATCCACCGCCGTGCCGAACTCACCCGACGGCTCTCCCAGAACAACATTTAGCGAAGGAACTCGCTCACCCGAGCGGCGACAGCGCCAGGATCTTCGAGGACGAACAAGTGCCCGCCGCCCGGGATCACCTGCAACTCGGCGTCCGGGATGAGCCGTGCCAGTAAGCGGCCGTTCACGAGAGGAACGATCGGATCGTCGTCGCCGGCCAGCACGAGGGTGGGCTGGCGGATCCGGTGCAGCCACGGCATGCTGGTCCAGCCTGCGATGGAGTACAGCTGGGCTGCGTATCCGTACATGGTCGGTCGATGGACGAACCGGGCCAGCGAGCCGTGCAACAAGGCATCAGGATCGCGACGGGCGACGCCGCCGTAGATGTCGCCCGCAACGCGACGGTAATAGTCAGGTTGGTAGTAGCGGCGCGGCGTGGCCAGCGTCCACAGCACGCGGGGCGAGCCGGGAACGCCGCCGAGCCCGGGCCCGGTCGCGGCAAGCATGAGCCTGCGCACCCGGTGCGGAGCCTGGTGTGCCAACTGCTGCGCCACGACGCCGCCGAGTGAGACCCCGAAGACGTCAACTGCCGTGTGGCCGAGTGTGTCGAGGAGTCGCTCGGCGGTACGAGCGACTCCGCCCATCCGGCGCGGCCAGGCGTACGGAGTCGACTCGCCGACCCCGGGGGCGTCGTAACTGATCGTGCGCAGATTTCGACTGTTGAGCTCCCGTTCGAACGGCTCTGCCAGCTCCAGGCTGGCGCCGATCCCGGTGATCAACAACAACGGGGGGCGCGAACCGTCGCCGTCCGCGACGGCGGTGCGCAGCCGGACCCCGTCCACGTCGAGGAATCTGATCTCACGCGAAGGCACCGACACCGGTGATGTCCCGTCCGACGATCAGCGTCTGAATGGTTTCGGTGCCCTCGTACGTGTGCAGCGCCTCGATGTCGGCCATGTGCCGCATGACATGGAAGTCGAGCAGGATGCCGTTTCCGCCGAGGAGGTCTCGAGCCTCCGCAACAACCTGGCGCGCCTTGCGGGTGTTGTTCATCTTGGCGATGGCGGCAATGGTGTCCGTCAGGCTGCCTTCTTCGATGAGCCTTCCCAGACGCAGACAGTAGAGCTGCATCGAGCAGACCTCGGCCAGCATCTTGACGAGCTTGTCCTGCACTATCTGGAAGCTGACCAGTGCCTTGCCGAACTGGCTCCGTTCGGAGCAGTACTGCGCGGCGATCTCGTAGGCGGCCGTGGCGTGGCCGAGGGCACCCCAGGCGACCGCGTTGCGGGTACCGGCCAGTACCCGCCCGGTGTCCTTGAAGCTGTTCGCACCGGGCAGCCGGTTCGACTCGGCGACCTGCACGTCGGTCAGGGTGATCTCGGCCTGCCACACGGCACGCAAGGAACCCTTGCCATCGATCTTGCTTGCGAGGTACCCCGAAGTCCCCCTCTCGACGAGGAATCCCTTGACCTGGCGGTCGGCCTCGTCGCGCGCCCAGACCACGACCACGTCGGCGATGGTGCCGTTGCCGATCCACTTCTTGGCCCCGTTGATCGTCCAGGTGTCACCGTCGCGCCGAGCGGTCGTCTCCAACGCCACCGAGTCCGAGCCGTGGGTGGGCTCGGTGAGCGCAAACGCGCCGATCTTGGTCAGCTGCGCCATGGCCGGCAGCCACTGCGCTTTCTGCTCCTCCGAGCCGAGCATGGCAATCGACTGCATCGCGAGGCCCGCCTGTACACCGACGAATGTGCCGAGACTGCCGTCGCCGCGGTTGAGCTCCATATGGATCAGGCCACAGGCGATCGGGCTCATGGGCGGGCAACCGTAGCCCTCGATGCCGTCTCCGACGATGCCGAGCTTGGCGAGCCTCTGAATCAACTCGTACGGGAATTCGGCCCTCTCCCAGTAATCGTTGATGACCGGAAGGACTTCGTCATCGACGAAATCACGGGTGCGGCGCCAGTATGCGCGTTCCTCACCGGTGAGTTGGTCGGCGATGCGGAAGAAGTCAGTGCCGCGCGAGCGGCCGATCGTCTCGTACATGTGGGTACTCCTCGGAAAGTGATCAGCTGTCGAACACGTAGGTGCCCGGGGCCTCGACGATCGGCTGCAAGCCGCCGCCACCGAGCTGCTCGGGTGCCGGCCGCAGCGCGCCGCTTCGTTCGGCCAGCCAAGCCGAGGCGTCGAGCCACCACGTGCCCGGCTCCGTCTCCGCGCTCTTGAGCCACTCCTCCGGGTCGGCCGGGTTGGCCTTGTTCACCTGGAAGCTGGCCTTGGGATTACCCGGGGGATTGACCAGCGCCGCGATGTGCCCGCTCGTCGACAGCACGAACCGCGACGAGCCGCCCAGCAGCTGCGTGGTGCGGTAGCAGTTCTGCCACGGGGTGATGTGGTCGGCGATGCCCGCCACGATGTATGTGTCGGCGTCGATCTCCGACAAGTCGATGGGCACGCCCAGCACGGTGCGCGCGCTGGCGGTGACCAGCAGGTTGTCCATAGCCAGGTCGACGAAATCGGCGTGCAAGCCGGCGGGCATCCGGGTCGTGTCGGCGTTCCAGAACAGGATGTCGAACGCCGGGGGCTTCTTGCCGAGCAGGTAGTTGTTGACCCAGTAGTTCCACACGAGATCGCCCGGACGCAGCCAGGCGAACACCTCAGCCAACGCGCGCCCGTCCAGGTATCCGCGGCGGCGGGACACCGCCTTCGCGGCGCTCGCCATCCGGCGGGTGCCCAGAGCCGACGCGACGCCCGCGTGCGCGTTGTCGATCACCGTCACGGCCAGCGCGAAGGCGGCCAGGCGATCCGGCCGGCCGGTCGCCGTGAGGTAGGCGGCGGTGATACTCGCGAGGATGCCACCCGAGCAGATGCCGGCCAGCACCGAGCGGTCCGTGCCAGTCACCCGCTCAACTGCGTCGAGCGCCTCGAGGATCGCCTGCACGTAGGTGTCGAAGTTCCACTTTGCGTGCCGCGCGTCCGGGTTTCGCCACGACATGACGAACACCTGCTGGCCCTCGCGGACCAGAAACTCGACCAAGCTGCGGTCGGCTGCGAGATCCAGCGCGTAATACTTGTTGATCGTCGGCGGAACCACTAGCAGCGGCACGTCGCGAACCTGCTCGGTCTGCGGCGTGTACTGGATCAGCTCGAAGACGTCGGTGCGCAGCACGACCGCACCGGGGGTGACGGCGATGTTTCGGCCGACCTCGAACGCCGAGCGGTCGACCATCTCGGGGATCCGCGGAGGCGACCCGAGGTCGCGCACCAGCTGGGCACCGCCTCGCGCCAGGTTCGCGCCGGCACTGTCAATGGCCGTCTTGGCCGACGCCGGATTCACCAGTGGAACGTTGCTCGGCGCCGCCGCCTCGATCAGGTTGTCGGTCAGAAACCGCATCCGCTGCTCGTCGCGCCACCCCAGTCCGGCGTCACTGACCAGTTGCTCGGCGGTCTGCCCGCCGGCCAAATAAAGCTGAACCAGGCGCCGCAGTATGGGATTGGTCGTCCACGCCGCGTCGACGAAGCGGCGATCACGCCGGGACGGGCCGAGCGTCGAGGTACCGAGCACGATGCGGCCCGACTCGGCGGCCAACTCCCGCAGCCGGCTCGCCGTGGTCCCGGGCCGGCGGGCGAGGGCGGCGAGCATCTTGGCGGTGGAGGCGTCCGGTGCGAAGCGGCGCACCGGGCCCAGCGCGGCGTCGATCAGCAGTGCGTCCAGCGGCGCGGCCTGGTCGGCAAGGTCGGCCGCCTGGTCGGGCGTCATCGAGGATGTCATCGCGCTTGCTCCGCGTCCGGGACGGTGATCTCGCGCTTGAGGATCTTCCCGGTCGGCCCCTTGGGCAAGGCCTCGACGAACCAGACCCGCCGCGGGTACTTGTAGGCGGCTACCTGCGCCTTGACGAAGGCGCGCAGCTCGTCGGCGCTGACGGATGCACCAGGCTTCCGCACCACGGCCGCGCCTACTTCCTCGCCGAGCTCGGCGTGCGGCATGCCGATCACCGCTGCCTCGGCAACACCCGGGTGCTCGTAGATCACTTCCTCGATCTCACGGGGGTAGACGTTGTATCCGCCGCGGATGATCAGGTCCTTCTTGCGGTCGACGATGTAGTAATAGCCGTCCTCGTCCACGCGGCCGACGTCACCGGTGCGGAACCAGCCGTCCGCGGAAATGGCATCAGCCGTTGCCTCCGGCTTTTTCCAATAGCCCTTCATGATGTTGTGTCCGCGGATCGCGATCTCACCGACCGCGCCCTGCGGCAGCTCGTTGTTCGCCGCATCGACCACCCGCATCTCGACGCCTCGGATCGGGGTGCCGATCGAGCCCGGCTTGCGCTCGCGGTCCGGGTGGTTGAACGACGCCACCGGCGACGTCTCGGACAGGCCGTAACCCTCCAGCACGATGCACCCGAACGCGTCCTCGAACTGGCGCAGCACCTCGACCGGCATCGCCGCGCCGCCCGACACGCACACCCGCAGCGCCGACACGTCGTAGTCGGCGCGGTCGGGCACGTGCAGCAGCGCGCTGTACATCGTCGGGACGCCGGCGAACACGGTCGCGTGATGATCGGCGAGCATCCGCAGCGCCTGAGCCGGATCGAACCGCGGGAGCACGGTCAGCGAGGCGCCGGCCGCGACGGCCGTGTTGAGGGTGCACGTCTGGCCGAACGAGTGGAACAACGGCAGACCACCGAAGATCACGTCGTCGCCGCTGAGCTGCAACAGATCGGCGCCGGTGACCTCCGCGTTCTTGATCAGGTTGGCGTGGGTCAACTCGGCGCCCTTGGGGTGCCCGGTCGTACCCGAGGTGTACAGGATGACTGCAGTGTCTGCTCCGGCCCGGTCGACGACCTCCGGCGCCGGCGTCGCGGCCGCGAGCAAGTCACCGAACGTGCCCGGGTCGACCACGATCGCCTCGGCGTCGACCTGCTTGGCGCCGATCTCGGCCTCTTCTTCGGCAGCATGCCAGGCGAAGATCACCGGCGCGCCTGAGTCGCCGAGGTAATAGGCGACCTCGCGGGCCTTGAGCAGCGGGTTCATCGGCACCACAACGGCGCCCGCCCGCAGCACGCCGAAGTAGGCGACGGCGAATTGGGGGACGTTCGGCAGCATGATCCCGACCGGGTCACCCGGCCCGACGTTGCGGGCCGCGAGCAGGCCGGCGACGCGCGCGCTTGCGTCGTCAAGGTCTCGATAGCTGAGCGTGTCGTCGCCGAGTCGGATCGCAACCCGGTGCGGGTGAGCAGCAGCGGTGCGGGCGAGGCTTTCGGCGAGGTTCATAGCGGGTCCTTCGGTGCGCGTGGCCGTCTGGAATTGACTCCACAATCGTCTGGCTCGGGGCGCCGCACCGCGATAGGCGCAGGCACCAAAGCATCCACCGGCTCGTAGTGCACGCGCACAGCCGTGCCGGCCTATGCTCCCGTCCATGACGGCGCCGGCGGTCGATCCCGTAGTGCGCGACCTCAGCCGAGCGTTGCTCCCACGGGTCGACGAGTTCGCGCAACGGATGGCCGAACGCATCAGGGCACGCGAGCCGCTGTACGCCGAGGGGCTGGCGGTCAGCCCGGACGAATTGCGCAACTCGTGCCGGGACAATCTGCTGTACGTCTTCGGGCGACTCGCCGGCATGCCGAACGTCGGAACGGAAGCGCCACGCGCCACCGGCAGCCGGCGCGCCGAGGCAGGAGTACCACTCTCCGCGCTACTCCAGGCATTTCGGCTGGGTGGGCGACTCGTCTGGGAACTGCTCGTCGAGCACGCCGACGAGCACGCTCAGGACGCGCTGCTGCGCTACGCGGCCGACATCTGGGCCGTCACCGACGACCTGGCTGCAGCGGCCACCGAGGCCTACCGCGGCACCAGCGCCGACCGGGCGCGGCACGACCGGCAACTGCGGTCCGCCCTGCTCAACGGCCTGCTCGACGGCAAGCTCGGCGACGGCTCGCACCTGTGGGAATCCGCGGAGGCGCTCAAACTCCCGCAGCACGGGACGCTCGTCGTCGTGGCCGCCGAGTGCCCGTCCCCGGGCGAGGAAGCGCTCCCTGGCGTCGAGGACCTCCTTCGCCGCCGGGACGTCGTATCAGCCTGGCGCCTGGATGCCGAGCAACACGAGGGCCTGGTCGTGCTCCGCCCGCGCTTCGACGCTGCGCAGCTGTCCACCGAACTCGCCGGCCTCGCGCTCGGCCGGGTCGGCGTGAGCGAGCCGTACGGCAACCTCGAGCAAACCCCGCAGGCGCTCCGGCAGGCGCGACTTGCCTGCGCGGCGGCAACTCCGCACACGGCCGACGTGGTGCGCTTCGACCAGGAGCCGGTTGCCGTGCTACTCGTCAGCGCACCCGACGCAGCAGAGACCACCGCGCGTCGCATCCTCGGCCCGGTGCTCGACCTCCCAGATGACGACCGCGCCGTGACCATCGAGACCACCCGCGTGTGGCTCGCATCGGCCGGATCGACTTCCGCCGCGGCGACTCGCCTGCACCTGCATCGCAACACGGTCCGCTACCGACTCCGCCGACTGGAAGAGCTCACCAACCGCAGCCTCGCCAACCCGCTCGACGTCGCCGAGCTACACGTGGCTCTCGAGTGCGCCCGAATGCTCGGCGTGGCGTAAGCAGTGCTGCACCTGCCATTGACCGCAGACCGGGTGCACACTCGTAGACAGCGCTCGCAGAATTGGGGTGGTTCGAGTGTCGTCACAGCATGGCCGTTCCACGGAATTTCTTCCAGTGCTGTCTCGAGGGAAGCATCGCAGACCACGCAACGGTGCATGCGTCATGGAATACGCGTCCTATCTGGCCGGAGAGAAGTGGAGCGACCATCCGGCGTGCACGCATCCGCTGCTCAGCGAGCTCGCCCGGCAGATCAACGACTTCGTCTCCGACGGATCTCGACAGGCATTGGTCGAACTCGTCCCCGACATGATCGGTTCAACCGGAGATGATCTACGTATCGACCTCAGCATCTCGCTTCGGGCCGCACGGACGGCGCTACCCGTCGCGGCGGCAGAGCGTCAGCAGATTATGGCCGTCGCCGTCCTGACTTGCGAGCGGTTGCGGGCCGAGGTCGACGGCCGTCCTGGTGCGCCGCCGAGTCGGGAGAGCAGTGACGCACTCACCCTCGCCCCTGACGCTGCCACCTGGGCGACCCGGTACACGCGCAATCTCCACATCTCGCAAAGGACATTCCGTCGGCACGCGGCGCCGACCATCGTTCGCTACGCCGTGCAAGGCATCGCACGCGCCTGCATACCCGACCCGGACTCGGTCCTGCGCGACCTGCTCGTCGGGGCCATCGACGACTGCAAGGCCTGGCACAGCCAGCAGCCTCGTCGGCCAGCCGCCCACCAGGCAGACGGCCGACTCCTGCCCGCCGTCGTCGGGAGGTCGGGTCGGCACTAAGGCCGGCAGCAGCTCGCCGGGGCGATGCAGCTCAGTGGGGCGGGCTGGGGAAGGCCTTGGCGATAGCGGCGGTACGGTTGGTGACGCCCAGGCGCGCGAAGATGTTCTCCAGGTGCTTGCGCACGGTACTGACCGATACGACGAGCTCGCGGGCGATGTCGGCGTTCGTGTGACCGGCCGCGAGCAGGCGCAAGAGCTGCCACTGCCGAGACGTCAGCTCCGGTACCGCCTTCCGGCGACGCGCGAGTTCCTGATAGAGCTCGTTGAGGTGCGGCCGTAGCAGCGACAACAGCAGCCGGTCACGGCCGTCGAAGTCGGGTCCTGGCCCTCGGAAGAAGACCAGTCTCCGATCGCGGCCGGATGGCGCGGACAAGCAGATCACTGCGTCGGTCTCGATGCCGTCTGGGCCGAAGTAGTCGGTGTACAGGCCGGTGCTGTGGAATTGGCGCCGGCTGTAGAAATCAGAGACCGTGGTGACGCTGAGCAGGTCGCCACTGCGGTCCGGATAGCTGCAGTGCGCGCAACGCCAGTACAGCTGCCAGAACTGCGGCGGCAGGGAAGCTGCCTCTTCGGTCGGCACGCTCTGATCGACGTACTCGCGCTGCCGCACCGGGTCGAACTCGGTGAACGAGATGATGTCGCAGTCCACCAGCTCACGCGCGAAGCTGAGCACGCCGTCGGGTAGCCCCGCGTCGGCGTCACCTGACCGGGCCGCATCGACCACGGCGAGCAGCCGCCGCAGGTCTGCGCTGCGGATCTCCTCAGCCACAGCCCCTCCCCGACATCCCTTCCGCCCCAGGGTGATTGTCGATCCTATGCCGCGGTGACCTCACCAGCCGAGGCCACGAGACAAAGAGTGGACAAATGACGAATGGCCACAGCAGGGGACCGCGGGGATCGTCGTAGCCCGAGACGCTGATCTGGTGGAGGGCAACAGACATGATCCAGCGACTACGCGCCTGGGCCACTTCGCGTCGCGCCGAACGCCGGGCGCTCGCGGAGTACCGCAGCGCATGGCGCCGCCTGGCCCGGTTGCGCCGCGCGCCGGGCGGGCCGCGGCATCCGGGACACATCCCGCCCTGTGAGCCCTGATCAACGCGGTCCGTAATTCCGAATCCCCGCGGGAGGATCACATGGGTAGACACGTCTTCGCGACACAACGGCGGATCCGGCCGGTTGCCGCGCTGGCGCTACCGGCGCTGCTGCTGACAGCCGTCCGGGCTCCGGCGCCGGCGGCCGCGGACCACACCCCGCCACCCGCGCAGGTGGTGGTCGAGTGGAATCACGCACTCCTGGACACGCTGACGGTGGCAAACACCCCGCCACCACCCGCGGTGCGGGCGGGCGCCATCGTGGCCACTGCGGTGTTCGACGCGGTCAACGGCCTCACGCGTCGTTACGTGCCCTATTACGTCACTTCGCCCGCGCCGCGCGGCGCTTCCGCGCAGGCTGCAGCCGCCGCAGCAGCACACGAAGCCCTTGTCTCGCTGTTCCCCTCCCAGCGAGCGAGGCTCGACATCCTGCTCGCCGACACCCTGGCGCGTCTCGGCGAGGGCGACCGCGACTCGCGCGCGATCGACCGCGGCGTCGGCTGGGGCACCCTCGTGGCCGACGCGATCCTCGCCCTCAGGGCGAACGACGGCTTCACCACACCGCCGCCGGCCTACATCCCCAGCAGCACGCTCGGCCGGTGGCAGCCCACCCCGCCCGCATTCCCGCCGGCGCCGGCATTCCGGGAATTCGCCAGCATGACCCCCTGGGCACTCACGTCGCCCGCGCAGTTCCTGCCGGCACCGCCGCCGGCTCTGACAGGCGCGCGATACGCCCGCGACTTCGACGAGGTAAAGGCACTCGGGAGCGCGACGAGTAGCAGCCGGAGTGCGTTCGACACGCAGACCGCGCAGTTCTGGCAGTCCGCGCCACCGGTCGTTATCTGGGACCCGGTAGCCGACGCCCTCATCGCCCGCCACCACCTCGGACTCACCGACGCGGCGCGGTTGCTTGCCCAGGAGAACATGGCCATGGCCGACGCGGTGATCGCGGCCTGGAACGCCAAGAACTACTACGACACGTGGCGACCTATCACCGCCATCCATGACGCGGCGCTGGACGGCAACCCGGCAACCGACGCCGACCCGGCCTGGCAACCACTCCTCGTCACGCCGGCGTTCCAGGAGTACCCGGCGGGGCATCCCGGGGTCAGCCAGGCGGCTGCCGCCATCCTCGCGGACCGGTTCGGCAACCGCACGCGGTACACGCTCAGCTCTCCAGGCATGCCGGGCGTAACCCGGACCCTGCCGAGCTTCTCCGCCGGTGTGGCGCAGGTGATCGACGCTCGCGTGCTCGGGGGCATCCACTTCCGCTTCGCCGGCGACGTCGCGGCGGCCATGGGACGACAGGCCGCCGCTTACATCGAGGCGACGCAGATGCAGCTACGCCGCTAGCCCTTGCGCGTCAAGGCTGCCGCCGGACGGCCGGGTACGGTCGGCTAACGTCGGCCTGCAGCAGACGTTACGGGCAGACGCGTGGCGGTGAGAGGCGCGAAGGCCGAAATGATCCAAGACGTCGTCTCGACCGCCCATGGTTGGCCATGGCCGGAGCTGGGTTTCGACGTTCACGCGGCCACCGACGAGCACGGCGCGGCGGTGTGGTTCGAAGACGCCTCGGGCAACGTCATCTCCGCCGGCAAGGTGCGGCTGCTCGACGCCACGTGAACACGGACCCATCAACTCAGGCGCCCGGCGCAGGCGCGGGCCGTCCAGGCGTCAGGTGAAGGTCGGCCTGCTGTAGGGCTTCAATGGTCAGCCCGATCTGGTGGACGTATTCGCTGCAGCCTTCGCAGCCGCTCAGGTGTTCCCGGACGGCATCCTTGAGATCAGGTGGGAGCACCCCCTCGAGGTAATCGGTGACGAGCTCCACCAGTTCCTGGCAAGCGAGTTCCGCCGGCGGCGTCTGGGGAGCCGTCCGCGAGCGGCCTCGGAAAGTCGAGGCGAGCAGCAGGAGCGCGATTAGCAAAGCCGCCGTGGTGAGAAACCACCCGGCCTGCCGCACGCTATGGCTGCGCGCGAACCATCCGAACAGCAGCGAGAACGGCAAGAACAGCACCCAGGACAGCGTGCCGACTCCGGAAGAAACGCCGGCCCGCACCTGGGACGGCACGCCGTCGTGCAGCAGCTTGCCGGCGCGGATGCTCATGATCGCTAGGAGGAGCGCCAGGACGGCCTGCGCCGCGACCACGACAGTCAGGGAGCCTGTCTGGGTGAGCGAGAACGCCGCTGCAGGCGCAGTGAGAGCGAGCAACGCGACGATCATGGGCCGCTCGAGGTTCAGTCTTGCGGTCAGGTAACCGCCGACGCCGAGGGTGGCGACGAGAGCCGCCCAGTAAGGGCCGAAGAGTGCGGCCGGGGCGGCCAGCGCGACGAGCCATAACGGTCCGAATTCGAAGACGGCTTGAGACAGCAGCCCGACGAGCGCCCCCAGCAGCACGACGAGCCGCAGTGTCGGCTCGGTGAGGATCGTTCGGTACGTCAAGGCAACGTGGCGACGCAACGCGACCGGTTCCGCCGCGCGGTGCAGACGTGGCTCGTCGAAGCGCAAGAAGGCGGCGACGGCGATCGCCACGAACGGCAGCGTCACGAAGTAAGTGAGCCGAGCAGACGACCAGCCAGCGAGCACGCCACCGGCGAGCGCGCTCAGGGCGAAGGCGCCGCTCTCGACGATCCGGGTGCGGCCGATCCACGCCTCGTACTGATCGCTCGAGCCCGTCTCCTCGAGTACGACGTCGTACACGATGCTGTCAACGGTCCCTGAGCTCAGAGCGAAGTAGACACCGAGCATCATCGCCGCTCCGATATAGGTAGGCACGTTTCTGCTGAGCCCGCCCAGTAGCGTGCTTGCGAACAGCGCGATGCCGGCGCAGCCCATGATCCGATTGCGGCTCCACCGATCGGCCAGGATGCCGGACGGTACTTCGAGCAGCGGAACCACCGCCGCGTACGCAGCCGCCATGACAGCGACCGACCGGGGCGTGAACCCAATCTGCGTCATGAACAGCTTCTCGACAGGGACCCAGAAAACGACGCCGGAGAGACCGACGGCGATCTGCAGCGGCAGCAGCCGTCGTCCCAGCGCGCGCGGTGCCGTACTAGCGACTTCCGGTGCCGCAGTCACGGCGGGCCGTTCTGCACGAGGCGCTGGGCAATCCGTTCCCGAAGTTGCGCCCGCGCGCGCGTCAGGATCGCGCGCTGCTGCCTCGGCGTCAGGCCGAGCCTCGCGCTGACGTCGGCAGCATTGCGACCGAGCCCATCGCGGGCAATGACGACCTCCCGCCAGGTGCCCGGCAGCTCGTCGACCGCGGCGGTTAGCGCAGCCTGCAGTGTCGGATCGGCAGCGTCGGCGGTCGGCCACGATGCAGGAAACCTCCGCCAATGCCGAGGGAACGGCTCGCCGGCGTCTTGAAATCGCGATACGGCGACGGTGGGCGTTGGGGCGGACCATCGGGTCGTCCACCGTGCGAACCGATTACGTGGCTCCTCTCCGCGCATCGCGGCATCTGCCGCCGCACGGCTGACCCAGTCGGTCATCGAGCCACCAGGCCGTCGAGGTTGTCGAACGACTCGTCCCAGCCCTCGCGATGCGACTCACGAGACCGCTCGTCAGTGAGCCCCCGGTTCGTCATCACAACCCTGGTCGTTCCGTCTGCGTGCTCGGCGAAGTCGACCTCGATCAGCTGGATGCCCGTCGCGACGTCGACGCTATCCCATGTCCAGGTGAACACGAGTCGCGTCGGCGGCGCGATCTCGCGGTATTCGCCGCCTCCACCGAACTCCTCGCCGTCCGGGCTTCGCATCACCAAACGCAGTCGGCCACCGACGCGAAGATCGACCTCTGCGACCGGCGTGGACCAGTCCGCACCGGGCGGGTACCAACGGCGCAGCAGCTCGGGACTGGTCCAGGCAGCGAAGACCTCGTGAGCCGGGGCGGCGAATGTGCGCTCGATGCGGATCGAATCCGGCCCTTCAGCGCCGGTCACGGCCGCTCCTTTCGTTCTGCCAGCAGGATGTCGACCGCATCGAACATCCGGGTCCACACGATGCGCTGCTGGTCGAACCAGTCGGCTGCCTCCGCGAGCGGCGCGGGGTTCAGGTCGAGCACGTGGGTGCGTCCGGTCACCGTCCGAACGATGACGCCCTCCCGTTCGAGCACCTTCAGATGCTTCGAGATCGTCGGTTTCGACACCCCGAACCCGCGCGTCGCGACGGCAACCGTCGTAGGACCGTGAGCAAGGCGCTCCACGATCCCGCGACGGACCGGATGGGCGACCGCTCTGAACGCATCGTTAGCCATATGGCTAACTATATTGCCTGGGTCCCAAGCGGAACACCGTCAATTCCTGACCACTCAGACGCCGGCGCGCCAGAATGGGAAGCGAGCCCGGGACTCCAGCCGACAACCCCGCCCGGTCGGGCGGAAGGAGACAAGACGAATGGACGTGTTCGACCGCATCAGGAGCAAGGCTGAAGAACTCGCGAAGGTGGCGAGGCCGAAGGCGGAGGAACTGCGCGACAAGGCGAAGCCGAAGGTCGAGGAGCTGCGCGAGAAGGCCACGCCACTGGCCCAAACGATGAAGGAGAGGGCCGAGCGGGTCGCCGAGACGCTCAAGCAGAAGGCGGAGGACGTCGCCGAGGGCCTCCGGCAGGGGGCGTCCGGGCCGCATGCGGCCGACACCGAGTCGAAGCCCGCCGAGCCCGGTGCCGCGCCCTCGGGCGTCACACCGGAGGAGAAGCCGCCAGCCTGAGCCGACGATGCCGCTGACAGCGGCTTACGACGACGATGCGGACGACGGTGAGCCAGCCTGTTCTGGCAGGTCCGGCACGTCCTCAGGCGCCGTCTTTCGGTTATCCTCGCGGACGGCATTACGGATCTGGGTGAGGTTGTCGCGCAGCACGTCGGATACCAGCTCGTCAGTGCGTGGGTCAGCGAGCACCTCGAGCACCACACGCAGGGTGGTCTCAGCCGCTTCCCGGAGCAGCCGGTCATGGAACGGCACCAGCGCGATATAGCGTGTCGTCTGGTCCTGTTTGATCTTCTCGGCGATCATCGCCTGGATCTGTTCGCGGTTCTCGCGAAGCGCGGACGCGATGTTGCGCGTGTACTGCCCGGTGCGCAGCACATCAGCGACCTCGTCCAGTACAGCGACGGTGATCGGCTGCTTGATCAGGTCGATCACCTGTCCCGACGCATGGTTGATCAGCCGAACGACAAGCGGCTCCCGCTTGCCGCGCCGCCAGAACCAGCGTCCAATCAAGCCGGCAATGATGGCCAGGACGATCACGCCGCCAACGATGATCAACACGATCTGGGTCGTGGACATACCTGGATCCTGGCCGTCCGCCGGCGGATCGACACGTAGGCACGGCCGTGCGATGCCGACGCGGCACGCCCGCGACACGGGACACTCACCGCGTCCCGGACGACGCCGCCCTCGGTATTAGGTACTAGCCCGCCTGCGGTCGGCGGGTTGCGCGAACGCTAGCCGGACTGTGGCGCGATCGCGAACTGGATCTGGCCGCTGTTGTCGGAGGTCACGTCCAGCGTCTTGTCATTCAGGATCGCGGCCGCCTCCGGGTCTAGGAACACCCGTGCTCCAGAGTCGTCGAGCACCCGGTCATCTTCCGCCGGAACGGCAGCCAGGCTGAGCGTCAGCGACCCTGCCGCCGAGTCGTGGGCGATGCGAAGACCACCACCGTCGGGCACTTCCGGCTGATCGACGATATTGCGAATCTCGGCTGCTGCCACCGGAGTCAGCGTAAGCATGATGGACGTCCTTTCAATCTTCCTTGTCGCCGTGGGACGACATGGTGCACCGCCCCTCCTTCCAACGTTCACGCCTTGGGCGGATACGTCAAGTCAGCCGCAGATCTGCGGCCAAAGCACGGTCAGCAGCCTAGCTGTATAGCCGTGTCGACCCGGTCACACGACGTATCAAGCATTGACGCACCGGCCATCGAGGAGTACAAGCACGAAACACCAAAGCCTTGTTTGACTAGGCATGAACGCAGCGCAGGCGTGCCTCGATTCCTTACTGACGTCACCTCGATCACACCGTCTTCAACCCGTGCGGCGAGATGTGCAGGCTGGCTGTGTTCCAGGCAGCCAGTTGCAGCTTGTACAGCCAGCTCGGCTGTATAACTCACTACCGGCCACCCACCGCACTGCCAACGATCGTCCACAGTGGACAGTCCACTACGTCTACCCGGCCAGAAATTTGCCCCGCGTCGCCGTACCGTTGGGCGGTCCCGCACGCACGCTTGCAGGAGCGATGGTGCGCTGCCGCGCGCCATCGGCGTGGCGACCGACAACGCGACATACCGGACTCGGCGTGCCACGACGCTCGCTGGTTCCCGCGCCGGCGCCGATCCGGGACAGGGACACGATCTGCCTGTCGGCCTCCAGACCGGAGACGGCAAGCCTCGCGATCGAGGTCTGGCGCCAGCGCAGCAGCCCGGCTCCGACGCCTGCCTGTTGCAGACCAAGTCGAGCAGCTGGGCAGGGCGAGACCTAGGCCGGTCATCCGCAGGGCGGACGGACGACGCCCTGGCACCCTGTGGGTGACATGTGGATGAACGGTGGACGACGGTGGACGGTCGGGGGATAACACGGGTCGCCCTGTGGACATCATGTTGATGTCGAAATTCCTTCCAAGTAATTGCGAGAAACCCCTTGCGCACAAGGGGATTCCGCACTAGAAATGGAGTCGCCGCAGAGGAGGGAACACCAGCCGGAGGAAACTCCGGGCCCCGGAGTCGTTAGGCAACTGGCGGGTTCGGGAGGGTGTTTTCGGAATCAGTGGTCGGTCGCGCAACGCCCGCCAGTCGAGTGATCGGCAGGTCGGAGCAGCGAGGCCGTCGAGGCCCCTCCATCTCATACATGGAGGGGCCTCGGTCTTCTATTCTGCCCGATTTGGCGCCGGAGTGACACCAGCGGGCGACAGCCCGTGGTCGGGCGCACACTCAGCCGGGAATCACCGACCAACCCCACCCCGCTGGATGATCTTGGAGCTGCGGTCGAATAGCGACCACAGGTCCAAGATCACGTGGCGGAGCCACTCACCAGCGGCTGCCGCCGGAAACTTCCCGTACCGCGGGGCGCACGTCGCACAGATAGACGAGCGCCGCCACGACTGAAATCAGCGAAACGATGTGCAGCGGGTAGAAGAACAGGGACCCTAGGCCGCCACCGATGATCGTGATGGCGAGCCAGGCCGGTTTGGTCAGCTTGTCCGCCGCCGGGAAGGCGGATGCCTTGCGGGTGGCGCAGTCAATAACGGCCCAGGCGCGCAGCGCAACCAGACCCCAGTACAGCACCCAGTCGACCCACCAGTAGACGTCGTGGATCAGCTGCATGCCAGGAAGAGTAGTTGTCGCCGCCAAGTGCGGCCGCCCCACTCCGACGGCATCCGGTTGCGCGGCATAGATCAGGCCTCAGTGGTGCGGCGGGTTGTCGTCTTCTTCGCGGGCGTCGCCTTCGCGGCACTGGTCTTGGTCGCGCGCTGCGCCTTGGCGGCTGAGGTGGCCTTGGCGGCCGGCGTGGGCTTGGTTGGTGACGTGGCCGCCGGCTGCGCCTTCGCGGCCGGCGTGGGCTTGGTTGGTGACGTGGCCGGCGCGGGAGCCGCCGGCTGGCGGTCGAGCAGCGACGTGACCCGCCCCTGCACCGCATCAACAGATACCCCGGCGGCCGCGATGACCTTGGCGACCTGGTCGTTCTTGCGTAGCTCGGCGTAGGCCTGCTCGAACGTCTCGGCGGCGACGGTGCCGTAGCCCTTGAGCAGCGCGACGTACGGCTCGATGCTCGCGCCGGCCCGCTCGACACCTGGCAGCGCACCTGCCCGCCTGGTCAGCGCCTCACCCTTGCTGCGCAGTTCCATGCAGGTCGTCGTCGCGCGGGACAGGAGGCTGTTGGCGAGCTCGGTCGCGTCACCGCGGACCTCGGTCAACCGGGCCTGGGCCTGCCCGAGGGCGGAGTCGGCATAGGAACGGACGTCACTTGCGATCGACATGCGTACTTCTCCTTAGGTTCTCGTTGGTTGTGTCGACCATCGCGTTCTCGCGACGGAACGACTCGTAGATCTCGATCAGTACCTGCTTCTGCCGCTCGGCGAGGCCCGCATCGGCCAGGATCGCGCCGATCAGCTCGGGGTCGCCGTGCCGCGATTCGAGGATCCCGGCGCGCATGTACAGCTGCTCGGCCGAGATCGCCAGGCCCTTCGCAATCTGCTGCAAGATCTCGGCGCTCGGCTTGCGCAGCCCACGTTCAATTTGAGACAGGTACGGGTTGGACACGCCCGCGAGTCGCGCTAGCTGGCGCACTGACACATGCGCCTGCTCACGCTGCTCACGGATGAACTCCCCGATCGTGGCGGCCTTCTTCGCCCGCTCACGGACCGAGTCGACTCTCACCGCACCTAGTCTGCCCAACAGTGCTCGCAATTGCAAGCACTCAGCTAGCGCTCTTCGCGGACGCGACTCAGCGCGCCATCAGCGACAGGCGCCGTAGTAGCCGATAACCAGATGATGATGTCGGCCGCGTCCGCCATACTAAAGAACTCGCGTGCACGATTCGTCCGCCGCAGCAGCGGCGCTGGCGCTACGTCTCGCAACACACAAACGCTGTAAGGCTCCTGAGAATCAAATCGTGTCCTCAGCGCCGATCATGCACCCTGCTAACGGCCGTGCCTGTTTCTCCCCCGGAGTGCTCTATGCAAAAACTTGCTCGCCTGGCCATCCAACGACGATGGATCGTCATCGGCGGATGGATCGCATTCATCTTGATCACACAGGGCATCGCCGGTGCGCTCGGCGGAGCCAACTACAAGGACTCGTTCAGCCTGCCCGGCACCGAGACGCAGACCGTCATGGACCTGCTCAAGCACTCCGGGCAGAAGCAACAGACCGGCCTTTCCGGCCAGGTCGTCATGCACGCCAAGACGGGAACCCTGGCGACTCCGCCGGCGAATGTCCTGCCCGATCTCCAGAAGCTGTGCGGTGAGAATTTCAAGGTCACCGGCGTCACCAGCCCGTGGGGGTCATACAACTGTGCTGCCAACGGCACCGCGACGCCCGCCCCCGGGCAGCCGACCCAGCTGTCTCAGGACAAGACGATCGCCATCGTCAATGTCTCGTGGTACACGGACAAGTACGACCAGAAGCTCTTCGACGGCGTCTACAACGCGCTGAAACCGCTGAACAGCTCGACGCTCCAGGTCGAGTTCACCGGTGACGGGTTCCAGGGACAGGGTCAGAAGGAGAGCGGCGTCAACCCGGTAGTGCTGGGCTTCATCGCGGCGCTGATCATCTTGGCGATCGTTTTCCGCACGGTCGGCGCGACCGCATTGCCCCTGGCTAGCGCCATCGCAGCGCTGACTAGCGGCCTGGGCATCATCGGGATGCTCAGCCACGCCATGAACGTGTCGAACATCACCCCGCAGCTCGCCGAGTTGATGGTGATCGGTGTCGGCGTCGACTACGCGCTGTTCATCGTGACCCGGCATCGCCGCAACCTGCGCCGCGGGATGAGTGTGCCGGATTCGATCGTCGCTTCGATCAACACCTCCGGCCGCGCAGTGCTGTTCGCCGGCTCCACCGTATGTGTCGCGATGCTGGGCCTGACCCTGCTGGGCGTCAGCTTCTTCTACGGCCTGGCGATCGGTACGGCCATCGCGGTGAGCCTGACCATGATCGCGTCGGTGACGCTTCTGCCTGCGCTGCTCAGCCTGCTCGGACTCAAGGTGCTGCCTCGCAAGCAGCGCCGCGCGGTGCGGGCCGGGCAGTTCGAGACCGGACCGCAGACCGGCTTCTGGGCCCGGTGGGCGGAGCTGGTCTCCCGGCGCAAGGTGGTCACCGCCGTGGTCGGCGCCGCGATCATGATCACGCTGGCCATCCCGTTCCTGTCCATGCGGCTGGGCCACGCCGACCAGGGCAACGACCGGGCGAGCACAACCACGCGCAAGGGCTACGACCTGATCGCCCAGGGTTTCGGCAAGGGCTACAACTCCGTGCTCACTCTGGTCGTCAGCGGGCAGAACGCACCGCAGACCGCCGACACCGTGAGTGCCAAGCTGCGGACGGTCAACGATGTCGATGCGGCAAGCATCGTCACCCACAAGCCGCTCACTCCGACGCTGAACCTCATCTCGTTCAAGTCGGTTAGCGCACCGCAGGACGAGGCCACCACCAACCTCGTCAACCGGCTACGTCACGACGTGCTGCCCAGCGTCTACAACGGCACGCCCGACCGCGTCTACGTGTACGGGCAGACGGCGATCTATGTCGACTTCGCCAAGGTGCTGGGCGACAAGCTGCCGCTGTTCATTACCGCGGTAGTGGGGTTGTCGTTCCTGCTGCTGCTCGTCGCGTTCCGCAGCCTTCTGGTGCCGCTCACCGCAGCGGCGATGAACCTACTTGCCGCCGGCGCGTCGTTCGGACTGGTGGTGGCGATCTTCCAGTGGGGCTGGGGTTCGGAGGCGCTCGGCATCGGGAAGGGTGCCCCGATCGAAGCATGGGCGCCGGTCATGTTCTTCGCGGTTCTCTTCGGGCTGTCGATGGACTACCAGGTATTCCTGGTCAGCCGCATGCACGAGGAGTGGGTGCACACCGGCGACAACCGGCGGGCGGTCACCGTCGGGCAGGCCGAGACCGGCGGCATCATCACCGCGGCCGCGCTCATCATGATCACGGTGTTCTTCGGGTTCGTGCTGGACCCGAATCGGGCCGTCAAGATGCTCGGCATCGGCTTGTCGAGCGCCGTGTTCCTCGACGCGTTCGTGCTGCGGACGATTCTCGTACCGTCGCTGATGCACATGTTCGGCAAGGCCAACTGGTTCTTCCCGAAGTCGCTCGAGCGGATCACGCCGCACATCTCGGTAGATGCCGAGGACGCCGCACTAGCCCAGCAGGGTGGCCGGGCCGCCCGGCACGGCGAGCACGAGGACGTGTACACCCGGGTCTAGCTCACGACTGCGCAGGGATCCCTCGTCTCAGGCGAGGGATCCTTGCGCGATCTGGATCAGTCGGCGTCGACGGCGACCGGTGCGCCGGCGACACTCAGCGGCGCATCGTCCGGCACCGTTCGCTTGATCACCGCCAGGGCGATCGGGCCGAGCTCGTAGTGGTGCGCGGCGGTGCCGAGGAAGCCGACGGAGCGCCCATCGAGCTCGACCGGCGTGCCGGGCGGCGGCAGCACGTCCGACTCCCCTGACAGGTGCACCAACACCAGCCGCCGCGGTGGACGACCAAGGTTCTGCACCCGCGCGACCGTCTCTTGGCCGCGGTAGCAACCCTTGTCGAGGTGCACGGCCACCCCGATCCAACCCACCTCGTGCGGGATCGTGCGATGGTCGGTCTCGAAGCCAAGCCGCGGTCGCCGCGCCGCGACCCGCAGCGCCTCGAACGCCAGCATGCCGACCGGTGCGGCGCCGGCCGCGCGCAGGGTGTCCAGCACCGCGGAAGCAGTCGTACGCGGGACGATCAGGTCGGCGCCCCGGGCAGTGCGCCGCACGAAGCCACCCCCCGGCAGCGCTCCGGCCTCTGGCAACGACGCTGCCCGCAGCACCTCGCCCGTGGACGGTCCGCTCACCGTGAGCACTGCCCAGTCTGCCGACACATCGGCCGGCTCCACCCGCTTGAGGAAGCGCATCTTCTCGAGGTACGCGAGCGCATCCCCGGCGGCACCGGGCTCGACGTCCAGCCACACCGTGCCGGAGAGCTCGGTGACCTGCCAGTGCTGCTCGACGTGTCCGTGCGGCGAGAGAACCAGCGCCTCGGTCGATTCGCCGTCTGCCAGATCAGCGACGTGCTGCGAGCAGATGGTGTGCAGCCAGGAGAGGCGGTCCTCGCCAGGAACGACGAGCACGCCGCGATCCGAACGATCGATCACCCCTGCGGACGATTCGAGCACACGCTGCTCGCGCAGCGGGTCGCCGTAATGCGCCGGCACAGCAGACATCAACACGTCAGTTGTCATCGCTCCTCGCCCACCGTTTGTTCCACGCAGTCGCGGCACCGCCCGAACACCGTGAAGTGTGCCCGGTCCAGGACGAAGCCTTGCTCGCTACGGAGCCGGGCCGCGAGCTCGTCCACCAGACTCTCCGGCGCGTCGGCGACGCTGCCGCAGGCGTGGCACACGACGTGGACATGCTCGTCGTCCGCCGGACGGAACGACGGCGCGCCGTGCCCCAGATGCGTGTGCCGTAGCAGGCCGAGCTGCTCGAGCAGTTCGAGGGTGCGGTAGACGGTGGTGATGTCGACGCCGGGCACCGCGTCACTGATCTGCTCCGGGGTCGCATGACCGAGCCGGCGCACCGCCGCAAGCACGTGATCGCGCTGCGGCGTCATACGCAGCCCGTGGGAATGCAGCCGCACGGCCAGATCGTCAGTCATCCCCTCCATCGTAGGTAGCCTGTACCGGTGCGAGTTCTGGGGATTCTGGGCGCTGGCCTCGTCGACCCCGAGACGCCCGTGGTCACCGCTGACGACCTGGGATTCACCCGTGGTGACGGCTGCTTCGAAGGATGCCGAGTCATCGACGGTGCAGTCGACAAGCTCGAAGCGCATATCGCGCGGATGCACCGCTCGGCGAACGCCGTCGACCTCGAATTCGACGAGCCCGGCTGGCGCGCCCTGATCGACGAGGCGCTCGCCGCATGGTCGCCGCGTCTCGAGGGCAGCATGCGATGGTTCCTCAGCCGCGGACGTCCCGGCGGCGTGCCGACCGGCATCGTCACAATCGGCGAGCTGCCGGCGGCTTTTGCCGCCCAGCGCCGCGACGGCGTCCGTGCGATCACGCTGAGCCGCGGAACTGCGTATGACGCCTATGCCGACGCGCCATGGTTGCTCGGCGGCGTCAAGACGATCTCCTACGCGGTGAACATGGCGGCGCAGCGCGAGGCGGTGCGCCGCGGCGCCGATGACGTGATCTTCGTCAGCGTGGACGGCCGCGTGCTCGAGGCGCCGACGTCCGCCCTTGTCTGGACGGTCGGCGAGGCCATGCGCACGACGCCGCCCGGCCCTACCGGCATCTTGGCCAGCACGACGCAAGAGCGGCTCTTCGCGCGCGCCGCCGAGAACGGCTGGCGGCCGTCCTACGCCGAGGGCACCGTCGCCGACCTGGACGCCGCCGACGCGGTGTTCCTGGTTAGCACGGTGCGTGGCCCGGTCGACGTCGTCGAGCTGGACGGCCGGCCGCGGCCGCGCGATATCGACCTCGTACGGACCGTGCAGAAACTCGCCGGGTTCTGAAGCATCCCCTGCTGGTGGCGGGCTGTTCGCGCGAGACTCCATGACCCCGTAGTCGCCTGCATTGCTCACTCCCCGCTGTCGCGCGAGCGCTCATTGCCGCGAAGGTTGTGCTCATAGCGTGATTGCTGAGGGATCACCGGCAAACACATTGCCCCTTGTCAGCACCCGGCCGTACGGTGACGACACACGAGGAAGGAGGTGGTCCGGAGTTGAGTACATATCGGACACGTGAGGTGGCTGTCCGCTAGCCGCTACCGGCGCTTGCGCCCTGGCGGCGCAGCAATACCCGGCAGCTACCCGGCCCCCGAACCGCCGGTTTTGTCCAACCGGCCCGCGTGCGCGGAAGGCGTTCGGGGGCTGCGTTACCCGTCCGGGAGGCCCTCGGCGGGTAATCTCGAGTACAGCGTGTTCTAGACAAAGACACAGGGTCACGCGGATGTGCGCAGCGCCGCGTCCACTTCGCAGTGAAGGTATTGATGATCAGCCAGGCCATGCGTGCCGGCGAGTTGACAAGCCGACTACAACGAGCGGTCGGCCGGCTCTCCCCAGCCGGCTGGGCAGCGGTGGTCAGCGGCGTCCTTGCCGTGGTGTATCTCGCCTGGCAGCCGCTCGCTCCTGACCTCGCCGCGCAGATCGCGCGCGCGAATGTCGTCCGATCGGCCGGGAACGTTTCCTGGTGGACGGGCTGGTTCGGCGGGCTGTCGCTGCCGACGTACAGCCTGCTGACCCCGAGTTCCATGGCGATCTTCGGCGTACGCGCGACCGGTGTCGCCGCCGCCGTCGCGGGCGGTGTGATCACCGGCCGACTGGTGGCCAATTCGCGACGCCCGCGGGCGGGTGCGGTCGCGTTCTCGGTCGCCGCGATGGCGAACCTCCTCGACGGCCGGGTGACGTTCGCGGTCGGCGTCACGCTCGCCGCCGCGTCGCTACTGGCACTGCAGAAGCGCGGAGCCCTGTTCGCCGCACCGCTTGCCGTAGCCGCCTACTTCGCCAGCCCACTGGCCGGGCTGTTCCTCGGTCTGGTCCTACTCGCCGTGGTGCTCACCGACGAGTCGCGGCGCCGCACCTCCATCGCGATCGCGGCGATGCTGCTCGTCATCGGCGTCGGCATGGCCGTGCTGTTCCCCGACACCGGGCGGATGCCGTTCCAGGCCACGGACCTCATCCCCGCCATGCTGATGTGCATCGGCGTAGCGCTGTTCTGCCCGACGCGGGTCGTGCGCGTATCGGCGCTGTTGCTCATGTTGGCCCTGCCGGTCTTCCTCGCCGTGCCGGGCGCCATCGGCAACAACGTGACTCGGCTCGCCTGGATCTGCGCCGCCCCTATCGTGGTCGCGTATTCGCCGCTGCGTCGCTGGATGCTCGCCCTGGTGCTGGCGCTACTCGCGCTCTGGCCGACGTGGGACGTGGTCGAGCAGGTGTCGTCGACGGCTGCGCCATCCACCACCGCGTCGTTCTACCAGCCGCTGCTGGGCGCGCTAGCCAGCGAGCAGGCCGGCGCCGGGCCGGGTGCGGTCGGTGAGCGCCTCGAAGTGCTGGACCCCGTCAACCACTTCGCCACGGTGTACCTCGCCGGCAAGGTCTCACTCGCGCGCGGCTGGGACCGGCAGGCCGACGTGGCCAACGACCCGATCTTCTACAAGGACGATGCCCTCACCGCGGCGAGTTACCACCAGTGGCTGCATGAGCTGGCCGTCGGCTGGGTGGCCGTCCCCGCCGGGAAGCTCGACTATTCGGCGGTCAACGAGTCCAAGCTGGTGGCGGGTGGCCTCGACTACCTGAGGCTGGTGTGGTCGAACGAGTCGTGGCAGCTCTACCGGGTCACGGACGCGACGACGCTCGCCGAGGGCGCACGGGTGCTCAGCGTCGAACCGACGCGCATCACGATCCAGACATCCGGCCCGTCGGCGGTCCAGCTGCGTGTGCGGTGGTCTCCATACCTGACGGTCCAGCACCTGGACGGGACGCTCGCGAGTGGCGTTTGCCTGGCCAACGCCACCGGCTGGCTGAACATCACCGTCCCGGACGCCGGAAGCTACCGGGTGACGAGCCGCTTCGACCCCGTGCATCGGCTCCAGCCGGAACGGCGCTGCCAGCAGTAGCGACGCCGGCTTACCGCATCGCCTTCACACGCTGCAGCGTGGCGTTCAGGTGCGGGGTGTACTCGTCCGGGGTCAACGCCAGCTCGGTGGCGTAGGCGAGCGTGTCGCCGGAGATCGCGTAGAGGCGGCGCTCGCCCGCCACCTGCTTGGCCGTCGGCGTGCCGACGATCGATGTAGTGGCGATCTCCCAGCGCCCGTCGCCCGCCGTCCCCACGAACAGCTGCGCAAGGCCGGTGATCGACACGGTGAGGACCTCGAGGTCGTCCGGGCCCGCGCCCGGCCGCCAGAAACCCGATTCGCGAAACGCCGGCCGGATGTCGCGGTCGTCGTCGTCGATCAGCCAGCTACGCGACTCATAGGCGAGGAACGGGCGTCCGTCGTGGGCAAATGTCACGTGCTGACGGAACGCAAAGCCGGCTCCGGTCGATGCGACGACGCCGATCCCGCGCCCCGCCCACTTGCCGACCAGCGGCAGCACGGCGAGCAGCTCATCCGAGAGCGGCACGCCTGCTCGTAGGTCAGTTGTGTCGGTCACCGCACGAGCAGCTTGTAGGCCACGTAGAGGCACGCGACGCCCAGGCCGACAAAAGCGATCACCAAGACGGCGAGATACGCGCCTTCCATACCAGGCAGGATAGCTGCATGCGCAGGTCTCTTGTGGTGAAGTGCACTGCCGGCGTGGACGATCCGGAGCGATGCAACCAGGCGTTCACCGTGGCCGCAACGGCGCTGTCGGCGGGCGCGACGGTGTCGCTGTGGCTCACGGGCGACGCAACGTGGCTTGCCGTGCCGGGACGCGCGGAGGACTTTGCCCTCCCCAAGGCGACTCCGCTCGCGGAGTTGCGCGACGCCGTGCTCGCCGGCGGCACCCTCACGGTATGCACGCAGTGCGCGGCACGGCGCAACGTCACCGAGGACGAGGTGCTCACCGGAGTGCGCATCGCCGGATCAGCATCGTTCGTCGAGGAAGTACTGCGCGACGATGCTCAGGCCCTCGTGTATTAGCTGAGGACGACTGACGCCTCCTCCAGTCCGGGCCCGGCGGCGTCGACCTCCTTGCGCGCCGACCCGTCGCGGTGCAGCACGGACAGCGTCCACCGGCCGGGCGCTGCGTAGAACCGGAAGTCGCCGGTCGCGCTCGTTACGACCTCGGCGGTGAACTCTCCCGATGCGTCCAGCAACCGCACGTAAGCCGCGGGCACGGGAGCGCCGTCCCGCGAGACGACGCCGTAGATCACGGTCTCCTTGGTGACATCGACGTAGGCAGGCAGCTCCGGCGCCTGCGCCGGCGCGCCGCACATCAGACGTCCTTCTCGACCGGGACGCCCACGAGGGAGCCGTACTCGGTCCAGGAGCCGTCGTAGTTCTTGACATCCGGGTAGCCGAGCAGCTCGCGCAGCGCGAACCAGGTGTGGCTCGACCGTTCACCGATCCGGCAATAGGCGATGGTGTCCTTCGACTCGTCAAGGCCGGCGTCCGCGTAGAGCTTGCGCAGGTCGTCGTCGGATTTGAAGGTGCCGTCCTCGTTGGCCGCTTTGCTCCACGGGATGTTCAGCGCGGTCGGGATGTGACCCGCCCGCTGCGCCTGCTCCTGCGGCAGGTGTGCCGGGGCCAGCAGCCGGCCGACGAACTCGTCCGGCGAACGAACATCGATCAGGTTCTTCTTGCCGATCGCGGCGATGACCTCGTCGCGGAACGCGCGGATGGACGTGTCCTGGTCCTTCGCCGTGTAGGCCGTAGCCGGCCTGGACACGGTGTCCTTCGAGAGCTCGCGCCCGTCGAGCTCCCACTTCTTGCGGCCTCCGTCGAGCAGTTTGACCCTGTCGTGCCCGAACAGCTTGAAGTACCAGTAGGCGTAGGCGGCGAACCAGTTGTTGTTGCCGCCATAAAGGATCACCGTGTCCTCGTTGCCGATGCCCTTTTCAGACAGCAGCTTCTCGAACTGGTCCTTGTTGACGAAGTCACGGACCACCGGGTCTTGCAGGTCGGTTTTCCAGTCGAGCTTGACGGCCCCGGGGATGTGGCCGCCGTCGTATGCGGTGGTGTCCTCGTCGACCTCGACGAAGACCACGCCTGGGGTGTTCAGGTTCTCCTCGGCCCAGTCGGCCGAGACCAGAACGTCAGCACGGCTCATAGGTTTCTCCTCTTTAGCGATAGACGTGGGCAAAGCTATAGACAAGGGATAAAGCGCGGGGCGGCGCGATACGAGAGAAAGCGCCCGGTCAGCGGGCGTGACACAGGCAGCTGCCCACACGGCACAGGTCGACCGCGCGGCGCGAAGTGAGCAGAGGAGTGCTCACGGAACCCATGGCCCAAGAGCGTAGCCGCCTGCCGGGCCCGGGCAAAACCCGAAAGCACGTACGCGATGAGCGCTCGCGCGAAGAGCCCCGCCGCCGCGACGCGGCGCGCGGAGCGGACCCGGGGATGCACCCGAGCGAAGCGAGCGGCGCAGACACGGGTTCGCATGGGCGGGATAAGAACAGCGGCGGATTAATCAGTTTCGACGACGATGTGGTCGGCCCGGGCCGTGGCCTGGATGCCGGATGGTGTCGCGCGGACAGCGGTCACCTGGAGGTGATACGGCAGCTGCGGCAGACGCAGCGCACCGTTCATCTGCTGCTGGATCGCGGACGAGAGCGCCGCCGGTATGGGCGCCCCGTTGAGTTCGATCTGGCCCACTTGATACGAGACGCGGTTGCCGTCGAGATGGACGTTGGCGTCCGCCGAGGCGGTGACATCGCCCATGGTCGGCACGTTGACGCCGAGCGAGACGCGCAGCGCGCCGTGGTCGTCGGACAGCTGCAGCCCGTTGATACCAGTGAGTCGCGCCGCCTCGGCGAACGGGACCGTCGCCGTTGCGTCGACGTGGTCGATCGGCAGCGATTTCACATCGCGGTTGATCGCGTTGCTCAGCGGGACGTGGACACCGTGCATATGCGCCTCGAGGTCGACGCCGTTCACCTGGTCGATGGCCAGGGCGCTGCCAGTGACCTGGATGTCGTCATACCGGCCGGCGAGCGCCTGCGTCAGGAACGGGAAGCCGTTGATCGACACGTGGGCCTTGCTGTCCGTCCCCACGAAAGGCGACTGCTGGTCGATGCGCTGGGCAACCGCGGACTCAGCCAGAGCGGCGGTGACGCGGTCGGCCGCCACGAGCAGGCCGACCAGCGCGACGACGGCGATCGCAGTGACCCACGGCCAGCGTCGGCGGCGCCCCAGCCGTGCCACTTCTAGGTCGTTCACGCGGGGCACTGTACCCAGCTGAGCAAAGCCGGAACCGTTACCCACGGATGAGCAGGCAAAGCAGGTAGCCGATCGGTGCCAGCAGCCCGAGCGACATCAGTGCGCCGGCGATCGGACGGGTGATCGCGGCGAGCCGTCCGCGCTGCGGCAACCCGTACTGGATGAATGCGGCGCCGACAGCGAACAGGCTCACGATCGCACCGATCGACGCGCCGAGGGTCAGCGAGCGCCCGGACGCGAAGTCCACAGTGTTGTGTAGCCGCACGTATGTCGCGACGGTTCCCACCCCGGCGGCGACTATGACGGCGAGCAGGCCGCGCGGCACGTTCGCGTCGGAGCGCGGCACCGGCCAGAAGATGTCGACGAGGTGCCCCACGACAAGGGCGCCCCCGGCGGCAAGGGCGACGGCGGTCACCATCCGGGTGCCGAGCATCTCGTGCCCGAGCTGCATGTACGCGGGCAGCGCCACGACGGCGACCACGAGCAACGCGAGATCGGACAGCGACTCGACGACCCGGGTCCGCACCACACCTCGGGTGAGCTGGTGAATGAACATCGCCGGGATCGCCAGCCCGAGGATGACCGCCAGCGTGCCGAGCTGACCGTGCGGCCAGCGCGACACGATGAGGTCGGCTCCGGCTGCGGCCAGGGCGCCGACGACGATCGCGCCGAGCCGGCCCGGCACCGCCGTGCCGAACACCCACGTGAGCACCAGCAGCCCCTGCGCTGCCGCCACCGCGATCAGCAGCTGGGTGGCGCCGTAGTTCGCCGCGACAATCAGTCCCGCCGTGACGATTGCTGCCGCCAGCGCACCGCCGAGATGGCTCACGCGCCCCGGCGGGCGTTGCCGCAGTGGCATGTCCGGGAGTCGGCCGCCGTACGGATTCGGGTCGTACGGCCCTAAGGCATATGCGTCGACTGCGGGGAACTGCGCGGTGACGCTCAGTGGGTCCACCCGCCTGCCGTCGCTCGCCACGACTCTCATGGTCGCAGAGTCGCAACCTCGAGCGCCTGTCGAACCCAGCCATCAACACGCCGGACGAGCGCGGGCGTGGTAGCGCTCTCCGCGTGGCCCATGCCGGCTTCCGCCCAGAACGCGGCGTCTGCCGCGGCTGCAGCCAGCGCCTCGCCGTGGCGCAGCGGGAAGTACCGGTCGGCGTCGCCGTGGACGATCAGCAACGGACGCGGCGCGATCGCGGCCACCACTTCGACGGGTGACTCGGGCAGTCGCTGCCACTCGAAGTTGCGCAGCCGGGTCCCGGTGGCGAGCCGCGTGACGAGCCGGCCGGCGCGTGTCTCGGCCGCCCAGTGCACGAGACGCATCGGCGCAGTGCCGCGTTCCCACCAGTGACCCGGCGAGCTGATGCTGACCACGGCGTCGGCGTCACCGCCCAGTCCCGCGTAGCGCAGCACTACCGAGCCGCCCATCGACCACCCCACCAGCGCGATCCGCGCATGGCCGGCCGCACGCAAGAACGCGGCGGCAGCGGCGACATCACGAACCTCCAGGTCGCCCAGCGTCGAGTACCCACCGGAGCGGCCGTGGCCGCGGAAGTCGAGCGCCAGCACACCGGCGCCCGTTGCGGCCAGTTGTTCGGTGATGCGCCGCATCCGCGGTACCCGGCTCGAACCGGTGAAGCCGTGCGCCACGACGTAGGCCAGTGCAGTGTTGGCCGGCCAGTGGTCACAGGCGATCGCCACGCCGTCCGACGTGGTCAATCTGACGAGCTGGGCAGGAGCCACGTTGCTATCCTGCCTAGGACGCCGCTGGGCACCGCCGCCTGGTCTCGCCAATCAGGAGACGCGCCTTGGAACTCGTCCTACTTACCGGTGCTGTGCAGCCCACCACCGAAGTGCTGCCCGCGCTGGGCCTACTGCCGCACTCCGTGACCGTGCTCCCGTTGGACGCCGGCCGCTTGATCGAGCACACCCCCGGCGACGTCATCCTGATCGACGCCCGGCGCGACCTGGCCGGTGCTCGCTCGTTCACCCGTGTCCTTGCGGCGCTCGACGGCAATACTCCGGTGCTGGCGGTGCTGACCGAGGGCGGGCTCATTGCGCTGTCCGCCGACTGGACGATCGACGACGTGATCCTCGACACGGCCGGCCCGGCCGAGCTCGACGCCCGGCTGCGCCTCGCCGTGGACCGACACGCACGCTCGGCCGACCCGACGCCGGAACACGTCCAGATCGGCGACCTCGTCATCGATGACACCACCTACACCGCCCGCATTTCGGGCCGCGCCCTCGATCTCACGTACAAGGAGTTCGAGCTGTTGAAGTTCCTGGCCCAGCACGCCGGCCGGGTGTTCACGCGCTCGCACCTGGTCCAGGAGGTCTGGGGCTATGACTACTTCGGTGGCAGCCGCACCGTCGACGTACACGTCAGGCGGCTGCGCGCCAAGCTCGGCCCGGAGCACGAGGCGCTGATCGGCACGGTGCGCAACGTCGGGTACAAGTTCGTCCGCCCGTCGGCCGACCCGGCCGCCCGTGAGTCCCGCCGTGTCACCGCCGGCGACCTCGTCGACCTGTAGTTTCGAGCGCGTGCGGGTTGCCGTCTTCGACGTTCTCGACGACGGCCTGCGCAATCAGATCGTCGCCTTGGTCGAGGCGGTGCAGGCGCGTGACGGCGCGCCGCCGCTGAGTGAGCACGCCCTGCTCCAGCTCGCCGCGACCCGCCCCGGTCTGGTGCACCTCGTCGCCGGCGAACTGGACGGGTACGCGCAGCTCGACGACGACGTCGCCGAGATCGCCGACCTGAGCGACGCCACCGCGGCACTGCTAACGGAACTGGAACGCCTCGTACCGCGGCCCGTCGTGTGGTCGCACGGCAAGCGCAGCCCGGTCGCCGTAGCCGCTACGGCACGCGGCTACACCGAGCAGCGGGTGCTGTGGCAGCTGCGCCGGCCGTTGTCCGACCTACCCGAGGTGTCGCTTCCGGAGGGCGTGCGACTGCGTGGGTTCGTCCCAGGGCAGGACGAAGACGCGTGGCTCGCCGTGAATGCCGCTGCCTTTGCCGAGCATGCCGAGCAGGGCCGCTGGACGCGCGTCGACCTCGAGGTGCGCGAGCGCGAAGCGTGGTTCGACCCGTCCGGCCTCCTGCTGGCGTTCCGGGAAGACACGCTCATCGGCTTCCACTGGACGAAGGTGCACCCGACCGGCGTCGGCGAGGTATACGTCCTGGGCGTGGCTCCCGCGGCGCAAGGCCTGCATCTCGGACCAGCGCTGCTCTGCGCGGGGCTCGCGTACCTGGCCGGGCGCGGTGTGGCGCAGGTCATGCTCTACGTCGACGAGTCCAACAGTGCCGCGATGCGGATGTACCGCCGTTACGGATTCGCGCAGTACGACATGGACGCGCAGTACGCCCGACCGTGAGGGCCGTTTACCCCGTGGACATGTGCCGGTCTAGGAAGCGTCATATGCGTGCCTGCCTGCGTTCACCTTGCGTTTACCTGAGCCACCCCGAAGCGCCACTTGATCGCCCTACCTTGCGGGGTTGATATCCGGCTTAGACACATGACGAAGGGGTCAACAACGTGAAGCTGTACCGGACTGGCGTACCAGCGGCCCTGCTTGCAGGCGCGCTCGCGCTGGCGGCCTGCGGCTCGAGCAGCAACAAGGGGAGCAGCACGACGACGCCGGCCGCAGGTGGCACGACCGCCACCGGTGGCTCAACAGCCTGTGCGTCCGGCAGCTTGAAGGCCGAGGGCTCGACCGCCCAGACGAACGCGATCCAGGCGTGGATTCAGAACTACCAAAAGCAGTGCTCCGGCGCGACGATCGCCTACAACCCGACCGGCTCGGGGGCCGGTGTGAAGCAGTTCAACGGCGGCCAGGTCGACTTCGCCGGCTCCGACTCAGCGCTCAACCCCGACAAGGGCGAGGTGGCAGCCGCGCAGAAGCGATGCGGCGGTCCGGCGCTGGACCTGCCGATGGTCACCGGTCCGATCGCGGTCGCTTACAAGCTCAACGGAGTCACCAACCTGGTGCTCACCCCGGACGTGATGGCGAAGATCTTCACCGGTAAGATCACCACCTGGAACGACCCGGCGATCAAGTCGCTGAACTCGGGCGCCAACCTGCCCTCCAGCAACATCACGGTGTTCTACCGCTCCGACGAGTCGGGCACTACAGAGAACTTCGAGAAGTACCTCTCCGCGACCGCGCCGACCGTGTTCACCGCCAAGCCGAGCAAGACCTGGGCCGGCACCGGCCAGGGCAAGGCCAAGTCGCAGGGCGTGCAGCAGGCGATCGGCTCCACCGAAGGCAGCATCGGCTACATCGAGTGGTCGTTCGCCGGCAGCGCCGGCCTCTCGATGGCCCAGGTAAACAACGGCGGCGGCGCGGTGGCACTCACCGCGGACTCGGCCGGCAAGGCGGTCGCTTCCGCCCAGATCACCGGCACCGGTGACGACCTGACGCTGAAACTGGACTACACCACCAAGACCCCGGGTGCATACCCGATCATCCTGGTGACGTACGAAATCACGTGCGAGAAGTACTCGAACTCGTCGATCGGCGCGCTGGTCAAGTCGTTCCTGACCTACACGTCCACCCAGGGTCAGCAAGACTTGGCGAACCTGGGCTATGCGCCACTGCCGAGCGAAATCGCCACCAAGGTCCAGGCGACGGTCGCCAAGATCAGCTAAGACGCTCTAGTCGATGCGGTTGTCCGTGTGTCGCGGTGGTTGCACCCCGGCACACGGACAACTTTGCGAGTAAGGGGCGACAGACGTGGCAGATCGAGAGACCATGCGTGGGGGCACGTCCAACGAGCCTGCCGCGCCACTGCCGGCACCTAGCATCGGAGGTGAGTCGGTGGACGGACCCACACAGCGCAGCGAGGAAGACACGCCCCTCGATGACGCCCGCACCGACGTCGAGGTGGCCGAGCGCGGGGCGGCGCCTATCCGCGGCGGTGAGCCCAGCGCCTTCGCTTCGGCAGAGCCGTTGGCGGTCAGCACGCTGGAGGGCGGCCCGCCGGTCGCCGGTGCGGGACTGGTCAGTCCCGGCCGGGCGCGCATCGGCGACCGGCTCTTCCACGGCGCGGCCGCGGGTTCCGGGCTGTTCGTAGTACTCCTCATCGGCCTGATCGCCGCGTTCCTGATCACGCGCGCCGCCCCGGCGCTCGCCGACAACAAGTCGAACTTCCTGTTCTCGCGCGACTGGAGCGTCGACACGGGAACGTTGCACTTCGGCATCGTCGACCTGCTCTGGGTGACCGTGATCATCTCGCTCGTGGCGATGGTGCTTGCAGTGCCGATCGCGATCGGCATTGCACTGTTCATCACGCACTACGCGCCGAAACCACTGGCGCGGCCCGTCGCCTATGTCGTGGACCTGCTGGCGGCGATCCCCTCGATCATCTACGGCATCTGGGGCATCATCGTGCTGGCACCGCACCTGCGGTCCGTGCAGCGCACGCTGTACCACCTGGGTGGGTTCCCGCTCTTCAAAGACAAGAACGTCGACGTCGGCACGATCTTCGACGGCGGCGTCGTGCTGGCCATCATGATCCTGCCGATCATCACCGCTATCAGCCGCGACGTATTCGAGCGCACCCCGCCGCAGAACATCGAGGCGGCGTGGGCGCTCGGTGCCACCCGCTGGGAGATGATCCGCGTGGCCGTGCTGCCGTACGGCCGCCCCGGCCTCATCAGCGGCTCGATGCTCGGCCTGGGCCGCGCACTGGGCGAGACGATCGCCGTCATGCTCATCCTGTCCAAGCCCTCTCCGGGCGCCCCGTTCACCTTCTCGATCTTCAACGGCGGCGAGACGTTCGCGTCGAAGATCGCGAACAGCGCGGCCGAGTTCAACGATCCGAAGCAGACCGGCGCGTTCATCGCCGCCGGCCTGGTGCTGTTCGTGCTGACGTTCGCGGTCAACGCTGCCGCACGAAGCGTCGTCAACCGGCGGAAGGAGTTCACATGAGCGCCGTCGCACCGGCCGTCCTGTCGACGAGCCACGTCGCCCGGAAGGCGAAGAACCAACTCGCCACGGTGCTCGTTACGCTGGCCTTCGGCATCGCGCTGATCCCACTGGTCTGGCTGCTGTGGACGGTGGTCAGCAAGGGCTGGCACGCGATCACCCGCAACGGGTGGTTCACCAAGCCTGTCGGCACACGCACATATCGCGATCCTGGTGGCGGCGCGTGGCACGCGATTCTCGGCACCCTGGAGCAGGTGGCGCTGTGCTCGCTGATCGCCGTCCCGATCTCGGTGATGGTGGGCATCTACCTCGTCGAGTACGGTCGCGGGCCACTCGCCCGTGCGGCGACGTTCATGGTCGACATCCTCAGCGGGGTGCCGTCCATCGTCGCTGCACTATTCATCTACGCCGTGTTCGTCACGACCTTCCACGGCCAGCGCGGCGGCTGGCTCGTGTCGCTGGCCTTGGTGCTCCTGATGATTCCCGTCATCGTGCGCACCACCGAGGAGATGCTCAAGCTCGTGCCGAACGAGCTGCGCGAGGCGTCGTACGCACTCGGCGTTCCGAAGTGGAAGACGGTGACCCGCATCACCGTGCCGACGGCGCTGACAGGCATCATCACCGGCGTCGTGCTCGGCATCGCCCGAGTCGCCGGTGAGACTGCGCCAATCTTGATCTTGGTCGGCTACACGGACAACGTCAACGGAAACCTGTTCAGTAACGGATACCAGGCGTCGCTTCCGGGCATGATCAATGCTCAGGTAGCGAATATCGGCGCAAACCGATCGTTCACCGGGCAACCCATCCACAACTACGCTCTCGATCGGATGTGGGGGGCGGCGCTCACCCTGATCATCATCGTCATGGCACTCAATCTCATCGCTCGGCTCATCGGGCGCCACACCAAGTTCATGTACTAGGCGGGACCATCTCATGGCCAAGCGCATCGACGCAGACAACCTGAACATCTACTACGGGAAGTTCCTCGCGGTCAGCGATTGCTCGTTCACGATCGCGCCCCGGTCGGTGACGGCGTTCATCGGGCCGTCCGGCTGCGGGAAGTCCACTGTGCTGCGCACGCTGAACCGCCTGCACGAGGTGATCGCCGGCGCATACGTCGAGGGCAAGGTGCTGCTCGACGGTGACAACATCTACGACAACCGCGTTGACCCCGTGGACGTGCGGCGCACCATCGGCATGGTGTTCCAGCGGCCCAACCCGTTCCCCACGATGTCGATCTACGACAACGTCGCCGCCGGCCTCAAACTGAACAGCGGGCGGATGAAGCGTAGCGAGCTCGACGGCGTCGTGGAGCGGTCGCTGCGCGGTGCCAACCTCTGGGAAGAGGTCAAGGACAGGCTGAAGCGACCCGGCGCCGGGCTCTCCGGTGGGCAGCAGCAGCGGCTGTGCATCGCCCGGGCCATCGCCGTCGAACCGCAGGTGCTGCTGATGGACGAGCCCTGCTCGGCGCTGGACCCGATCTCGACGCTCGCGATCGAGGACCTCATCCAGACGCTCAAGGAGACGTACACGATCGTGATCGTCACGCACAACATGCAGCAGGCGGCACGCGTGTCCGAGCGGACGGCGTTCTTCAACCTCAGCGGTCTGGGCAAGCCGGGTCAGCTCGTCGAGATGGACGACACCGAGAAGATCTTCTCCAACCCAACCGACCCCCGCACCGAGGGCTACATCAGCGGCCGATTCGGGTAACCGCTCCGATTGAGCAACAATCGCTCGCCTGAGGCGGGCAGATGTTGCTCAATCGGAAACAGTCACGGTCTCTTAACCGCATTACTGCTCAGGATCGCCGTCGTAAGCGCCTCGGCCGGCTCGGTGGCTGCCCGGGGGTTGGTAAGCAGCACGAAGTCGATCTCGCCGAGGTCGGGGAGGTCGGCGCCGCCGGGGAGCTCGACAAGGTCGTCCGGCGTCAGGCTGCGTGCGAAGATCGCCACGCCCAGGCCTGCCCGGGCCGCGGCCACAATGCCGTTGACGCCGCGCACAGTACACGTAATCCGGTACGGACGGCCGGCCCGCTCGAGGGCCGCGACGGCGCGTGAGCGCGACAGGCTCGGCGCCTGGTAAACCACCAGCGGCATCGGCCGCTCGGCGGAAAGCCGCAGCCCCTGCACCGCCGCCCACACCAGCCGGTCGCGGCGCACCAGCCGTCCCCCGCCATCGCCCACATCGTGCTTTACGAAGGCGACGTCGAGATGCCCCGACGCCAGCCGGCGGTGCAGCGCCCCGCTCTGGGCCACGGTCAGCTCCAAGTCGATACGCGGGTACAGCTGCCGGAAATCACGGAGGATCCGAGGCAGCGGGGTGAGCGCGAGGTCGTCCGAGACACCGAAACGCAGCCGTCCGCGCAACCCGGATCCCGAGAAATAGCCCGCCGCCTGCTCGTGTGCCGCGAGGATCGTGCGGGCGAAGCCGGCCATCGCCTCGCCGTCGGCGGTGAGCGCGACCGACCGCGTGTCCCGGATGAACAGCGGGCGCCCCACCGCCTCCTCGAGCTTGCGGACGTGCTGGCTCACCGTCGGTTGCCGCACTCCGAGCCGCTGCGCGGCCTGCGTGAAACTCAGCGACTGGGCCACGGCGAGGAACGACCGCAACAGGTCCGGATCAAGGGTCATAGCAAAATGCTATTACAGTCATTCGATCAATTCGGTTGGAGAATGATCCGAGGGCGACAAAGATGGAAGCCGGTGAACCCGCACGAAACTAGTTTGGATGATCGTTGAGCGCCCCGGCCGACCTGAAGAGATCCACGTTCCGCTCCCTACACACCCACAACTTCAGACTCTTCGCCAGTGGGCAGATCGTCTCCAACACCGGTGCCTGGGTGCAGCGCATCGCCCAAGACTGGCTGGTCCTGAGCATCACAGGAAGCGCCACGGCGGTCGGCGTCACCACCGCCCTGCAATTCCTGCCGACGCTGGTGTTCGGCCTCGCCGGTGGGGTCATCGCCGACCGGTATCCCAAGCGACGCGTGCTGCTCTTCACGCAAGCCGGCATGGCCTCGATGGCCGCAACGCTGGCGATCTTGACGCTCGGTCATCACGTGCAGGTCTGGCACGTGTACCTCGTCGCGTTCGGACTAGGCACCGTGGTGGCCGTCGACAACCCGACGCGACAGTCGTTCGTCAACGAGATGGTCGGCCAGGAGCACCTGCGCAACGCGGTGAGCATCAACGCCACGGTGTTCCAGCTCGGGGCGCTGATCGGCCCGGCGATCAGTGGCGTGCTGATCAACGTGGTCGGCTCCGGGTACGCCTTCGCGCTCAACGCCGCGTCGTACTCGGCGTCAACGGCGGCCCTGCTATTGATGCGCGGCAGTGAGCTGCACGCGGCGCCGGCGACCGGCGACGGCACGCGGATTCGTGACGGGCTGCGCTACGTCGCAAGTCGGCCTGACGTGTTGTGGCCGACCGTGCTGGTGGGCGTGTTCGGGCTGTTCACCGTGAACCTGCCGGTGACGCTCGCCGCGTACGCGCGCTCGGTGTTCGACATAGGCGCGAGCGGGTACGGGCTGCTCACCTCGGTGCTGGCCGTCGGCTCCGTCACCGGCGCGCTGATCTCGGCCGGCCGGTCGCGCACGCGGCTGCGAGCGCTCGTCGCGATCGCCGGCACGCTGGCGACGCTGTACATGATCGCCGCGCTGGCGCCCTCGGAGTGGGCGTACAGCTCGGTACTCGTCGGGGTCGGCGGGGCCACGCTGCTGCTCTACACGTCGGCGAACTCGACCGTGCAACTCGCCGCCGACGACTCGATCCGCGGGCGCGTCATGAGCGTGTACCTGATGGTGTTCATCGGCAGCGGGGCGATCGGAGGGCCGCTGGTCGGATGGCTGGACGAGCACCTGGGGCCCCGGACCGGCATGCTGATCTCCGGCCTCGTACCGGCCGTCATCACGGTACTTGTCGCCGTCCGGCTGGCCCGGCTCGTCGACCTACGCCTACGTACCGTCCTAGGGATGTTGCGCGCCGCATAGCGTTGACGGGACAGCCGTGTACTAGCCTTCGGCAGCGCGACGGGCGTACGGCGATCTGTACCAGGCGTGGCTGGCCGAGGCCGGCGTGTCGTCCCGCGAGATAGAGACGATGTTTCATCGCGCGACGTTGGCGTTCTCACGCTGGATGATCGAGTCGAAGGGCCTGGAGTGGGGTGGCTTGGATGTGCCACCTTTGCCGCCGCCTGACCCGAGCCTGTGGGAGTGCCCGTCCTGCGGCCGCGTCACGTGGCCCCACGCCGGCCCGGTGGTGTCCTGGTTGCACGGCGCGGCAACCCCGTGCGTGCCGTGTCTCCGCGCACAGACCGGCCACGGCTACGTAGACGAGAAATGGGGTCGCAAATGACATCACCCAGCGGTGTGAGCAATGCGCGACCAGCGGCAGAAGCGGATGTCGAACCATGGCCCCTACTCGCGGGACAGTGGCTGGCCTTCCTCGTGGAGCTCAAGATCAGGATGACCCCTCATGTCCCGAATCAACGCCTGATCGCCGCTTACCCGTGTGGCCCAGAGGTCCCAGTCGGTCCAAACGAACCAGCTTCGGTCGGCCGGCCAGAAGTTGTTGGGCGTGCAGATCATCCGATCCTCGCCGTGGAGCAGGTCCGGGATCGAGCCTAAGCGGCCCCTGAACAACCGGGCGGGTCGGCCCATGTTGAGCAGCTCCGCGTACAGCGCAAGGCATTCGGTGTCAGCCCCCTCCGGGCTGTGAGCCATGAGGATCGGCAGTAGCGCGTTGAAACTCGCCTCATCCAAAGACCCTTCGGATGGTGGCATGATCGTTTCTGGCATCTCGGACATGTAGAACCACGCATGGCTCGGTATCAGGTATCGCGGCTCCGGAAACAGTGCCCCTGGGAATCGGCGCGCGAATTCTGACCAGCCCAGCCGGTGCCATCCGTGGCCGGGTGCGGCGAGATACCCGCCGGCATAGCCGGTCACTCCGGCGATGGAAGGACTCGATAACTCAAGATGTTCCAACGTGTGCCCGCGCTCTGCGTCCTCGGCATCGGCGCCGCTCTTAAGTTCATACATCGCGTGCAGTATCAGGGTCGACGCGTCCCACCCTTGGGCGTCCCAGCCGGTGAAGTTTTGTCCGACCGGTTCGATGAACCATTGCGTAGCTACCTGATACTCGCTGCCGCTGGGAATCTCGATCACGCCCGCTAGCTTTCGAGATCAAGGTGACCGTCTCATGAACACACCCTGGCCGGCCGGCGACCACCCGTCAGACCAATAAGGACGAGGCGGCACGCCGCCCGACCCAACGACTTCGGCTGACCCGCGCCCTGCTAAACGACTCAGGAACGCGCGCACATCGGTGCGAGTTCAGGCGGTCAACGCAACACTTCGGCTAGTGCTTCGGATGGTGTCTTGAAGCCGAGGGTTTGTCGAGGGCGGCCGTTGAGTTGGTCGGCGATTGCGTCGAAGTCGGCTTGGCTGTAGTCGCGCATGTTCACGGT
>DATFRC010000020.1:0-4948 GCA_035263725.1 Jatrophihabitantaceae bacterium | reverse complement strand
CGGTTCGTCGCGAGGTGCGCAATGCGTTGGTCCGACATGGACGCGTACGGGCACGTCAACAACACGGCGTACCTGGCATACCTGGAGCAGGCCCGGGTGTCGATGTTCTTCGACCGCTACGACGCGTCGTTCTCGGCAGGCACGGTCGTGAAGCATCACGAGATCACCTACCTGCGCCCGGTCGTCTACCATCCCGAGCCGCTGCGACTTGAGCTGTGGGTCGACCAGGTCAGGGCCGCGTCGTTCCGTGTGCTCTATGACGTGTATGACGGTGACACCCTGGCGGCCACGGCGTCGACGACACTGGTGACCTTCGACTTCGACTCCGATCGCCCGCGGCGCATCACCCCGGACGAGCGCGCCGTGCTCGCGCGGTATGTGGACGAGCCCGCCACGGAGCGAGCGTGACGAACCGGTCCGGTGACGCCGATGTCCAGCCCGGGCAGCTCGCCGACGTCGCTGCGCAGGTCGCTGGTATCGCACCACTGGCCAGGCGGCTCGTCACGCTCGATCCCCGGGGATTACTGCGGATCCGGCTCGGAGGCACGGTCGCCGCGGCGTATGCCCGCTTGCCGTTCGGGGTTCTCGTGGGCCGGACGGTCAGCATTGACCGGGCCGGAGCGCGACTCGAGTGGGTAGTGCGCGCCGACGAGCTCCTCAGCTGGCTCGACGGCGAGATAGCCGAACCACCACGGCGGCGTGACATGGAATGGCGTGGGGCGCTGCCGCCGGCCGTCGGGTGGCGGCGCATCGAGACGGTTCCCGATGAGGTCATCCGGGATGTGGTCCGCAAGGGGGCGGCCACATTTCGGCAAGCGGCGGCACGCGAAGGCGTGCCGGGTTCCCAGCCGCGGGCCGAGGTCGCCGATGCGTTGCTCGACTCAATCGTGCTCAGCTCCACCGAGGGCGGCCTGCACGCCGAGATCACGCTGCGCGCGATGAGCGCTGTGACCCGGATGGGATTCCTGCCGCGCGGCTCCTACGCCGCGGTCGACGTGTGCGGGCGCTGGTCTCGACTGGCCGCCGAATACGGCTCGGTCTACGCCGAGCTGCCAGGCATGGCGCTCGGCATCGTTTCCTGAATCGCCGGCTTCGGCGGGCCGTTGCGTCAGCCGCGGATCCACACCGCTGTGTCGGGAGGCAGTGTCCCGTCGGGAATCGGCCCGGATGCGAGGACCAGATCGCCTGCCGGTAGCGGCACGGACTGGTCGCCGGCGTTGAGCGCCACGACCAGGCCGGCTCCGCGCCGGTACATGAGGCATCCGGGCGGGCTGTCGAGCCACGTGAACTCGTCGCCGCGCAGGTCGGCTGTCTTGCGACGCAGCGCCAGCGCCTGCTGATAGAGGGCCAGCGTCGAGTCCGGATCGGCCGACTCTGCCTCGACGGTGAGCGACGCCCAGTCGTCCGGCATCGGCAACCACGTCGACGTCCCCGTCGTGAAGCCGTACGGGGGTGCGACGCCGCTCCACGGCATCGGCACCCGCTCTCCGTCACGGCCCCGGACGGTGTGCCCGCTGCGCTCCCATGTCGGGTCCCGCAATGCCGCGTCGGGCAGTTCGACGTTCGGCAGGCCGAGCTCGTCACCCTCGTAGATGTACACCGCGCCGGGCAGCGACAGCTGCAGCAGCGCGGCGGCCCGCCCCCGGGCGTGGCCGGTCGGACCACCGCCGTAGCGGGTCACGTGTCGCACCACATCGTGGTTGGACAACACCCAGGTGCACGGCGCACCCACGTCGGCCATCGCCGACATGGAGCTGTTGATCGCGCTGCGCAGCGTCTCCTCGCCCCACGGCGCTTCGAGCAGGGTGAAGTTGAACGTGAGGTTCAGCTCCCCGGGGCGCGCATAGCGGGCTAGCCGCGCATCGTCGGCCACCCACACCTCGCCGACTGCCATGCGATCACCCGGGTAGGAGTCGAGCACGCGCCGGAAACCGCGCAGATAGTCGTGAACGGCGTCGCGGTCCCAGCGAATGTCGTTCGGCGAGGGAGTCGGCGAGTCGCCGCGCGGCAGGATCTTGGCCAGGTCCACATCCGGCAGCCCGGCCGGCTTCGCCATGCCGTGGGCGACGTCGATGCGGAACCCGTCCACCCCACGGTCGAGCCAGAAGCGCAGGATGCGGTCGAATTCGGAGACTACCTCGGGGTTCTCCCAGTTCAGGTCCGGCTGCTCCTTGGCGAACAGGTGCAGGTACCACTGCCCGTCCGGAACCTGCACCCATGCGGGGCCGCCGAAGACCGAAGGCCAGTTGTTCGGCGGCAGTTCGCCGCTGGTGCCGCGCCCGTCCCGGAAGATGAACCGGGCGCGCTCGGGGCTGCCGGGCGGTGCGGCGAGTGCGGCCTGGAACCACGGGTGCTGATCGGAGAAGTGGTTCGGCACGATGTCCACGGTCACTCGCACCCGCCGTTCCCGAGCCGCCGCCATCAGCGCATCGAAGTCGGCAAGCGCGCCGAACCTCGGGTCGACGTCGAGCGGGTCGGATACGTCATAGCCGCCGTCGGCCATGGGGGAGCGGTAGAACGGCGACAGCCAGATGGCATCCACCCCCAGCTCGACGAGATAGTCGAGCCGTTCGCGTGCGCCGATCAGGTCGCCGGTGCCGTCGCCATTGCCGTCGGCGAAACTGCGCGGATAGATCTGGTAGAAGACGGCGTTGTGCCACCACGCCCGCTCAGAAGTCACCTGACCAATTCTGCCTGGTGGGCCTGCGCAAGCGGTCAGCCCGGGGTATTGCGAAGCGACTCGGCCGCCCGGGTGAAGTAGTCCCAGAGCATTGCGTCGTACTCGGCCGGCAATTCCAGCGTGTCGAGGGCCGCTCGCATGTGCCGCAGCCAGGCATCCCGCGCGGCGACGTTGACCGCGAACGGCGCATGGCGCATCCGCAGCCGGGGATGACCGCGGGTGTCTGAATACGTGGTCGGGCCGCCCCAGTACTGGATGAGGAACAGCCGCAGCCGTTGTGCGGCCGGGCCCAGGTCGTCCTCGGGGTATATCGCGCGCAGCACCGGATCAGCGGCCACGCCGGAGTAGAAGGCGTCGACGAGCCGGGTGAACGTCGGCTCGCCGCCAATCGCTTCGAAGACGGAGGTGTGGTGTTCTTGCGCGCGCACCCGCCTATTGTCCCAGGCATGACTGACGTCGATCTCATCGTGCTGGGACTCGGACCGGGTGGTGAAGAGATTGCCGAGCGAATGGCCGAGGCCGGGTGGTCCGTGCTCGGAGTCGATTCGCACCTGGTCGGCGGCGAGTGCCCGTACTACGGCTGCATCCCGTCCAAGATGATCATCCGCGGCGCCGAGCTGCTCGCCGATGCGCGGTGGGTGAACGATCTCGCCGGCAGTGCCGAGGTGAGCCCGGAATACGGCAAGGTGTACCGGCGCATCCGCGACGAAGCCACCGACGACTGGGACGACCGGGTGGCCGTGGAGCGGCTCGAACGCCTCGGCGGGATGTTTGTGCGTGGCGCCGCTCGGTTCGACGGTCGCACCTCCGACGGCAGGCTTGCTGTAGAGGTGGCAGGCTCACGCTACGTCGCCCCACGAGTCGTCGTTGCCGTCGGTACCGCCCCGGCCTTGCCACCGATCGACGGGCTGTCCGACTTGGAGCGCAGCGTCGACGGTCCGGTCTGGACGAACCGGGAAGTGGTGCGGGCCCAAGCGGCACCGGCCAGCATGGTTGTACTCGGCGGTGGACCAATCGGAATCGAGATCGGGCAGGCGCTCGGCCGGTTCGGCACGAAGGTCAGCATCGTCGAGTCGGGTGAGCGCATCCTCAGCAAAGAGGAACCCGAGGCATCGGACACCGTCGCCGATGTGCTGCGCCGCGAGGGCGCCGACGTGCGCACCGACGTGAAGGCGGTGCGGGCCGATCCGGCTGGCGACGGCGTAGCGCTCGCTCTGGACGACGGCAGCACCCTCGTCGGCGACAAGCTACTGGTCGCAGTCGGCCGGCGTTCCAACGTGCTCGACCTGCGGCTGGACACCCTCGGCCTGGACGGCGCCGCCCGTACCCTCGACGTCGACGACGCCATGCGGGTGATGCACAACGGTGCGCCGATCGACGGGCTTTACTGCATAGGCGATTCGACAGGCCGTGGCGCCTTCACCCACGTCGCGGTATGGCAAGCACGCGTGCTCATCGGTCGGCTGCTGGAACGCCACGATCCGTTCGGCGGCTACCGCGGACTGGCCTGGGTCACGTACAGCGATCCCGAGGTGGGGCGTGTCGGTTTGACCGAGGCAGAGGCCCTGGAGCAGGGCATCACCGTACGCACCGGTACGGCGCAGATCGCGTCGTCCACGCGGGGGTGGATCTACGGGACCGACAACGACGGTCTGGTCAAGCTCGTCGAGGACGCTGAGCGCGGGATGCTTGTCGGGGCCACCGTAGTGAGCCCGCACGGCGGGGAGATCATCAGCCTGCTGACGCTCGCCGTCCACGCTGCGGTGCCGACCTCGACACTCGCCTCGATGCACTACGTGTATCCGACGCTGCACCGCACGGTGCTCGACGCGGTCAATGACCTGAGGTCCTGATCAGGTAGTCGGTCACGATGGTTCCTTGGGCTCGCCGGCGGGGATGTCCAGTCGGTCGAGCCGTTCCCGGATGCGCCGGCGCAGTTCGCGCGCGGTGCGCCACTGTTCGAGCGGGCGAACTCGCACGCTCAGGCGGATCACCGTCTCCTCGCGGGTCAGCTGCTCGACGCCCTGCACCTCCGGGTCGCCGAGGAAGACGTCTTTCCAGTCCTCGTCGTCGTGCAGCTGCCGCGCGACGTCGAGCATTGCGCCCGAGGCCGCCTGGAGATCGGTTGTGGCGCTGATAGGCACGTCGATGACGACCTGGGCGTAGCCCTGGGTCTTGTTACCGACACGCATGACCTCGCCGTTGCGGACGTACCAGACGGTGCCGTTGACGTCGCGCAGCTGCGTCGTGCGCAGCCCGACGGACTCC
>DATFRC010000019.1:0-19142 GCA_035263725.1 Jatrophihabitantaceae bacterium | reverse complement strand
GCCGTGCTGAACAGCACCGGCACCATGACCGACAGCCCGACGCCGAGGAGCGCGAAGCCGATCACGGCCCCCGGCAGCGAATGGAACGCCATCCCGGCAGCGAGGCCGGCTGCGCCGATGGCCGTGAGCACCGTGATCGAGCGGACCCGCCCCAGCCTGTGCACCAGGCGATCGCCGACGAACCGTCCACCCGTCATCGTTGCGCTGAACGCGGCGTACGCGAGGCCGACCTGAGCGGGGCTGGCGTGCAGATTGTCACGCAGCAGCACGCCGCTCCAGTCGGCGACAGCGCCTTCGCTCATCAGCGCGAACAGCGCGGCGACGCCGAGGAGGAGGAGTCGCAGTTCGGGCAGGCCGCGCCGGCCGGGCTGCGTGACCTCGGCGTGGTGCGGCGGGTCCGGCAGGTACGCCCGGCTCGCGAGCAGCACGACGACCAACAGCACAGCGGCAAGCGCGGCCTGCTGTGCGGCGATCGGCACGTGCGCGCCTGCGCAGGCGCCGCCGATGAGCGCGCCGATGAGCGAGCCGACGCTCCACGCCGCGTGGAAGCCGGACAGCACCGGGCGCCCGTAGGCCTGCTCGACTGTGACGCCCTGCGCGTTCATCACCACGTCGAACCCGCCGATCGCGCCGCCCCAGATGAACAGCGTGAGCCACAGCGACGGCAGGTTGCCGGCCAGGCCGGGCAGCCAGCCCAAGGCGCAGAACAGCACCAGACTGATGCGGGTCAGCCGGGCGCTGCCGTAGCGCGCGCTGGCCCGCCCGTACAGCCTCATGGACAACACCGAGCCGACGGCGGGCGCCAGCAGCGCAAAGCCCAGCGCCGCCGACGACAGGTGCAGGTTGTGCTTGATCTCCGGGATCCGCGGCACCCACGACCCGAACAGCATCCCGTTCGCGGCGAACGTGACCGCGACAGCGGCCCGGGCCCGCTGCCGGGTCCCTGCCGGCGCCGTGATGGTCACCCCTACCACTGTTCCTGATGCCGCGGGCGCCCTGCGAGGGACTTTCGTTCGGCCTCGTCCACAGCGCGTACCCATCGCATCCCCCAGGTACGCGGACGCACTACGCTCTCCGGGACGTAAGCGCCCATCTGGGAGAGGCGTGTGACAACGGGATTGGCGATCGTCGAGGGCGAGGTTCGCGAGCTCGTCCGGCGCCGCGGCATCGACCCGGTTGCCGAGCCTGCCGTCGTCCGGCGGCTGATCGACGACGTGATCTCCGATTACCTCGACCGGGCCGTCACCTCGGCGTTGCCGCCGCTCGGCGACGCGGCGCAGGTGGCACGCGCGGTTCTCGATGCCGTCGCAGGATTCGGCCCGCTGCAGCCGTTCCTCGACGATCCGTCCATCGAGGAGATCTGGATCAATGAGCCGGGGCGGGTCTTCGTCGCCCGGCGCGGTCGCTCCGAGCTCACCACGTTGATCCTCACCGCCGAGCAGGTGTCCGAGCTGGTCGAGCGCATGCTGCGGAAGTCCGGCCGCCGCCTGGATCTCAGTCACCCGTTCGTGGACGCGATGCTGCCGGACGGTTCGCGATTACACGTCGTCATCCCGCACATCACTCGCGAGCACATGGCGGTCAACATCCGCAAGTTCGTCCTCGGCCTGCACTCGCTGGACGAGCTGGTCGCCATCGGGTCGCTGAGCGACCAGGCGGCACGCTTCCTCGAAGCCTGCGTCGCGGCCGGGCTGAACATTCTCGTGTCGGGCGGGACGCAGGCAGGAAAGACAACGCTCCTGAACGCGCTCTGCGGGGCGATCCCGGCCCGCGAGCGGGTGGTCACCGTCGAGGAGGTCTTCGAACTTCAGCTCCTGCTGCCGGACGTCGTATCGATGCAAACTCGGCAGGCGAACCTTGAGGGCACCGGCGACATTCCGTTGCGGCGCCTAGTGAAAGAAGCGCTTCGTATGCGCCCCTCTCGGCTGATCGTCGGCGAGGTGCGCCAGGAGGAGTGCCTCGACTTGCTGATCGCGCTTAATTCCGGGATCCCGGGAATGTGCACGCTGCATGCGAACTCGGCGCGCGAGGCGCTGGTCAAGATGTGCACGCTGCCCCTGCTCGCGGGTGAGAACGTGTCTGCGGCGTTCGTGGTGCCGACCGTCGCCGCCAGCGTCGACGTCGTGGTACACCTGGCTTCCGACGGGGCGGGGCACCGGCGGGTGCGCGAGATCGTCGGCGTTCCCGGCAGGGTCGAGCGCGATGTCATCGAGACGTCGGAGATCTTCTCGTCGCGGAACGGACGTCTGGAGCGCGCCGATGGCCACCCGCCGCATCCGGAGCGGTTCGAGGCGGCCGGCATCGACCTCATCTCGACACTCGGGCATCGGATCGTCGCCCGCACGGTAGGGGAGGCGTGACGTGGGCGCCCTGCTGGGGCTCGTGTTCGGCTGCGGGTTGCTGCTGATCTGGCGCAGTGGTCCCCGGGCACCCCGCCGGCGGACTGCCACGACGTGGACGTGGATCGTGCGTTGCACCGACCTGCTTCGCCAAGCCGGCGTAGACGGTGTCGGACCGGCGCAGTTGCTCGTTGTACAGCTGTTGTGTGCAGTTGTCGTCGGCGCGATCGTCTTGGGGATGACGGCGACGCTCGCCGTCGCGGCATGCTTCGCGTTGTTCGGATTCTTCGCGCCGATCATGGTGCTGCAGCGGATGCGCCGCCGCCGGCAGGTTGCCCTGCGCGAGCTATGGCCCGAGGCGGTCGACAACCTAGCCTCGGCGGTACGCGCCGGTATGTCGCTGCCCGAGGGCTTGTCCGCGCTGGCGTTGCGCGGCCCCGAGCCGCTCCGGCCGGCCTTCGCCCGCTTCAGCGCCGCCTACCGTGCCAGCGGCCGGTTCGGGGAGTGCCTTGACGCGTTGAAGGATGATCTGGCCGATCCGGTGGGCGACCGCGTCTGCGAGACGATGCGAGTTGCCCGGGAGGTCGGAGGCAGCGACCTGGGTACCGTGCTGCGCACACTGTCAGGGCTGCTGCGCTCCGATGGCCGCACACGCGCCGAGCTCGAGACCCGGCAGGGCTGGGTGGTGAACGCGGCACGCCTGGCCGTCGCCGCCCCCTGGGTCGTGTTGTTGCTGCTCGGCACCCAGTCGACGACGTTGCAGGCTTACAACTCGACGGGCGGCGTCGTGCTGCTGGCGATCGGTGCGGCGGTGTGCCTACTCGCGTACCGCATCATGCTGCGCATCGGCAGGCTGCCTCAAGAGCGACGGGTGTTGCGATGACTTCCGTCGTAGTGGGCGCGCTGCTCGGGCTGTTGTTCGCAACGGGCTTGCTGCTTGCGGTGCGAGCCGCTCCGCCGATGCGGCCGGTTCGGCTGGTCGACAGGGTGGCTCCATACCTCGGCGACACCCCTCCGCCGTCCAAGCTGCTGGCGCGACCCACGGCGACCGCGGTGCCGTTCGTCGTAGTGCGCCGGATGTTCGGCCCAGTGATCGGCGATGCCGTGGGCTTCCTCGACCGGATGGTCGGCGGCTCGGTATCGGTCCGGCGCCGTCTTGGCGGGCTGGGCTCTGGGGCCACCGTCGAGGAGTTCCGTATCGAGCAGGTCGTGTGGGGCGCGATCGGCATGCTGGGTTGCGGGCTGTTCGTCGTGCTGATCGGCGTCGCACGCGGCGGCGTCGACCCAGTGCTCGCCGCAGGTGCGGCGCTGGTGGGGCTGTTGGCCGGCGTGCTGTCCCGCGACTGGTACCTCACCCGTCAGTTGCAGCGGCGAGAGGCGGCGATGCTGGCGGAATTCCCTGTTGTCGCCGACCTCCTGGCGTTGGCAGTGGTGGCCGGTGAGGCGCCGCCGGACGCGCTGTTGCGAGTGTGCCGGCTCACCGGTGGGGAACTTGCCCGCGACCTGGACGCGGCTTTGGCTCGAGCTCGGTCGGGCACGCCACTGACGGTGGCGCTCACAGACCTCGCCGAGCGGACGACCCTCGAAGCCTTCACGCGCTTCGTCCAGGGCTTGGTCGTGGCGATCGAGCGAGGCACACCGCTCGCCGACGTGCTGCGTGCGCAGGCGGCGGACGTCCGCGAGGCAGGCAAGCGCGCGCTGCTGGAGGCCGGAGGGCGCAAGGAGATCTCGATGATGTTTCCGGTCGTATTCATGCTCTTGCCGGTGACGGTGGTGTTCGCGCTCTTTCCGGCGCTCTCGACGTTGGTATCGCTTACCAGGTAACGAAGGGAGGGGGCCCAGCGATGGTGCCCTTGGACATGTTGGCCGCCTGGACGGCCGGCGCGTATGCGCGGGCGCGAGGACGGGACCCGGAGCGCGGCGATGTGCCTGGGTGGGTGATGGTGACCGTGATGACCGCCGGGTTGGTGGTCGTGATCTTCGCCGTGTTCCGGGGGAAGATCGTCGATGCGATCAGCAATGCGATCGACTCGGTCACGGGCAACACGAAGTAGCGCGCCAGGCGGCGAACGCGGATCCGCGGTCGTCGAGTTCGTCATGATCGCCGTGCTGCTGATCTTTCTGGTGTTCGCCGTGTTGCAACTGGCGGTCTACCTCTACGTCCGCAACATCGTGCAGGCGAGCGCGGCGGCCGGCGCGCGGTACGCGGCGAACCAGGGCGTCGACTACGGCACCGGCGGCGAGCACGCGAACGCTCTGGTGCGCCAAGGTTCCGGCGCGACGATCGCCCACGACCTGCCTTGTCGTGGCAGCCCGGGACGAGACGTAACAGGCCTGCCGCTCGCCGTCGTGCACTGCGGCGGCCACCTCAAGTCGATCTTCCTTCCGCTGGGGCGGGTGTTGTCGATCGACGGCACGGCGCGCGTGCTGAAGGAAGGTGGACCGTGAGGCGCGAGTCGGGCAACGCCGCGATCGAGTTCATCTTCGTGGCGCTGATTATTCTCGTGCCGATCGCATACTTCGTGACGGCGGTCGCGTCAATTCAGCGCAGCAACGTCGGCGTCGCGCAGGCGGCGCGTGAGGCGGGCCGAGCGTTCGCGACGGGCGAGTCGACGGCGGACGCGGTGGCGCGTGCCGGGGCCGCGGTGCGTCTCGCGCTGGCTGACCAGGGTTTGCCCGACGACGCCGAGATGCGCTTCGTGCCCGCAGAGGCGTCCTGCCGGTCCGGGTCGGTTACACCGGCCTTGGCGCCCGGCGCGGTGTTTGCCGTCTGCGTCGTACGGCACACGCAGCTGCCCGGCGTGCCCACACTGCTTGCGGGACACGGCATCACCACCGTCGGGCGCTATCTGATCCATGTGGACGACTTCCGAACCGTAGCGCCGCCATGATCGCGCAGTTACGCGACGATCGGGGCTCCGTGATCCCGTTGATCCTGGGCTGCTGGTTGCTCGTCATGCTGGTCGCCGCCGGCTATGTCGCGGCCACGGACGCCTTCGCCAAGCGAGTCGACCTGCAGGACGTGTGCGACGGCGCGGCGATCGCCGCCGCGAACTCCGTCGACTTCGTGAGCGGCCGGGATGTCGGCGGCGCGCCGGGCCGCGGATTCTTGCAGCTCGACGACGTCCAGTCCGCGGTGAACACATATCTGGCGCGGGATCCCTGGCGCTCGGTCATCCGGCTCAGTGCGTCGTTGAACGACGACCGCACCGAGGTCACCGTGTCCTGCCGCCGGCGGTCGAAGATCGCGTTCGGGTGGCTGTTCGGCAAGACGGACGGCGTCGTAGCCACTGTGACGGCGTCAGCGCGCTCCGCCGTCATCGGCCGGTGAGCAACGGAACGGCGGTATATGTGGAATGTGGCCTGTATGGGTGTTCTAGGTATCTCCACTTCGACTGGACAGTTGCCGAGCGCTTCTGAGAATCTGCGTCAATGGGGCTGAATTCAACGTCCGCCGTGATCCTCGGCGTGCTGCACGATGGCCCGGCAACGGGTGGGGAAATCGTGGCAGCGGCGTCGCGACGGCTGACGGCTCAGGGTGGGGTCACTCGTAGCCAGGTCTACCGCGAGCTACCAGGGCTTGCGCACGTCGGCTACATCAAGGCGGGCAAGGAGGGAGCGCGGTCCAGTCACCCGTATTCCCTTGCCGCAGCAGGGCGAAGGGCGTTTGCTCAGTGGGCGTCCATGCACAATGGCAGTGACTCGGTGCGCAGCCAGGCTGTGCTTCGCCTCGGCTTCGGCAAGCACCTGTCGACCAGGCAGCGCCGCGAGATCGTCGAGTCGGCGAGGCAGGAACACGAGGCCGCGCTTGCCGCGAACAAGAGGGAGGCCGCCGAGCTGAAGAAGGCCGGCGACACGTACGGTGCGGTCGCTGTCGAGTTCGCCGTCGCCTACGAGCGCGCGTTGATCCGATGGCTCGACTCCGTCCCGACGAGCTAGCCGTCCAGCGGCTGCGCGAGCTGTGCCTCGCCCTGCCCGAGGTCACCGAGCGGCCGAGTCACGGTGAGCCCGCCTTTTTCGTCCGCGACAAGACGCTGTTCGTGACGCTGGACGACCACCACCACGGCGCGGCGCACCTCGGCTTCTGGTGCGCCGCGGCGCCCGGGGCGCAGGAGGCGCACCTCGCTGACGATCCGGACCGCTACTACCGGCCGCCCTACGTGGGCCACCGCGGCTGGTTGGGTGTACGCATCGACCGGGAGCCCGACTGGACAGAGGTCGCCGAGCTCGTGCGGGACGCCTACCGGCAGGTCGCGCCCAAGGCGCTGCGTGCGCAGCTCGACGTAACCAGCGCGTGATCGGCCCAGAAGGTACCGTGATCGGACGTGACCGACGTCCCTACTGAGCTCAAAGAGCTCTCTACGACCATGGCCAGCATCGAGGCCGTGCTTGACCTGGGCAAGCTCCGCGCCGAGGCTGCGGAGCTTGAGAAGCAGGCGTCCGCACCCGACCTGTGGGACGACCCGGAGAAGGCGCAGCACGTGACGAGCCGGCTGTCGGCGGTGCAGGGGGAAATCCGTCGGGCCGAGGACCTGAGGCGGCGTCTGGACGATGCTCGGGTGCTCTGGGACCTTGCCGAGGACGCGGGCGACGAAAAGGAGAAGGCCGAGGCAGGAGCCGAGGTCACATCCCTGCGCAAGAGCATAGACGAGCTCGAGGTGCGCACGCTGCTTTCCGGCGAGTACGACTCCCGCGAGGCACTCGTGACGATCCGCTCGGAGGCGGGCGGCGTCGACGCGGCGGACTGGGCGGAGATGCTGCTGCGCATGTACCTGCGCTGGGCCGAGCGGCACGGCTACCCGGTCGAGATGCTCGACACGTCCTATGCCGAGGAAGCGGGCATCAAGTCAGCCACCTTCAAGGTCAAGGCGCCCTACGCGTACGGCACGCTCAGCGTCGAGCAGGGCACGCACCGGCTGGTGCGCATCAGCCCGTTCGACAACCAGGGCCGTCGCCAGACCAGCTTCGCCGGCGTCGAGGTGCTCCCGGTTGTAGAGCAGTCCGATCACATCGACATCCCGGACGAGGACATCCGGGTGGACGTGTTCCGCAGCAGTGGCCCGGGCGGGCAGGGCGTCAACACCACGGACTCCGCCGTCCGGATCACCCACCTGCCCACGGGCATCGTGGTCAGCTGCCAGAACGAACGCAGCCAGATCCAGAACCGGGCCAGCGCCATGGCCGTGCTTCAGGCCAAGCTCCTCGAGCGACGGAGGGTTGAGGAGCAGGCCAAGCTGGATGCCCTCAAGGACAGCGGTAACAGCTGGGGCAACCAGATGCGCAGCTACGTGCTGCACCCCTACCAGATGGTGAAGGACTTGCGCACCGAGCACGAGGTCGGCAACCCGCAAGCCGTCCTCGACGGGGAGATCGACGACTTCATCGAAGCGGGCATTCGGTGGCGCCGCCAGGGTGCGCCTTCGAGCACTAGGTAGACTTCCCCGGCGTGATCCGACTCGACCACGTCACAAAGGTCTACCCGGCGGGCAGCCGTCCGGCTATCGAAGATGTGACCATCGACATCGCCAAGGGCGAGTTCGTCTTTCTCATCGGCCAGTCCGGCTCGGGCAAATCGACCGTACTGCGGTTGCTGCTGCGTGAGGAGCTGGCCACTGTCGGCAAGGTATTCGTCGACGGGCGCAACGTCGGCCGGCTGCGCCGCCGCCGTATTCCGGAGCTGCGTCGCAAGATGGGCTGTGTGTTCCAGGACTTCCGGCTCCTGCCCAAGAAGAACGTCTACAACAACGTTGCCTTCGCACTCGAGGTGATCAACAAGCCGCAGCGCACCATCCGCCGCTCGGTGCCGGAGGTGCTCGATCTGGTCGGGCTCGAGGGTAAGGCGCTGCGGATGCCGCACGAGCTATCCGGCGGCGAGCAGCAGCGTGTCGCGATCGCCCGCGCGTTCGTCAACCGGCCACTGGTGCTGCTCGCCGACGAGCCCACCGGCAACCTCGACCCTGACACCAGCCAGGGCATCATGAGCCTGCTCGAGCGCATCAACCGGACGGGCACCACGGTGCTGATGGCCACACACGACAACAACATCGTCGACGCGATGCGCCGGCGCGTGATCGAACTCGACTATGGCCATATCGTTCGCGACCAGTCCCGCGGCGTCTACGGCGTCGGCCGCTGAGCGGCTGCTGAACCAAAGGAAGTCATGCGTGCCAGCTTCGTGATGTCGGGCGTCGGGCAGGGCCTGCGCCGCAACGTCCTGATGTCGATCGCCCTGATCATGATCACCTTCGTGTCGCTGTACTTCCTCGGCGGCGCGCTACTGACCCAAAAAGAGATCGCGAAGTTCCGCAGCAAGTACGAGGACAAGCTGAACGTCTCGATCTTCTTGTGCGGGCCGACACAGAACGAGAAGTGCAAGCACCCGTTCACGCCGCAGGAGCGTGCCAGTCTCGAAACGCACCTGCGGGCGGATCCACTGATCGCGTCGGAACACTTCGTCAGCCAGAACGAGATCTTCAAGAACAACCCGGACTACCTCGGGCTGGGCAACCTCGACATCCTCCAGCCCAGCGACTTCCCGAACCTGATCTCGGTAAAGCTCAAGGACATCAAGCGCGACTACGTAACGTTAGCGGCGCACTACAACAAGGCCGCAGGCGTTGAACAGGTGCAGAACCAGGACGCCAGCCTCAAGACGATTCTTGACATCTTCGACAAGTCACGGATCGGTGCGCTGGCGTTCGCGCTCCTCGTCCTGGTCGCAGCGATCCTCCTGATGGCGATCACCATCCAGGTAGCGGCCGCCCAGCGGCGCAACGAAACGAACATCATGCGACTGGTGGGCGCCTCGCGATGGATGACGCAGTTACCGTTCGTGCTCGAGGCGGTGATCACCGCGCTGATCGGCGGGGTGCTCATCATCCCTGCGCTGTGGTTCAGCAAGACATATGTGCTGAACGGGATCTTTGGGCACTCGGTAAGCCATGGTGTGCTGCCTGATCTCTCGATCAACGACGTGCTCATCGCGAGCGGAGAGTCCATCCTCATAGGCGTGGTGCTCGCGATCGTCACGGCGTACGTCACGCTGCGCGCCTACGTCCGGTTGTGATGGCCGCCAAGCAGGGCGGCCGGAAGCTCATCGCGCAGAACCGCAAGGCGCGCCACGATTACGCGATCCTCGACACGTACGAGGCGGGCATCGCCCTGACGGGCACCGAGGTGAAGTCGCTGCGAGCCGGCCGAGCCTCGCTGGTCGACGGGTTCGCGACGATCGACGACGGCGAGATCTTCCTGCGCAACGTACACATCCCCGAATACACCCAGGGCAGCTGGACGAACCATGAGCCGCGGCGCACCCGCAAGCTGCTACTGCACCGCGCCGAGATCACCCGGTTGATCGGCAAGACGCGGGAGAGTGGGCTTACGCTCGTCCCGCTGTCGCTGTACTTCTCCGAGGGCAAGGTCAAGGTCGAACTCGCGCTCGCACGAGGTAAGCGCTCGTACGACAAGCGGCAGGATCTCGCCCGCCGCGACGCCGACCGGGAAGTGCGCCGCGCGATGGGACGCCGCGCCAAGGGCGCCGAGTAGGAGCCGCTGCTACGAGCGGTAGCGGCGCGCTCGATTCCGCGCCTCGTCGGCGTGCCGGCGTTGCTCGGCAACGAGCACGCCGTAGGTGAATCCGTCCTCGCCGTGCTCCGCAGCGACCTCGGCCAGTCGGCGCGCCAGGTGTGCCGCCACGACGCTGTCCTGAAATTCGCCCAGCAGGTCCTGCAGCTTGGTGATGTCCTGGGCCAGCTGATGCGCCGGGTCGTCGCCCGCGGCGGCCGCTGCCTCAGCGGCGTACCGCACTCGCTTACCCGCCTTGCGCGCCCGGTGCATCTGCTCGTCCGTTCCGGAACGCCTAGTCGCCCGGCGTAGCCGCTTGCCGAGTGTGCGCTCGACGCGGTCCATTGCCTCGTGCAACGTCTCGGCGGGACGCCCGGCGGCTGCGGTGAAGGGCGGATGGTCGCGCCACCGGCTGGCTTCGGAGAGCAGATCCGCGTAGCGGTCGCTGCGCATCGCATCGAGCAGTTCCGCCCGATGCCGCTCGAGATCGGAGCGCAGCCGCTCGTCGACCTGCTCGGTGATCGGGCCGACAACGAGATCCGCCGGAAGTTCGTCGATAGCGGCCAGCAGCCGGCTACGTAGCACCTGCGCATCGCGGACGCCGCCGAGCACCCCGGCATACCAGCGCAGCTCGTCCTCGAGCGCCGCGGCCTGCTCGGCATCGAAGCACTGCTCGAACGTGCGCAGCGTGCTGCGCATGCGACGGCAGGCGACCCTGGTGCGATGCACGGCCTCGTCGTCGGTGTCCTGCAGGATCGCGAAGTGGCCGGCCACTACCGCATCGACTTGCCGGGAGAGGTAGTCGACGAGAACTGCACCTGCCGAGGTACGTGGCGTGCCGACGCCCTCGTTGCCGATGCCGAGCACCGAGCGCGAGAGCTTCGATCGGCTCGTCGAGGGCACCGCACCGGCAGATGTCAGCATCGCGCCGATCTCGGCCAGCACGGCATCCTGGCCAGCCGGGCCGAGTTCGATCTCCGCCTCGTACCAGCGGGGGGCCCTCACGGCGATGCTGAGACCGGTTGCGCGGACGTCGTCGAGGGCGACCTCCGCCAGCAGCGCGCCGGCGCCGTCGCAGAGCCGATGCCGGACGCGTGTGACGGACAGCCGCACCGCCTCGGCCAGCGTCCGGTCGCGTATGAACGGGCGCAGCTGCGCCGCGAGCTCGTCCGGCAGACCCTCGCTAGGTGGCCACCGCAGTTCGGTGCGTCCACGACGTGCCGGCACCTTGAGCTGCCATCCGGTGTCGACGTCGCCCTCGCGGCGCCGCAGGGCCAGCCGATACCGCAGCAGGTCCAGCTCGCTCGTGTCGTGGTAGGTGCTCGTCAGCTGCACCGTGTCGATCGTGTCCTCACGCCCGGGCCGGGACAGCGTCGGCACGGCAAAATCGGGCGCAACGTCGTATTTCGTCTCGACTTCGCGCGCGACTTCGACCATGAGTCAGTTGTACCTGGTGGGAATGTGTCGACGGTATCCTCGGTTCTCACCAAGCCGAGGGGGTGAAAGGTCTCGACTCCGGACGTCGAGGCAGGGGAAGCGGGCCGAGGATCGCGTTGCTGACCTCGTTAATCATGCGACGCACACCAATAAGCGCCGATTCCAATCGCGCTGACTACGCTCTCGCTGCCTAAGCGATAGTGGGTCTGTCAGCCCGGGCTCGTCACCGGCCCGGTCCGCTGGCATCAGTCAGGTGACTCACCGTCCTCGCCGGTCGCGGGCGTGGACGGGACAGCCCACAGCGACTGGGCCCGTCGTACCGGCTCGTGTGCACGACCGGTAGGGCCGAGTAGAGACGACGCACACTGCGCCCGGAGAAGCCCTGTTGAGGCGACGGAGGACGCGGGTTCGATTCCCGCCACCTCCACGCTAGAGCCCCCGAATTTCGGGGGCTCTATGCTGGCGCATCACAAAATCGGGCATACCGTACTCGCCGGAGTGCGTTGCCGAAGCGAGACAGCAGATACGTGCGATCTTGTCAATGGCGAGTCACACTGGTGTAGGGCTCTGACCGGATTCCCCCCGATGCCGGTCAGGGCCCCTACTATGTGCCCCCGCTACTCGGCCGGATCTTCAGCACGTGAGCCTCTGCGCGCGAGCCAACCTCGCAGTGACGTACCGTCATCGGCATGCGGCGTGCGCGGGTGCTGCTCGCGCCGCGGTGGCTGGCATTGCATGTCCTGGTCATCGCGGCGTGCGTGACGATGGTGCTGCTCGGGCGCTGGCAATGGCACGTGGCGCACGTGCACCACGGATCGGTCCAGAACTACGCGTACGCCTTCCAGTGGTGGGCGTTCACCGTCTTCACGGCGTTCATGTGGGTGCGGGTCATGCGAGACGCACTGCACCGCCAGCCCGTCAAGCCGCCACCCGCGCGCGTCGCGCCCACGCCTGTGACATACCGTCGCTACGTCATGCGCACGGATCGCCCGGACACCACCGACCCCGAGCTCGCTGCGTACAACGCCTACCTCGCTGAACTTTCCGACAGGACCAAGGATGAGCACTGAAGCCCCCGCCCGGCGCGGCATGCGCGTGGGCGGTGCGCTGCTGCGCTACCGGGTGATGGCGATCTTGACCGGCACGATGCTCGTCTTGCTCGTTTTCGTTGCGGTGCCGCTTCAGATTTGGGCGCACAAAGACGGCCCGGCCGCGGTGATCGGTACCGCACACGGCTTCCTGTTCATCGTCTACCTCGTCACGGCGCTCGACCTCGGTGTGCGCTGCCGCTGGCACCTCGTCAAACTGGGCTTGGTGATGATCGCGGGGACGGTGCCGTTCTGCTCGTTCATCGCCGAACGCAAGATCACCCGGGAAATCCGCGGCTCAGCCTGAGGCGGACCGGGCTGTGCCCCCGAACGCGCTGACCAGGTCATTGCGGGCGCGCGCCACCCGCGAGCGGATGGTGCCCACCGGGCAACCGCAGACGTCGGCTGCCTCCGCATAGGACAGCCCCACGAGCTGAGTGAGCACGAACGCCTCGCGCCGCTTGCTGTCCAGCGTGCCGAGCAGCGCCCGCAGTGTCACCGCCTCTGCCGGATCAGTGGCTGCCCGGGCCGGCGGCGCGAGCGACCGGGCCCGGACAGCGGCGCGCACTGCGTCGGCGCACACCCGCCGGGCGATCGACAGCAGCCAGGTCCGGGCCGACGACCGGCCGGCGAAGCGATGCAGCGACGCGAACGCCCGCGCGTACGTCTCCTGGGTGAGGTCGTCGGCGCTATCCCGGGTCGACAGGTGTGCACAGAGCCGCCACACATCCGCCTGGGTGGCGCGGACGAACGCCGCTGCCGACACTGCGTCCCCGCGACGGGCGCGAAGCGCCGCCTCGGTGATCGGGTCCAGCTCGTCCACGGAAACTCCTCGGGAACCAGCGCGCCGGTTCCGCCGACTAGTACATGCGTGAAGTGCGATCGGTTCCGCGAGGCCGCCTCGGCGCACCTGGACGGTGAGCCGATCGGCATGTCGGCGACGGTGCTCGACCATCACCTCACGAGCTGCGTCGATTGTGCCCGATGGCTCGAGGCGGCGACCCGGGTGACCCGGCAGGCCCGCCTCGGCGCCGCCGAGGTTCCCGACCTGGCAGAGCGCATCTTGGCCGGCGCCGCGCTACCAGCGCGCCGGGTACTGCGCCGGCGGCGCCTACTGCGGCTGGCGCTCGTAGTGGTGGGCGCTGCCCAGATCGGCATCGGGGCGCCGTCCCTGTTCGGCGGCAACATCGACATGGCCATGTCGGTGCACGCCGCGCACGAGAACGCCGCCTGGAACGTCGCACTCGGCGCTGCGTTTCTCGCCACCGCAATACGTCCCCAACGCGCCGCCGGGCTGCTGCCCGGGCTCGCGGTCTTCGTGGGGGTGCTGGCGGCGCTCAGTCTGAGGGACGTGGCGAGCGGCGCCGTCGCCGTGGGACGGCTGGCGACGCACCTCGCCATCCTCGCCGGGCTCGCGCTCGTGTACGCGCTCGCTCGTGCCGAACGGGCGCTGCCACCCGAGCGCCGTTCCGCTCCCGCGGCGGGCGACGAGGACGACGGGCGCGACCTGCGAGGGGTCGCGTGAAGAAGCTGCTCGTCGCCGCGGTGTTCGGCCTGGTACTGATTGCCGCGCCGCCCGCCTGGGCGCACGCGACCGTCGTCGGCTCAGACCCGGTGGACGGCTCTCGGCTGAAGACGGCGCCGACGCAAGTCTCGATCACGTTCGACCAGGCCGTGACCCTCAACGCCGAGGGCTACCTGCGCGTTGTCGACCAGGCCGGCCGGCGCGTGGACTCGGGGCAGCCGTCGCATCCGAACGGCGTCGGCTCGAAGATCGCCGTAGCCGTCAAGTCCGGGCCGGGGGACGGCACCTACACGGCCAGCTTCCGCGTCATTTCGGCCGACGGCCACCCCGTCGCGGGCGCGATCCGCTTCGTCGTCGGCAGCGGGTCGCTGGCCGCCGGCACCGCGCCATCGTCCACTGTGGACGGTTCGACAAGTGTGGTCTTCGACGTCGTCCGCTGGCTGGCATTCGCCGGCCTGGCTCTGCTCGTCGGCGCGTGGCTGCTGCTCACCGTCTGGCCGGAGGGACGTGACGATCGCCGCGCGCGGGCGCTGGCCTGGGGCGGCTGGGCCACGACGACGGTGGCCGCGCTGGCCGAGGTGCTCGTGCAGGGTCCCTACGTGGCCGGCGAGGGGCTGGGCCAACTCGGGAGCTGGCAGCTGCTCGACGCCACGCTGCACACCACGTACGGCACGGCGCACTCGGCACGGCTGCTGCTGCTCGGCGCGTTGGGCCTGGTGCTGGGTGCGCAGCTGCGCGACCCGCACCGCAGCCGGCTGGCCGAGGTCTCCGGCGCGCTGGGCATCGGCATCGTGCTGACCTATGCGGCGAGCGGGCACGCCGAGTCGGAAAATCCACGCTGGCTGACGATGACGAGCTACGCCGGCCACCTCGCCGCTATGGCCACCTGGCTCGGCGGGCTGGCGTACCTGCTGGTGGCCGTGCTGCCCCGCGGTGAGCCGAGCGAACTGCGCCGGGTTTTGCCTGTGTTCTCGCGCACCGCGATGTGCTGCGTGGCCGTCCTGGCCGTGAGTGGCACATACCAGGCGTGGCTGGGCGTCGGCACCGTGGACGCGCTCGTGTCCACGCGGTACGGGCAGCTCGTCCTGGTCAAGGTTGCGCTTTTCCTTTGCATCCTCGCCGTGGCCAATCTCTCGCGGGTCGTCGTGCAGCGCCGGTACGTCCGTACCGTGGCGTACGCAATGACCGACACGCCGGTAGAGGTCGTTCCGCCGCCGGTCGAGGTCGTCGCCACACCGGTCGCGCGGCTGCGGCGCAGCGTTTTCGCCGAGCTTGCCGTCGGCGTTGCGGTGCTCGCGGTGACGTCCGTGCTGGTCGCCGAGCCGCCCGGTAAGGCGGCGCTGGCCACCGATCGGGGCAGAGCGCGCTCGGCGCACGTCGCGCTGGGCGATGGTCGCATCGCAACGGTCACGCTCGACCCGGGACGACACGGGCCGGTGACCGTCACCGTCGCGCTGTCGCCCGGCCCGAAACCGCAGCGACTGACCGCCACCGCCGCGCTGCCCGACAAGCAACTGGGCCCGATCACAATTCCGCTGAGTGCCAGCGGCGCCGAGTACTCCGCGTCGGGGGTCGTGCTGCCGTCCGCGGGGCGCTGGACGATCACTCTCACAGTCCGGACGTCCGAGTTCGACTCCGTCGTCGCCGACACCAAGATCCGCCTTTACTGAAAGGGTCAAAATCGATGCGCCTGCCCGTCGTCGCTGCTGGGGTCGTCGCCGCATGGCTCGCGCTGGCCGCGCCCGCGTACGCCCACGTCACGGTCAGCTCGCCGGACGCGACGCAGGGCGGCGAAGCGGTGCTGACGGACACTGCAGCGACGGCGATCAAGCCGGGCGAGTTCGACGAGTTCGTGGTGAGCGCGGGACCGCTGCCCAAGGCTGCCACGATCACGTTCAAGGCCATCCAGGTTTACAGCGACGGTTCGCAGGTGCACTGGACCGACGTGCCCGCACCGGGCAGCACCGTCGAACCCGAGCACCCGGCGCCGACGCTGAAGCTGGCGGTGGCGAACCCGCCGGCGAGCACGCATTCGGGCAGCAGGGAGACTGGTTCTGTGGTTCTCGCGAGCGTCGCCCTGGCTGTTGCGGTCGTCGCACTCGCCGTGGCGATCCTCAGGCGGCGCACGACATGAACCGTCTCCGCCCATCGGCGTTCGTCGCCGCCGCGGTCGCCGTCGTGGGCTTCGCCGGGCTGATCCGTGGCGCCGTGCCCCAGGCGGTAAGCGGCGGCCTCGGCGGCGCCGCCACGGACCCGATCGTGGTGAGCGGGGCGTACGTCCGGGAGCCGGCATCCCCCGATGTCGCGGCCGCTTACTTCACCGTCTACAACACAACGGGCACCGACGACACGCTTATCAGCGTCGCGTCCGGTGCGGGGGAGAGCGCGGCGCTAATGACCGAGGACGCCAGCGGCGGGATGCAGGAATCGGCAGCCGGGCTGCGCATCCCGGCGCACAGCAGCGTCACACTCAAGCCAGGTAAAGGTCATGTAATGATCGAGCACCTTGTCGGGACGCTACGGCCCGGGCAGTACGTCAACCTGGAGTTGGATTTCGCCAACGCCGGTCCGGTCAACGTTTCGGCACCCGTGATCGCGATCAACGCGGAGCCGCCTCGATGAGGCGTGCAGTGCTGCTCCTGGCCCTCGTCCTGCTGGCTGGCTGCTCGTCCGGAGGTGCCAAGCCTAAACCGTCCGACCTGAACAACCAGCCGCAGGCGGGCCCGTATCAGGGGTTCGGGCTCGTGCCGCCGCTGCCCCGGCCGTCATTCACGCTCACCGACACGACCGGCAAGCGATTCTCGTTCAGTCAGACCGCCGGACACCCGACGCTGTTGTACTTCGGCTACACGCACTGCCCGGACATCTGCCCGACGACGATGGCCGACATTGCGCAGGCCGTTGCCGAGCAGCCGGCCGCGGTGCGGTCCCAAACACAAGTGGTCTTCGTCACAACGGACGTCAAGCGCGACACCGGTCACGTGATTGCCGCGTGGCTGCGGCACTTCGACACAGATCTGCCCACCAAGTTCGTCGGCCTCACCGGCACCCAGGCCCAGATCGATGCCGCGCAGGCCGCTGCCCACGTCGTTCTCGCCGAGGATGGGGGCCAGACGCACGCCGCGGACGTGTTGCTCTACGGTGCTGACGACTACGCACACGTCAAGTACTTGCAAAGCGACAACGAATCGGACCAGATCGCCCACGATCTACCGCTGGTCTCCAAGGAGGCGTCTTCGTGAACTGGACCTCGATCCGACCCTGGGTCGGCACCGTCGCCCGGGTCGTGCTGGGGGGGATCTGGATCTGGGCCGCCTGGTCGAAGCTCGGCAACCCGCGCGGCTTCGTGCAGGCCGTCCGCGCGTATGACGTGACACCGGAGTGGATGTCCAAGGCGATCGGCTACGGGCTGCCGGTGCTCGAGGTGTGCATCGGTGTCCTTCTCATCCTGGGCATCGTGACCCGCGCCGCCGCGATCGTGTCCGGCCTGCTGCTGTTCGTGTTCCTGATCGGGCTGATCCAGGCGAGCGCGCGCGGACTCAAGCTCGAGTGCGGCTGCTTCGGCGGCGGTGGGACGACGATCGGATCAACGCACTACACGCTGGACATCCTTCGCGACGTCGGGCTGATCGCGGTGTCGGCATACCTCGTGATATGGCCGATAACCCGATTCTCGATCGACGAGTTCCTGGCCCGCAACGACCAGGTTGAGATGCCATCGGCGAAGCGCATGCGCAGCGAGCAGGGCCAGCGCAAATACAACGCCATGCTCGAGGCGCGCCGCCGTGAAGCGGAGATTCGCACCCGCTATGTCACCCTGGCATTGGGTCTCGTCGTGGTGCTGGTGAGCGTGATCGGAATCGGTGTGCAGGCGAACCGCGCGAAGATCCAGGGTGACGTCACCGCAACTAACGCGTCCGTTGCCAACGGCGTGGTGGCAGGCAAGTCGAACGCGCCGGTCACGGTCGACGTGTACGAGGATTTCCAATGCCCTATCTGCCTGCAGTTCGAGCAGAGCACGGGCCAGGACATCGCCGCAAAGATCAAGGCGAATCAGATCGAGGCTCGCTACCACACCATGGCGTTCCTGGACAGTGCGTCGAGCGGCAACCGCTATTCGTCACGGGCAGCCAACGCAGCGCTTTGCGCCTCCGACGTCAGCGTCGCGGACTTCGTGAAGTACCACGACGTCCTGTACGGCAAGGACAGCAGTGGGCAGCAGGTGCAGCCGGCGGAAGGCAGTCACGGTCGATCGAACACGCAGCTGCTCGACTACGCCAAACAGGCGGGCATCAAGGGGAACGACCTCACCACGTTCCAGAGCTGCATGAGCGGTGAGCAGCACAAGTCGCTCGTCGCCGCCATTACCGACAAGGCGTCTCAGCGCGGGGTCAGCGGAACGCCGACGGTCATGGTCAACGGCAACAAGCTGGGCAGTGTCGACAAGGCATCGTTCGACGCCGCGGTGGCGAAGGCGGCCGCCAAGGCGTCGACATCCCCGTCACCCTCGCCGTCCGGCTCGACATCGACGTCGACGTCCACCCCTAGCCCCTGATGCGTTCAGGCCGGTCGGCGGGGCATCGTTACCCCGCCGACCGGCCCGTCCGGTTGGCTTCGGTTCCGCTGTTCGCTACTTGCCGGGCTTGCTGGTTACCGGTTAGCAGCGTCCTTCAGCGTGCTGCCTGCGGTGAGCTTGACCGTGTTGCGCGCCGGGATCGTGATCGTTGCCCCGGTCGCCGGGTTGCGGCCCTCGCGCGCGGCACTATGGCCGACAGACAGCGCGAAGAAACCCGGCACGCTGACCTTCTCACCCTTGGCAGCGGCGTCCTCCAACGTGGCCTGCAGGGCACGTAGGACCGCGTCGACGGTCTTCTGCTCGAGCGAGGCCTCGTCAGCCACGGCAGCCACGAGTTCCTTGCGGTTCACGCACATCTCCCTTGATCGTCGGGTACGTACCAGCCTCCAGTATGAGCGAAGGCCCTGAACCCCCGGTATTCCGGGGGGTCCCGGCGTGGCGTGAGGCGCATTTTCGAGCACGTCCGCCGCGCGCTGCGGTGCCCCGATGGCGTGTGTACGATTGCTTGTCGGTCCGGCTGGACCGCCGGTTTGGGGCTGTGGCGCAGCTGGTAGCGCACCACACTGGCAGTGTGGGGGTCAGGGGTTCGAGTCCCCTCAGCTCCACCAGTATTT
>DATFRC010000018.1:0-2100 GCA_035263725.1 Jatrophihabitantaceae bacterium | reverse complement strand
TTCTCGACCGACTCCCCCTCGCGGTGCTCGTAGCTGCGGGTCACGATGTCCTTGAGGTAGGCGATCCCGACGATGTCGTCCTCGTTCTCGCCGATGACCGGGATCCGTGAGAAGCCGCTGCGCAGCGCCAGCGACAGCGCCTGGCGCAGGGTCTTGCCGCGCTCCACGAACACCATGTCGGTGCGCGGCACCATCACCTCGCGCACGATCGTGTCGCCGAGCTCGAACACCGAGTGGATCATCGCTCGCTCGTCGGGCTGGATCACCTGCCGCTGTTCCAGCAGGTCCACGAGCCCGCGAAGGTCTTCCTCCGATCCCGGCGGCCCGCCACGGCTCGCGGCGCCGCCGGGATACAGCAGCAGCCAAGACAGCGGCCTCAGCAGCCACGTAACCGGAGAGAGGATCGACGCCGCGACGGTGGCCACGCGCACCGCGCTGCGCTGCCCGAGGGATCTGGGCACGATGCCCGCCACCACGTAGATCACCACGGTCATGACCGCGGCCGTGATCACGAAGGCCCGCCAGCCGTGACCGAGCCAGTGCAGCAGCACGGCGAGCACCAGCACGGTGGCGGAGAGCTCGGCCGCGATCCGGGCCACCAGCAAGACGGCCAGATAGCGCGCCACGTCGGCCAGTACGATCTGCAGCGGCGTCGAGCCCTCGCCCACCGTGCGGCCGAGCTCCTTCGCTCCGGCCCTGGAGACCCGGGCCAGCGCCGCCTCGGCGCTGGCGCACCAGCCGACGAGCAGCGTCAGCGCTAGCGCCGCCGCCAGCAGCCAGCCCACGGTTCACTCACCCCGACTCTTCCGGCCGGCCCTCCCGCCGGGGCCCTCCTGCCCCTGGCTCTCGGGGTCACCCTCGCTGCCCGGGTCGCGTTCCGAGCCCCACGCGGCGAGCAGCCGGTCCTGCAAGCCGAACATGGTCGCGTGCTCCTCCGGGTCGGCGTGGTCGTATCCGAGCAGGTGCAAGATGCCGTGCGTGCACAGCAGGTCGAGTTCTTCCTGCACGCTGTGCGCGGCCTTGCGGGCCTGCTCGATCGCCACCTGCGGGCACAGCACCACGTCGCCGAGCAGCCCTGGCACGGCGTCGCCGTCGCCGTGATCGGCCTGGCTGCCGCCCGGGGGCGGCGGCCAGATCTCGTCCATGGGGAACGAAAGCACGTCGGTCGGGCCCGCCTCGCCGATCCAGCGCTGATGCAGGTCGGCCATGGCCGCCTCGTCGACGAGCAGCACGGACAGCTCGGCCAGCGGGTGCACCCGCATCCCGTCCAGCACATGCCGGGCCAGCGCCGCCAGGCCCGCCTCGTCGACCGCGACGCCCGACTCGTTGGCGATCTCGATGCTCATCTGCCGTCCTCAGCGGGTGCGGTTGCCCGTGCGACGAGATCGGCTGCCGGAGATCCGCTCGGTGTTCCCGGCCGACGTACGGCGGGCGTCATAACGCTCATAGGCGTCCACGATGTCCGCCACGAGCTTGTGCCGGACCACGTCGTGGCTGGTCAGCTTCGAGAAGTACACGTCCTCGACGCCGTCGAGTATCTCCTGTACCAGCCGCAGGCCGCTGACCTGCCCGGCCGGCAGGTCGACCTGGGTCACGTCGCCGGTCACGACGATCTTGGAGCCGAAGCCCAGCCGGGTCAGGAACATCTTCATCTGCTCCGGCGAGGTGTTCTGCGCCTCGTCAAGGATGATGAACGAGTCGTTGAGCGTCCTACCTCTCATATACGCCAACGGGGCTATCTCGATCGTGCCCGCGGCGGTGAGCTTGGGGATCGAGTCGGGGTCGATCATGTCGTGCAGGGCGTCGTAGAGCGGGCGCAGGTACGGGTCGATCTTCTCGTAGAGCGTCCCGGGCAAGAAGCCGAGGCGCTCGCCCGCCTCGACCGCTGGCCGGGTGAGGATGATCCGGTTGAACTCCTTGGCCTGCAGCGCCTTGACAGCCTTGGCCATGGCCAAGTAGGTCTTGCCGGTCCCGGCCGGGCCGATCGCGAACACGATCGTGTGCTTGTCGATCGCGTCGACGTAACGCTTCTGGTTCAGCGTCTTGGGCCGGATCGTGCGGCCGCGGGCGGACAGGATGTCCAGCGTCAGCACGTCGGCC
>DATFRC010000017.1:0-39231 GCA_035263725.1 Jatrophihabitantaceae bacterium | reverse complement strand
CTTCCGAGTGGACAAGCAGTCCAATCTGCACCTGATCCTCGGCAAGACGTCGTTCACCCCGGAGCAGCTCGTCGAGAACTACGCGGCCGCACTCGACGAGGTGCTGCGCGCCAAGCCCTCGTCGGCCAAGGGCAAGTACCTGAAGAAGGTCACGTTCGCCACGACGATGGGCCCCGGCATCTCCGTCGACGCGAACCGCACCCGCAATCTGCTCGAGGATGTAAGTCAGTAAATCCCGCCTGGGTCCGGATGAGCGCTCGCGCGAAGAGACAGGGACCGGCGGACTAGAACTGCAGGGATCGGTCCCGAGTGCCCGGCGCAGGTGCCCCCGATTGCGCTGCACCCTGCACGCTCGCGACCGATCCCCAGCAGGGGTGACGGGCGGCCCCCCAGCACGCCCATCACACCAGGACGGAATGCACTATCCGGCTGGGTGATACACCGCGGCGGGATAGATTTTGGCCGTTCGACAGGGCGGGCACACCACCGCACTCCGCCCGCCGGGCGACGCTAGGGTCGGACGTCATGAACCGCACGCGCGTCGCGGCGCTTGCCGGCGCGGTACTTGTCGCCACCGGCTGCTCGACTTCGACGAAGGGCAACGGCATCGGCCCGGCGTATACGACGGTTGCCGGGCTTGCGGCGGCGTTGGCTCACGCCAATGCGCAGTTGAAGTCCGAGCACGGCAGCCTGCACCTGAGCGCCGGACCCGTCGACGAAACCGGCACGTTCTCCGGGCAGCTCGACGGAGGCAACGTCGTCTCGCTCGAAGCCCGCTACACCACCAGGCTGCAAGGCAACACCGTCAACCTGCACATGATCATCGTCGGCAGCAAGCTCTACGTGGAACGTGGCCGGAACGGCAAACCGTGGGTCATCGCCGCCCCTGACAGCCCGGACCCGGTCGTCGCCGCACTAGCCAAGGACGTCCCAGGGACGCTGACCCAGTCCGGCGTCCACCAGTTCGTCGTGATGGTCTCAGCCGCGCAGAATCTCAAGCTTGTCGGCGAGGAGACGGTCGACGGCGTGTCGTGCATGCATTACAGCCTCTCGGTCGACACGCGCGCCGCCGCGCAGCAGCTGCGGGGCACGCAGGGTCAGCAGATGCAACAGGCTGCTGACAACGGCGTCGACTCGATCCCACTGAACTTGTGGGTCGATGGGCAGAGTCTGGTGCGCAAGGTCACCGACCAGGTCACGACCGAGCAGGCGAGCGCGTCAGTCGAGTTGCGACTGAGCCATTTCAACGAAGACGTCCACATAACGGCCCCGCCGCCAAGCCAGATTGGCTCTAGCTAAGCACCCTCCCGCATGGTTCGATCGCGCAGGACGCGAGCGAAGGAGTGGGCTACATGCGAGCACTCGTTGCCGCCATCGTGGTGGCCGGATCACTCGTCGGATTCTCACCGGCGACACACGCGGATACTCCGGCCGGCCCCGGCGCGCTGAGCCACTTCGACATGGCACGCAAGGATTGCCTCGGTACGGCGCGTAACACCACCTCCAAGATCTGGTACACGGTGGCGGGCGGCGTGCTCTCGGACGTGTATGCGCCGACGATCGATACGACGAACATCGAGACGCTGCAGTACCTCGTCACCGATGGCTCGACGTTCACCGACCTCCAGTCGCGTGACACGACGTACACGGTGAGCGCCGACTCCACCGGGATGGTGTGCACCGTCACGTCCACGGCGAAGTCCGGCGCATACCAGCTGACGACCACCTACCTGACAGACCCGGCGCGAGACAGCGTGGTGATGAGCACGCAGTACACGCCGCTCACCACGGCCGCACAGGACTACCACCTCTACGTCCGCATGGACGCCACCGTCGGCGGGAACGGCGGTGGCGGGTCGGGCAACGGCGGCGCCGACAACGCGGTCATCGACCCGTCCGGGGCGCTTGTCTCCTACGACACGGTGACCGCCACGAACGCGGCAAACCGTGACTACGCGGTGCCGACGTTCCTCGCGCTGCGCGGCCCGTTGACGACCAAGGCCAGCGGCTTCGTCGGAACGCCGAGCGACGGCCTGACCCAACTCGACTCTGCCCACGCGCTGACGCCGAACGCCACGGCGATGAACGGCAACGTCGAGCAGACCGCCGGCGTCGCCCCCGACAAGCACGGGAACCTCACGCTGGCGCTGGGCTTCGGCACGACCCAGGCGAGTGCCGTCGCGACCGCGGGGGCCACGCTCAACACGCCATTCGGTTCGATCCGCGGTCAGTACGCCGCGGGCTGGAAGAACTACGACGACGGGCTGCGCGAGCCGTCTGGCAACCTGCCCGGGCTCACGCACGACCAGCAGAAGGCCGCGGCGCAGGAGTACTACACGTCGGCGAACGTGGTGAAGGCGTCCGAGGACAAGACGTTCCCCGGTGCGATCGTTGCCTCGATGGCATCGCCCTGGGGGCAGGCCGTCTCGGCCGGCGACCCGGCGAACACGTACTTCGGCTCATACCGCGAGGTGTTCTCACGCGACCTCTATGAGGCGTGGACGGCGCTCCTGACCGACGGTGATCTCGCCACCGCTCAGGCGGCTACGCGCTTCCTGCTGGAGAAGCAGCAGTTGCCGGACGGGTCCCTGCCGCGAAACTCACTGGTGAACGGGAAGCTCGCCCCGGACTCTTTCAACACCCAGCTGGACGAGGTGGCGTACCCGATCCTGATGGTGCTCCAATCCGGGCTCGCCGGTGACGACACGCTCTGGCCGCATGTGCAGGCCGCAGCGAACTACCTGATCGCGCACGGGCCCTCGGCCGGCCCGGAGCGGTGGGAGGAGCAGAGCGGCTACTCACCGTCGACGATCGCCGCCGAGATCGCCGGGCTCGTCGCCGGGGCCACGATGGCGCAACAGCGCGGCGACATGGTCGATGCCCGGATCTGGTTCGCCACCGCCGACCTCTACCAGCGTTCGATCAAGGGCTGGGCGGTCACCACGAACGGCCCACTGTCGAATAAGCCTTACTTCATAAGGCTTTCCAAGACCGGTGACCCGAATGCGGCAATCTCGTACAACGTCGGCAACGGCAGCGTGGTCGATCACGACCAGCGCACCGTGATCGACGCCGGGTTCCTCGAGCTCGTCCGCCTGGGCGAGCTGCCGGCAACCGACCCCGACGTACTGAACTCGCTCTCCGTCGTGGACGCCACGATCGAGAAGCAGACGCCGAACGGTCCCGGCTGGCTGCGCTACAACGACGACGGTTACGGCGACTGCGTCGTCGCATCGGGTCACGACTGCGCGCCGGACGGCCAGCCGTGGGCGCCCTCGAACAAGGGGACCGGGCACATCTGGCCGGTGCTCTCCTCGGAGCGCGCGGAACAGGAGTTGGCCACCGGAGGTTCCGCGACTGCCGGGCAGCTGCTCGCCGCGATCGACGCCATGTCCTCCGGCGTCGGGCTGGTTCCTGAGCAGGTGTGGGATGCGCCTAACGTCCCAGCTTCGCCGTTCGGCACGGATCCCACGAAGGCGTCCATCGGCTTCGTCGACGGCCAGCCCGACGGGTCGGCGGCACCGCTGACCTGGGGCGCCGCGTCACAGGCGCGGCTGGTGGCCGACCTCACCGCGGGGCGGGCCCTCGAGCAGCCCACCCAGACCGTCGACCGCTACATCACGCACAGCCAGAAGGCGACCACGCTGACTGTCACGTCGCCGCCCGACCAGACGGCGGCCACCGACCCGATCCACGTGGCCGGGACAGCGGCGCCCGGCGCGACGGTCGACGTCGCCGACGTCACCGAGACGAACGGCTCGAGTCATGCGACGACCACCGCGGCGGGTGACGGCTCGTTCGCTTTCGACATCCCCGCGCGGATCGGCAACAACGTCCTCGTGGTCACGTCGACGGCACCCGACGGCGGCACCGCCCAGGCCGTGCGCACGGTCGTCAATGACGTGGTCGTCGGGACGAAGCTGTTCGACAGCACCGACCCGACCGGCGACGACAACGGCCCGGGCAACTACGCCTACCCGACGTCGTCCAACTTCCAGCCCGGCGCGTACGACATGACCGACTTCCAGGTCTACGACACCGGCTCGACGGTGACGTTCCGGGTGCAGACCCGCGACCTGACCCCGACGTTCGGCAGCCCGCTGGGCGCTCAACTGGTCGACGTGTACGTCCACGAACCCGGTGCCGCGTCGACGTCTACCGCCGCGTCGTTCCCGCAGCGCAACTACGTGATCGACCCGGCCGATGCGTGGAGCAGGCTGATCGAGGTGCAGGGCTTCGGGCAGCGCTTCGTCGACGCGTCGAACGCGGGCGCCGTCGGCACAGTGACGATCAGCGCGAATCAGATCTCGCGCTACATCACGTTCAGCGTGGACAAGTCCGCGCTGGGAGGCACCCCGTCCACCGGCTGGGCGTTCACCGTGGTGCTGACCGGCCAGGACGGATTCAGCCCGGACCAAGCCCGCGGGTTCCAGACGGTGCCCCAGGACTTCCAGTTCGGCGTGTGCGCGGCGGCGAACCCCGCCGACCCGCACTGCACGGTCAACCCGTCCACCGTGCCCAAGGCAATGGACGTGCTCACCCCGACCGGCGTGCTGCAATCGGATGAGCTGGACTACACGAAGCACAATCCAGTCACGATCACGGGCGTGACCATGCCGTAGCGCACCTGGCCACTAACCCGATTGCGCAAGGATTCCTCGCCTAGGGCGGGGAATTCTTGCGTGATCGGTGGTGAACAGGGCGGCTGATTTGGCGGCCCGGTGGGTGGCCCCGTACCCTGAATAGCGACCCACCCCAAGACCGCTGGTCGTCGCGTGCGCGCACGTGACCGAACGTCTCCGGATGCGCCGGAGCGGCCCGCGCAGGTTGGACGGTTCGACGCGACATCGATCGCCTCGCCCCGTGCGCCCTGCGCCGGGGCGCTTCTCGTCTCCGATGCCGAAACGGCCAGCCCGACATCCGGAGAGGAGGAAGCATGCCGAATGCCGAGAAGACGGCGGCCGTCGCCGAGATCAGCGAGCAGTTCACCAGCTCGTCGGCCGCGGTGATCACCGAGTATCGCGGCCTGTCCGTCAAGCAGCTCACTGAGCTGCGGCGGGCACTGGGACGCGACACGACGTATGCCGTCGTCAAGAACACGCTGACCAAGCGCGCAGTCGCAGAGGCCGGCGTGGCAATCGACGACCAGCTTCTCGTCGGCCCCACCGCCATCGCGTTCATCAGCGGTGACCCGGTCGCCGCAACCAAGGGCCTACGTGACTTCGCCAGGGCAAACCCGATGCTGGTGATCAAGGGCGGCATCCTCGAGGGCAAGGCGCTGTCCGCCGACGAGGTCAACCGCATCGCCGACCTCGAGTCCCGCGAGGTGCTGCTCGCCAGCGTCGCGGGTGTCCTCAAAGCGCTGCCCACCCGCGCCGCCAGCCTGTTCCAGGCGCCGCTATCGCAGATGGCCCGCCTGGCGAAGGCACTCGAGGACAAGCAGCAGCCCACCGAAACCGCAGAGCCCGCAGAATAAGGAGAAACCACAATGGCAAAGCTCAGCAACACCGAGCTGCTCGACGCGTTCAAGGAGATGACGCTGCTCGAGCTCTCGGACTTCGTGAAGCAGTTCGAGGAGACCTTCGACGTCACCGCTGCCGCGCCGGTGGCGGCCGTTGCCGCGCCGGCCGGACCGGGCGGCGCCGCGCCGGCCGAGGCCGCTGAGGAGCAGGACGAGTTCGACGTCATTCTCGAGGCCGCAGGCGAGAAGAAGATCCAGGTCATCAAGGAGGTTCGTACCCTGACGAGCCTCGGCCTGGGCGAGGCCAAGGCGCTCGTCGACGGTGCGCCGAAGCCGGTTCTCGAGAAGGTCAACAAGGAATCCGCCGAGAAGGCGAAGGCAGCCCTCGAGGGCGCCGGCGCCACGGTCACCCTCAAGTAATCGCCGATAAGGGGCGGCACCGCAACTGGCGGTGCCGCCCCTTACTGCGCTCACCGGCCGGCTGGCCAGCGCGCCGTCATCGACCGATTGAGCAAGATTCGCTCGCCTCAGACGAGGAATTCTTGCGCAATCGGAGAGAGCTTGATCGCGGGCGGCGCTAGCCCTACGGTGTTGATCAACCCCCAGTTACCTGCGACCGCTATGGGCTGTCGTTGGGGAGTTTTGCATGCTCAAAACGGTCGCAGGTGCTCGGCTCCGGCTTGCGCGCGCTCGGTGGGCGCTTTCCGGGGCACGGATCCTCCAAGGCGCGGGGCTGCTCCGCCTGGCACACCCGGTCGCGACACTGCGGGACGGTCAGGAGCTGCGCCGGTGGGGCCCGCTGGCCGGCACGGTCCGGATCGCGGCGCGCCGCTGGCCCGACGCGCTCGGCGTGGTCGACGACCGCGGCGCACTGACGCTCGGCGAACTCGACGGCCGGTCCAACGCGCTCGCGTGGGCCTGGCGCGGGCAGGGCGTGCGCCAGGATTCGGCGGTCGGTGTGCTGTGCCGCAACCATCGCGGGCTGCTCGACGCGGTGGTCGCGGCCGGCAAGCTCGGCGCCCAGGTCGTCCTGCTCGACACGGGGCTCGGCGCGTCCGAACTGGTCGAGGCCGTGCATCACGAAGGCGTCACGGCGCTGGTGTACGACGACGACTTCGCACACCTGATCAGGGCGCTGCCGGACCGCGTGAGCCGCTTCGTCGCGTGGGTCGGCGATGGCCACGACGCGGTCACTCTCGACGAGCTGATCGCCGCCGCACCGCCGCACGAACTGCCGCAGCCGGCCGAGCCGGGAGGACTGGTAATGCTGGCCCCGGCTCGTAGGGGCGTGAGCCGGGGTGTGCCCTGGCGCGCGGATCCGGCGCACGTCGCGGCCCGGTTCCTCGACCGGGTCCCGCTGCGGTCCGGCGATGCCACACTCGTCGCCGCGCCGCTGTGGCACGTGGCCGGGCTGCTGCCCTGCGTGGTCGCGCTCGCGCTCGGCGCCCCGGTCGTGCTGTGCCGCCACGCTGAGCCGGCGGCGATCCAGGAGGCGCTGGCCCGGCACGGGTGCACGGTGCTGGCGGCAAGGCCGCAGCAGCTGCCGGTGCTCACCGGCGCGGTCCGTGCGGTGCTCAGCTGCGGCGCGCCCGATCCCGCGGTTGCGGCCGGCTTCGGCGACGTGCTCTATGCCTGGTACGGCACGCCTGCGTCGCCGGTCCTCGCGGTAGCGACGCCGGAGGATTGGCAAGCAGCACCGGGCACCGTCGGGCGGGCCGTGTTCGGCTGCCGGCTCGCGGTGCTCGGTCCCGACGGCCGGCCCGCCGGCACCGGACAAGTAGGCCGGGTGCACGTCGTCGATCTGCTGGAAGGCGCCGAGGTGCGGTCGTCGGGCCACCTCGGCCGGGTAGACGCGTCCGGCCGGCTCGTCCTTGTCGAATGACGACACGACGCCCGACACACAGAGACGTCCCGGAATGAGCAGCGTCGAGGCCCAGGGCCGGCGTTCTGGCGGGAAACCTCGTGCCGGATGCACCGGTTGGACCGTTTGGGTACGCCAGGGTGCTTGACGCGGCCGCCCCCACGAGGCACCCTTTGATCGCACCCAGTGCACTCCGACGCGTACTCGGGAGCCGCGTGGCACGACGACCACGAATACGATCGCGTCAGCGAGTTTAGGTTGCCCTTGCTAGGGATGCCTGGACTCGCTAGACTGATGTGTTGCGCTGCCCTCTGCTACCCTCTTGCGGCCCGACTGGTGTCTTTACCCAGCGGACCCACGTTGTGGTGCGCTCGTGGGCTCAGGTGGCCGCGCAGGCTTCAGCACCCTCCTAGTCCTTGGAAGGACGTGTCTTGGCAGTCTCCCGCTCCGGTAAGACATCGCAGGCAAATGGGACAGGAATTCCGGGAGCGCCGCCCCGGACATCGTTCGCAAAGATCCGGGAGCCGCTGGAGGTGCCGAACCTCCTAGCGCTGCAGACCGAGTCATTCGACTGGTTGATCGGCAGCGACGCGTGGCGTCAGCGCGTCAAGCAGGACCAGAACCCGCAGTCCGGGCTCGACGAGATCCTCGGCGAGATTTCCCCGATCGAGGACTTCTCCGGCTCGATGAGCCTTTCCTTCTCCAACCCGCGCTTCGAGGACGTCAAGGCGTCCATCGAAGAGTGCAAGGACAAGGACATGACCTACGCGGCGCCGCTGTTCGTCACCGCGGAGTTCACCAACAACACCACCGGCGAGATCAAGAGCCAGACGGTGTTCATGGGCGACTTCCCGATGATGACCCGCAAAGGCACGTTCATTATTAATGGCACGGAACGTGTGGTTGTCAGCCAGCTCGTGCGTTCGCCCGGTGTGTACTTCGACCGCACCCTCGACAAGACCTCCGACGTCGACGTCTATACGGTGCGGATCATTCCGGGCCGCGGCGCATGGCTCGAGTTCGACGTTGACAAGCGGCAGACGGTCGGGGTGCGGATCGACCGCAAGCGCCGCCAGCCGGTGACTGTCCTGCTCAAGGCGCTGGGCTGGAGCACCGAGCGGATTCGGGAGCACTTCGGGTGGTCCGAGACGTTGCTCGCCACGCTCGAGAAGGACCACATCACCAACTCGGACGAGGCGCTGCTCGACATCTACCGCAAGTTGCGTCCGGGCGAGCCGCCTACGCGGGAGTCGGCGCAGGCGCTGCTGGAGAACCTGTTCTTCAACCCGAAGCGCTATGACCTCGCCAAGGTCGGCCGCTACAAGGTCAACCGCAAGCTCGGCCTCGACGCGGCGATCTCGCAGGGCACGCTCACCGAGGACGACATCGTCGCCACGATCGAGTACCTGATCCGGCTACACGCCGGCGAGGACGGCTACGAGCTCGACGACATCGACCACTTCGGGAACCGGCGGCTGCGCACCGTTGGCGAGCTGATCCAGAACCAGATCCGGGTCGGCCTATCCCGGATGGAGCGCGTGGTCCGCGAGCGGATGACCACCCAGGACGTCGAGGCAATCACCCCGCAGACCCTGATCAACATCCGCCCGGTCGTCGCGTCGATCAAGGAGTTCTTCGGGACGAGCCAGCTGTCCCAGTTCATGGACCAGACGAATCCGCTGGCCGGCCTCACCCACAAGCGGCGTTTGTCCGCGCTGGGCCCGGGCGGGCTGAGCCGCGACCGGGCGGGTATGGAGGTCCGCGACGTCCACCCGTCGCATTACGGCCGGATGTGCCCGATCGAGACGCCGGAAGGCCCGAACATCGGGCTGATCGGATCTCTTTCCAGCTACGGGCGGGTGAACGCGTTCGGCTTCATCGAGACGCCGTACCGCAAGGTCGTCAACGGCAAGGTGGTCGACCAGATCGAGTACCTGTCCGCCGACGAGGAAGACAAGCACGTCATCGCGCAGGCTGACGCCGTGCTCGACGCGCAAGGTCGCTTCGCCGAGGACCGCGTGCTGGTGCGCCGCAAGGGCGACGAGGTCGACCTGGTGCCGGCAGAGGACGTCGACTACATGGACGTCTCGCCACGGCAGATGGTCTCGGTCGCCTCTGCGATGATCCCGTTCCTGGAGCACGACGACGCCAACCGCGCCCTGATGGGTGCGAACATGCAGCGCCAGGCGGTACCGCTGCTGCGCAGCGAGTCGCCGCTGGTGGGCACCGGCATGGAGCTGCGCGCCGCGGTCGACGCCTCCGACGTGGTCGTCGCCGACAAGCCCGGCGTGGTCGAGGAGGTCTCGGCCGACTACATAACCGTCATGGCCGACGACGGCACCCGCAACACCTACCGGCTGGCGAAGTTCGCGCGCTCCAACCAGGGCACGAGCTTCAATCAGAAGCCGATCGTCAACGAGGGTGACCGGATCGAGGCGGGCCAGGTGGTAGCCGACGGGCCTTCCACCGACAGCGGTGAGATGGCACTCGGCAAGAACCTGCTCGTCGCCTACATGCCGTGGGAAGGGCACAACTTCGAGGACGCGATCATCCTCAACCAGCGCCTCGTCCAGGACGACGTGCTCACGAGCATCCACATCGAGGAGCACGAGGTCGACGCTCGCGACACCAAGCTGGGCGCCGAGGAGATCACCCGGGACATCCCGAACGTCTCCGAGGAGGTGCTCGCCGATCTCGACGAGCGCGGCATCGTCCGCATCGGCGCCGACGTGGTGCCGGGCGACGTGCTGGTCGGCAAGGTCACCCCGAAGGGCGAGACCGAGCTGACCCCGGAGGAGCGGCTGCTGCGCGCGATCTTCGGCGAGAAGGCGCGCGAGGTGCGCGACACCTCGCTGAAGGTGCCGCATGGCGAGGCGGGCAAGGTCATCGGTGTGCGCGTGTTCAGCCGCGAGGACGGCGACGAGCTCGCGCCCGGCGTGAACGAGCTGGTCCGGGTCTACATCGCGCAGAAGCGCAAGATCCAAGACGGCGACAAGCTCGCCGGCCGCCACGGCAACAAGGGCGTGATCGCCAAGATCCTGCCGCCGGAGGACATGCCGTTCCTGGAGGACGGCACGCCGGTCGATATCGTGCTCAACCCGCTCGGTGTGCCGAGCCGGATGAATGTCGGGCAGGTGCTGGAGGCGCACCTGGGCTGGGTGGCGCACAGCGGGTGGTCCATCAAGGGCAAGCCCGGGTGGGCCGGCCGGCTCAACGAGATCGCGCACGACGGCACTCCCGGCACGAAGGTCGCCACGCCTGTGTTCGACGGCGCCAAGGAGTCGGAGATCATCGGCCTGCTCGATTCCACGCTGAGCAACCGTGACGGCAACCAGCTCATCGGCGGCACCGGTAAGACCATGTTGTTCGACGGCCGTTCGGGTGAGCCGTTCCCGGAGCCGATCAGCGTCGGCTATACGTACATCCTCAAGCTGCTGCACCTGGTCGACGACAAGATCCACGCTCGGTCGACCGGTCCGTACTCGATGATCACCCAGCAGCCGCTGGGCGGTAAGGCGCAGTTCGGTGGGCAGCGTTTCGGCGAGATGGAGTGCTGGGCGATGCAGGCCTACGGCGCGGCCTACGCACTGCAGGAGCTGCTGACGATCAAGTCGGACGACATCCTCGGACGCGTCAAGGTGTACGAGGCGATCGTCAAGGGCGAGAACATCCCCGAGCCCGGTATCCCCGAGTCGTTCAAGGTGCTGCTGAAGGAACTGCAGTCGCTGTGCCTGAATGTCGAGGTGCTCTCGTCGGACGGCGTCGCGGTCGAAATGCGCGACTCCGACGACGACGTGTACCGCGCCGCCGAAGAGCTCGGCATCGACCTGTCCCGTCGCTTCGAGCCCAGCTCGGTCGAAGAAGTCTGATCTAGGAAGAAGGAACCTTGCTCGACGTCAACGTGTTCGACGAGCTCCGTATCGGCCTGGCCACAGTCGACGACATCCGCAAGTGGTCGCACGGCGAGGTCAAGAAGCCCGAGACCATCAACTACCGCACCCTCAAGCCGGAAAAGGACGGGCTCTTCTGCGAGAAGATCTTCGGTCCGACCCGTGACTGGGAGTGCTACTGCGGCAAGTACAAGCGCGTCCGCTTCAAGGGCATCATCTGTGAGCGGTGCGGCGTCGAGGTCACCCGGGCCAAGGTGCGTCGTGAGCGGATGGGCCACATCGAGCTCGCCGCTCCGGTCACGCACATCTGGTACTTCAAGGGCGTGCCGTCCCGGTTGGGCTACCTGCTCGACCTGGCCCCGAAGGATCTCGAGAAGATCATCTACTTCGCTGCTTACCTGATCACCAAGGTCAACGAAGAGGAGCGCCACCGGGACCTGCCGACGCTGGAGGCCGAGGTCAGCGCGGAGAAGTCGACGCTCGAGAAGAAGCGCGATGCCGACATCGACACGCGGGCCAAGAAGCTCGAGGCGGACCTCGCCGAACTCGAGGCCGAGGGCGCCAAGAGCGACGTGCGGCGCAAGGTGCGTGAGGGCGGCGAGCGCGAGATGCGCCAGATCCGCGACCGCGCGCAGCGGGAGATCGACCGCCTCGACGAGGTGATGGACACCTTCCGCAAACTGGACGTCAAGCAGCTGATCAGCGATGAGCTGCTCTACCGCGAGCTGCGTGATCGCTTCGGTGAGTACTTCGAGGGCGGCATGGGCGCCGAGGCGCTGCAGGTGCTGCTGGCGAACTTCGACCTCGAGGCCGAGGCCGAGTCGCTGCGCGAGACGATTCACTCCGGGCGCGGGCAGAAGAAGCTGCGTGCCCTGAAGCGGCTCAAGGTCGTCGCGTCGTTCCTGAACACGAGCAACTCGCCGATGGGCATGGTGCTCGACTGCGTGCCGGTGATCCCGCCGGACCTGCGCCCGATGGTGCAGCTCGACGGTGGCCGGTTCGCGACCTCCGACATGAACGACCTGTACCGCCGCGTCATCAACCGGAACAACCGGCTCAAGCGGCTGATCGACCTCGGTGCCCCCGAGATCATCGTCAACAACGAGAAGCGGATGCTGCAGGAGTCCGTGGACGCGTTGTTCGACAACGGCCGCCGCGGGCGTCCCGTCACCGGCCCGGGCAACCGGCCGCTGAAGTCGCTGTCCGATCTGCTCAAGGGCAAGCAGGGCCGGTTCCGCCAGAACCTGCTCGGCAAGCGCGTCGACTACTCCGGCCGCTCGGTCATCGTGGTCGGTCCGCAGCTGAAACTGCACCAGTGCGGCCTGCCCAAGAACATGGCGCTGGAGCTGTTCAAGCCGTTCGTCATGAAGCGGCTGGTCGACTTGTCGCATGCGCAGAACATCAAGTCCGCCAAGCGGATGGTCGAGCGTGCGCGCCCGGTCGTGTGGGACGTCCTGGAAGAGGTGATCAGCGAGCACCCGGTGCTGCTCAACCGCGCACCGACGCTGCACCGCCTCGGCATCCAGGCCTTCGAGCCGCAACTGGTCGAGGGCAAGGCGATCCAGATCCACCCGCTCGTGTGTGCGGCGTTCAACGCCGACTTCGACGGTGACCAGATGGCGGTGCACCTGCCGCTGTCCGCCGAGGCGCAGGCCGAGGCGCGGATCCTGATGCTGTCGACGAACAACATCCTCAAGCCGGCCGACGGCCGGCCCGTCACGATGCCCAGCCACGAGATGATCATCGGCCTCTACCACCTGACGACGCAGCGCGACGAGCAGGTCGGTGCGGGGCGGGTCTTCTCGTCCCAGGCCGAGGCGATCATGGCGTTCGACCAGAAGACGCTGGGCCTGCAGGCGCCGGTCAAGCTCCGCCTGCCGGGGGTGACAAGCGTCGACAACGGCAAGGCGGAGCCGTGGACCCCGCCTGCGGATTGGCAGCCTGGCGACTCGCTGATCGTCGATACGACGCTCGGGCGCTGCCTGTTCAACGAGACGCTGCCGTCCGACTACCGCTTCGTCAACTACGAGGTGACGAAGAAGGAGATCGGTCAGATCGTCAACGACCTGGCCGAGCGCTACTCCAAGGTCGACGTCGCCTCGACGCTGGACAAGCTGAAGGCAGCCGGCTTCTACTGGGCGACCCGCTCGGGCATCACGATCGCGATCGAGGATGCTGTCACGCCGCCGAAGAAGGCCGAGATCCTCGAGCGGTACGAGAAGGACGCCGAGAAGATCGAGAAGCAGTACCTGCGCGGCGTGATCACCGCGGAGGAGCGGCGCCAGGAGCTGGTCGAGGTCTGGACGAAGGCCAGCAGCGAGGTCGCGAAGGAGATGGAGGCCAACTTCCCGCAGACCAACGCCATCTGGGTGATGGTCAACTCCGGCGCGCGCGGCAACATGATGCAGGTGCGCCAGATCGCAGGCATGCGCGGCCTGGTTGCCAACCCGAAGGGCGAGATCATCCCGCGTCCGATCAAGGCCAACTTCCGCGAGGGCCTGTCCGTGCTGGAGTACTTCATCTCCACGCACGGCGCACGCAAGGGTCTCGCCGACACGGCGTTGCGGACTGCCGACTCCGGTTACCTGACCCGGCGGCTGGTCGATGTTTCGCAGGACGTCATCGTGCGCGAGGACGACTGCGGGACCGATCGCGGGCTGATCGTACGCATTGCGGCGCCCGGGCCGGACGGCGCACTGGTCAAGGACCCTTACGTCGAGACCTCGGTGTACGCGCGGCTGCTGGCCGAGGAAGTCGTGGTCGACGGCGAGACCGTGGCCGCGACGGGCACCGACCTGGGCGACGTGCTCATCGACGAGCTGATCGCCCGTGGGGTGACGGAGGTGCGGGTGCGCTCGGTGCTTACCTGCGACTCGGCCCTGGGCGCCTGCGCCGCCTGCTACGGGCGCTCGCTGGCGACCGGCAAGCTCGTCGACGTCGGCGAGGCGGTGGGCATCATCGCCGCGCAGTCGATCGGCGAGCCGGGCACCCAGCTCACGATGCGGACGTTCCACACCGGCGGTATTGCCGGCGAGGACATCACGCACGGCCTGCCGCGGGTGGGCGAGCTGTTCGAGGCGCGCGTCCCGAAGGGCGTCGCCCCGATCACCGAGGCCGCCGGGCGGGTGCGCGTCGAGGAGTCCGACGGCACCGGCAAGGGCGCCGGCCGCCGCGTGGTCGTCACGCCCGACGACGGCACCGACGAGAAGGAGTACCCGATCTCCCGTCGTGCGCGGCTGCTCGTCAACGAGGGTGACACCGTCGAGGTGGGCCAGCAGCTGGTGAGCGGTGCGGTGAACCCGCACGACGTGCTGCGGATCATGGGCCCGCGTGAGGTGCAGCAGCACCTGGTGCGGGAGGTGCAGGAGGTCTACCGCTCGCAGGGCGTGGCGATCCACGACAAGCACATCGAGGTGATCGTGCGGCAGATGCTCAAGCGCATCACTGTGATCGACTCGGGGTCGACGGAGTTCCTGCCCGGTTCGCTGGTCGAGCGCTCGGCGTTCGAGGCGGAGAACCGGCGGGTTGTCGCCGAGGGCGGCGATCCGGCGGCTGGACGTCCGGTGCTGATGGGCATCACCAAGGCGTCGCTGGCCACCGAGTCGTGGCTGTCCGCGGCCTCCTTCCAGGAGACGACCCGGGTGCTCACCGATGCCGCGATCTCCGCCAAGTCCGACCAGCTCGTCGGGCTCAAGGAGAACGTCATCATCGGCAAGCTGATCCCGGCCGGCACGGGCATCGCCCGGTACCGCAATGTCGAGGTCAACCCGACCGAGGAGGCGCGCGCAGCCGCGTTCTCCATGGCCGGCTACGACGAGAACGACTACTACGGGTTCGGCTCCGGCGGTCAGACGCTGGGCCCGGCCGTCCCCCTGGACGACTACGGCTACAACGACTACCGCTGATTCTGTTCCGCGACACGGGGTCGGGTCCTCCGGGATCCGGCCCCGTTTCTCGTCCACCTCTTCCGGCAAGGCGGTCAGGCATGGCCACCAGCCGGGCGCCCGTGTGCGGTGGCAGCCTCTTTCGGCGCGGCAACGTCGATGTCATGCGAAAGACATTGCCGGTCCGTTCCTGTCGCAGGAAGGCCGTCCGGCGAACTGTGGATAAGCGGCAAGCCTGTGGATACCGAAGTTGTCCGTGCGTCGCGGTACTCCGACACTGCGACGCACGGACAACTCGAGGGCGGGGGGACGGGGCAGAGGGACAGGAGGGCGGCGGTCAGCTCAGTTTGCTGGCGGCGGCCGGAAGGCACCGATCGGGCTGAGCTGGATGCCGGCCAGTTGCCACTGATCGCCTGTCCGGACGGCGATGTGCGTCGCCCGGAATTGCCCGTCGGACGGCTGCCCGCGATAGCTTGCCCGCTGGGTGTGCCTCCCGATCGCGACGGCGGCGTCACCGTAGCCGCGCACTGTGATCTCGTCCCAGGTCAGCGACGAGGTGGTCAGGTCGCCGGTGCGATATCTGTCCAGCCACTGCTGCTTGTCCAGCACGAAGCCGAGTGGGCCGACCAGCGCAAAGTCGGCGACGGCAAGCGCATCGAGCGTCTCGACGTCGGCACGCTGCTCGGCCTCCGCCCAGCGGTGCCCGAGCTGGAGTATCTCCGTGGTGATCGAGTCGGTCATGACATCTCCTTCCGTAGTGGGCGTTCCTTTAGGAATAGGACGACGAGCAGGCCGGCGACCGCGATCGGCGTGGCGACCAGGAACACGCCGTGCAGTGCGTCGGCGACTGATGCGGCGACGCCATCGCGTATCGGCGCGGACAGCATGCGGATCCGGTCCGGGCTGGCCTGAATGCCGTGCGCGTCGATGCCGGCGGCCGGTCCGGGCAGGTGCCGCGGCAACGCGTGACGCAGCCCCGCTGCGAACACGGCGCCGTACGCGGCTACCCCGACGGAGCCGCCCAGCGCCCGGAACAGGTTGACCGACGCGGTGGCGGTGCCCAGCTCCCGGCGGTCGACGGCGTTCTGGACGGCCACGATGAGCACCTGCGTCGTCAGCCCGAAGCCCAGCCCGAACACAGCCAGGTACGCCATCGCAGTACCGCGTCCGCCCGACGTGTCCAGCGTGGCGAGCAATGCCAGCCCCGCGCTCATCAGCGCGAAGCCGATGATCGGGAAGACCTTGTAACGTCCCGCGCGCGTCATGAGGCGTCCGGACACGACGGTGCTGAACGTGCTCGCCAGCAGCATCGGCAGGATCAGCAGGCCGGACGTCGTCGCCGTAGCGCCGGTGACCAGTTGCAGGTACACCGGCAGGAACACGATCGCCGCGAACAACGACAGGGTCGCGAGAAACGCTCCGGCACTCACCACGACAAACACCCGGTCGCGAAATAGCCGCAGCGGCAGCACCGGTTCGGCGGCACGGCGTTCCTGCCAGATGAAGCCGGCCGCGAGCGCCACGGCAGCGCTGACCAGGGCCAGCACCTGTGCGGAGCCCCACGCGTAGCGATCGCCACCCCAGACCGTAACGAGAAGCCCGGCGCTCACGGCGCCGGCGAGCAGGATGGCTCCGAGCACATCGATTCGAGCGCCCCGCCATTGACCGGCCGCAGCGGGCTGGCGGCCCAGCAATCCGAACGCCGCCAGGCCGATCGGCACATTGACGTAGAACACCCAGCGCCACGACAGATGATCGACGAAAACGCCGCCGAGCAGCGGGCCGGCGACGCTAGCCAGGACGAACACCGCCTGGATATAGCCCTGGTAACGGCCGCGCTCGCGCGGGGCGACGATGTCGCCGACGGTGGCCATCGCGAGCGTCATCAGGCCGCCCGCGGCGGCACCCTGCAATGCGCGGAACGCGATCAGCTCGCCGATGCCCTGCGCGAGTCCGGACAGCGCCGACGCGACGAGGAACATCGCCAACGCGATGCGAAGCAGCTCCCGCCGGCCTAGCAGATCACTGAGCTTGCCCCACACGGGCGTTGTCGCGGCGGCGGCGAGCACGTACACGGTGACGACCCAGGTGAGCTCGCTCAGCCCGCCCAGGTCACCGGCGATGGTCGGCAGCGCAGTCGCCATGATCGTCTGATCCAGCGCACCCAGAAACATCACGACTAGCAGGCCCGCGAACACCACCAGCGCGTCTCGGCGCAGAACCGTCGCAGAGGCGGTAGCCGTTGCTGTCATCTGAACCTCCATCCGGAGCAATTTCCTCCGATTGAGCTGGCGCCTACGCTAACACGATCCGGAGACAATGTCTCCACTTATCTGGAGAGAATCTCTCCGGATACTGGTAAGGTCGCGCGCCATGGAGATCCGTCCGCTGCGCGCCGACGCGAGGCAGAACCGCACTCGGCTCCTCGACGCCGCCCGCGATGTGTTCGTCGAGTTGGGCTCCCGAGCACCGCTCGACGAGGTTGCCCGCCGCGCCGGCACGGGCATCGGGACGCTGTACCGCCACTTCCCGGACCGCCAGGCCCTGCAACGCGCGGTCGTGCTCGACGCATTGCAGCGCACCGTCGACGAGGCGCGAGCAGCACTCGACCAGGAGCGCGACCCGTTCCGCGCCCTCGTGCGGTACATGCACACGGTGCTGGACATCCGGATCGCGGCGGTGATCCCGGCGCTGTTCAACGACGTCGACCTGGAGGAGGAGCAGCTGCGGCGAGTCCGCTACGAGGGCAGCGCTGTGCTGGACGATCTTGTCGCCGCCGCCCACCGGGCCGGAACGCTCCGCAAGGACGTCACGTCCGCCGACATCGGGCTGCTCACCGTTCGGTTGTCCCGCCCGCTGCCTGGAACTTTCCTGCGCGAGCAGAACGACGAACTCGCACACCGCCACCTCGATCTGCTCGTCGAAGGGCTGCGTCCCCGCTCGGGCCGGCCTGTCGCGATCAGTGGCCCGGCAATGAGCATGCGCGACCTGCAGCGGCTGAGTGTCACAGATCGCGAGGCTGCTCCGTCTACGGCACGTAAAGCCCGTGGAAGGAGCAACAAATGAGGGTTTTCGTTGCAGGCGGCACCGGGGCGCTGGGCCAGCACCTGCTGCCGCAATTGGTCGCCGCCGGCTACGAGGTCAGTGCGCTGACTCGGTCGGCGAGCAAGGCGGTGGGCGTCGAGTCGCGGGGAGCCGAGCCCGTTGTCGCGGACGCATTCGACCGGGGCGCGCTGATCGCCGCTGTGCGAGACGTCCGACCCGAGGTCGTGATCCACCAGCTGACCGCCCTGACCAATATGAAGAGCCTCCGGCGCTTCGACAAGGAATTCGCGCTGACCAATCGGCTGCGCACTGAGGGCACCGACAACCTGCTCGCGGCCGCGCAGGCCGGCGGGGCGCGTCGGTTCATCGCCCAGAGCTTCGCCGGCTGGCCGTCTGAGCGCACCGGCAGCCGCGTCAAGACGGAGGACGACCCGTTCGATCCGAATCCGCTGGCCAATCAGCGGCGCAGCTTCCAGGCCATCCAGTACCTGGAGCAGCAGGTCACCAGCGCGCCCCTTGATGGTGTGGCGCTGCGCTACGGCGGCTTCTACGGACCGGGCAGCAACATGAACCGCAGCGGTGACATCGCCGAACTGGTGCGCAAACGACGCTTCCCGATCGTCGGCGACGGGGGCGGTGTGTGGTCGTTCTGCCACCTCGAGGACGCCGCCTCGGCGACGGTCGCCGCGGTCGAGCGGGGTGCGCCCGGCATATACAACGTGTGCGACGACGAGCCGGTCGAGATCGCCACCTGGCTGCCCGAGTACTCGCGGGCGATCGGCGCGCCGCAGCCCCGGCACGTGCCGGTGTGGTTGGGCAGGCTTCTCGGCGGAGAGGTCGCGGTGTCGATGATGACGCAGGTTCGCGGCGCCTCGAACGCCAAGGCCAAGGCCGCGCTCGACTGGAAGCCGCGGTACGCGACGTACCGCGAGGGCTTCAGCACCGGACTAGCTGACTGACACGATGGGCGGATGGACCGCCTCGACGAGGTGTACCGCGAGCTGCGCCCGTACGCTTTCGCGATCGCCTACCGGATGCTCGGCAGCGTCAGCGAGGCGGAAGACGTCGTACAGGATGCATTCCTACGGCTGTATCGGGCCGCGCCCGACGATGTGGTCGCGCCCAAGGCATACCTCGCGACCGTGACCACCAGGCTCGCGATCGACGCGCTGCGCTCGGCCCGCGCGCGCCGGGAGAGCTACGTCGGCCCGTGGCTGCCGGAGCCGCTGCTCACCGACCCGGGCGCCAGTCCCGCGGACACGGTGGAAACCGCCGACTCGCTGTCGATGGCGTTCTTGGTCGTGCTCGAGCGGCTCTCTCCGGTCGAACGGGCAGTGTTCCTGCTGCACGACGTGTTCGGGTACGACTACGCCGAGGTGTCCGCCATTGTCGACAAGAGCGAGGCGAACTGCCGCCAATTGGCAGCGCGCGCCCGCCGGCACGTAGAGCAGGACCGCCCGCGATTCGAGACATCGACGGCAGCTCGCGCTGAGCTGGCCGCGCGATTCTTCGCCGCGGCGTCGGACGGTGACATGGACGGGCTGGTCTCGCTACTCGCCGGCGATGCGGCGTTCTACGGTGACGGCGGCGAGAAGGGTGCTGGCCTGAAGCTGCCGGTCGTCGGACGCGAGGGCGTGGCGCGGGTGGTCATGGGGCTGGCCCGGCGCGCCAAGGCCCTGGGCATCACGACACGTCTCGTCGAGATCAACGGCGACCCGGGCACGATGTACTTCGACGCGGACGGCGGACTGATCAGCCTGATCAGCGTCGAGGTCGTCGAGGGTGAGGTGCAGACCATCCGTGGGTTCGTCAACCCGGACAAGATCGCGCACCTGGGCCGGCTGTCGCCGCTCGGGCGCCGCCCGGCCGGCGGTGACTGGGCCTGATCAGTGCGGGCCGACGCAGATCAGCCGCGGGCTTGCTTGATCAGCGACTTGCCGAAGTCCCAGATCAGGCCGCTGCCCCGGTGCGCCTCCTCCATGACGTTCGCGAACGCGGTCACGAATCGATCGACCTCCGCCTCGCCGATGTTCAGCGCCGGAATCAGTTTGATCACCTCGAGGTGGTCGCCGGACACCTGCGTCAGGATCCGGTGCTGGTGGAACAACGCGTGGACGACGGTCTGCGCGAACAAGCCGCGCCGCGCGGCCTGCAATGCCATCCAGGCCGGGCGCAGCTTCCATGACGACGGGCGGCCGAACTCGATGCCGATCATCAGGCCGCGTCCCCGGACGTCGGCGATCATCTCGTAGCGCTCGGCTACTTCGGAGAGGCGGGCCCGCAGCAGCTCGCCTACCTTGCCGGCGTTCTCGACGATGCCCTCGACGTCGAAAACACACAGTGTCGCCAGCCCGGCGGCCATCGCCTGCGCGTTCGAGCCGAACGTCGAGTCGTGCACGAGGACGCGGTCCATGGACGAGAACACCTTCTGGAAGATCTCGTCCCGGCCGAGGCAGGCGCCCACGGGGATGTAGCCGCCGGACAGCGCCTTGGCGGTCACGACGAGGTCGGGTTCGACGCCGTCGTACTGGTACGCCCAGAACTCGCCGGTGCGCCCAATGCCGCACTGCACTTCGTCGGCGATAAGCAGCGCGCTGTGCCGATGCAGCAATTCGGCGGCCGACTCGAGGAAGCCGGGCGGCGAGACTGCGACGCCCTTGCCCTGCACCGGCTCGACGATCAGCGCGGCGACGTCGCCCTTGGCCAGTTCGCGGCGCAGCGCGTCCACGTCCCCGAGCGGAATCCGGGCGTCGGGGAGCAGCGGGTCGAAGCCGTTGCGGAACTCGCTGGCCCCGTTCACCGACAGTGACCCCGTCGTGAGGCCATGGAACGCATGGTCGCAATAGAGAATTCGCTTACGGCGAGTGGCGAAGCGCGCGAACTTCAGTGACGCCTCGACCGCCTCAGTTCCGCTGTTGCCGAAGTAGACGCGGTCGAGATGCGGGGTCTTGGCCAGCAGTTTCTCGGCAAGCAGTCCGGCGAGCGGAGGAGCGTCGAACTGGGTGAGATCGGCGAGGCCCAGGTCGACGACATCGTGGATGGCCTGCCGCACCACGGGATGGTGCCGGCCGAGTGCGAACACGCCGAAGCCGGCAAGCATGTCGAGGTATTCGTTGCCCGCGTCGTCGTACAGGTAGGCACCCTCAGCGCGGGTGTAGATCTTGTCGAAGCCGATCGCGTGCAGCATCCGCGACAGCTGCGGGTTCACGTAACGCGACTGCAAGTCATACCGTTCGTCACCGCGCTGCGCGATGAGCGCCGCGAGATCAAAGGACGCCACGGGCCGAAGATTAGCTGATTGCCGCCTGGAATAGTGTTGCGCCGTAAGCGCTTGTTGTGGCGTCCTGTCGGGACGGCATCTCGGGGTTGAGGAGCGGACGATGACGGCGGACGTGTCGCAGACCGCCATCCTCGAGCGCCTCGCCGCTGCATCGGCCGCCCAGGCCGGCGGTGAGAATTTCCCAGTCGCGCTGCGCATGCTGCCTCGTGATCCGCGCGACAAGCTCATGCGTGCCTATTCGTTCGCTCGGTTCGTCGACGATGTGGGCGACGAGGCGCCGGGCGACCGCCTCGCGCTGCTCGACGCCGTAGACAAGGACGTGCGCTCCCTGCCGTCCGGTACCGCGGCGCTGCCGGTCGTGCAGGCGCTCCGCGCACTGGTGGACCTCGGCACGCCGCTCGAACCGTTCCTCGACCTGATCGAGGCCAACCGCATCGACCAGCGGGTGAAGCGCTACGAGAGCTTCGCCGATCTGCTGCACTACTGCGACTACTCGGCTGCCCCGGTCGGCCGCATCGTGCTGCACATCGCCGGCGCGGCTACCGAGCGCAACGTTGCCGACTCCGACTCCGTGTGCAACGCGCTTCAGGTGCTCGAGCACTGCCAGGACGTCGGCGAAGACGCCCGCGCCGGCCGGATCTATGTGCCTGGTATCGAGATGGACGATGCACTCGCCGCCTCGACCGGTGACGCGGTGCGCCAGGCCGTGGCCACCCACGTCGCGCTGTCTCTCGGCATGCTCCAGGCTGGGCGCGGCCTGGTCCGGCGGCTTTCCGGCTGGCCGCGCCTGGCCGTCGCCGGCTTCGTCGGCGGCGGGCTGGCTACCGCTGCCGCCCTGCGCCGGGCCGACTACGACGTACTCGCCCGTACGGTTCGACCGTCCAAGGGGCGTACCGCCGGTGAGGCGGCCCGGCTCTGGCTCGGTCGCACATGACGGCGATGAGCGGTCGCGCGACGAGATCGGAGGAGGCGAGATAGGTACCGTCGACGAGGCGTACGACATCTGCGAGCGGATCACCCGCGAACAGGCACGCAACTTCTCTTGGGGCATCCGGCTGCTGCCGCCGATGAAGCGGCGCGCCCTGTCGGCCGTGTACGCCGTGGCCCGCCGCATCGACGACATCGGCGACGGCGACCTGCCCGCGCAGGAAAAGCTGCGCCAGCTCGCGGTGGCCCGCGCCGGCGCGACCGACCCGGACGCCCACTCTGCCGATCCCGTCTACCTGGCACTTTCCGACGCTTCGCGGCGGCTGCCCATTCCGCTCGACGCGTTCGGGGAGCTCGTCGACGGTTGCGAGATGGACGTCACGGGCCGAAGTTACGACGATCTGGATCAGCTCGTCGGGTACTGCCGCTGTGTCGCCGGCTCCATCGGCCGGCTGTCCCTCGGCGTGTTCGACCCGCCACAGGCGGACCCCGTACTGGCCGACTCCCTGGGCGTGGCGCTGCAGCTGACCAACATCCTCCGCGACATCCGCGAGGACCTCGGCAAAGGCCGGGTGTACCTGCCCAAGCGTGACCTGGACCTGTTCGACGTCTCGCTGGCGACGCTGCCGAACGGGACGCTCGACCCGCAGGACGGCCGGCTCGCCGAGCTCATTCGGTTCGAAGCCGCCCGCGCGTGGGGCTGGTACGACCGGGGTCTCGGGCTGCTGCCGACCTTGGACCGGCGCAGCGCCGCCTGCTGTGCCGCCATGGCGGGCATCTATCACGAGCTACTCGCCCGCATCGCCGCCGATCCGGCGATCGTCATGGCTGGACGTGCCTCACTGCCGGCCCGGGACAAGCTCCGTGTCGCGGTCGTTTCGCTCGTCCGGGGACGCGCATGAGCCCCCGATTCGGCAAGAATTCTTCGTCTCAGGCGAGGAATTCTTGCGCGATTCGGAGGAGGGGCGCATGACGGATGTCGTCGTAGGTGGGGGATTGGCCGGCATCACGGCGGCGCTGCGGCTGGCCGACGCCGGGCGCTCCGTCGTGCTGGTCGAAGGGCGTCCGCGGCTGGGCGGGGCGGCGTTCTCATTCCCTCGCGGTGAGCTGTCGATCGACAACGGCCAGCATGTGTTCCTGCGTTGCTGCGACGCCTACCGCTGGCTGCTGCGCCGCCTCGACGCCGAGGCGGACGTGATGCTGCAGCGGCGGCTCGACATCCCGGTACTGCGCGCCGACGGCCGGCGGGCCCGGCTCTCGAGACTGCCAGGCGTCCCGGCGCCGGCGCACCTCACCGGCGCGCTCGCCCGATACACGCTGCTGCGCCCGGCCGACCGGCTGCGCGCCGTCCGCGGCGCCCTCGCGCTGAAGCGCCTCGATCCCGCCGATGCGTCGCTGGATGCCCGCACTCTGGGCGAGTTCCTGCGCCGGCACGGCCAGCATCAGGCGATTGTCGACGCGCTGTGGGGCATCGTCGCGGTCGCCACTTTGAACCTCGACCCGGATGAGGCGTCGCTTGCCCTGGCGGCCAAGGTGTTCCGTACCGGGTTACTCGACCACGCCGATGCCGGCGACGTCGGCTACGCGGGAGTGCCGCTGGGCGAAGTGCACGGGACGGCGGCTCGGCGGGCGCTCGACGAGGCCGGCGTCGAGGTCCTGTTGTCGCACCGCGTCGAGTCCGTCGAACCGGGCGTCGTGCGTGCCCGTGGCCGGGACGGAACGCGCACCTGGCAGGCCGACGCGATTGTGCTCGCGGTGCCGCACCAGGACGCGCGAGCCATCACGCCGGCGCCGCCGGTCGAGCGCGCCGCGGGGCTCGGCGCCGCGCCGATCGTGAATGTGCACGTCATCTACGACCGGCGGGTGACCGACCTCCCGTTCGCGGCCGCCGTGAACTCCCCGGTGCAGTGGTTTTTCGACCGCACGGGCACGTCCGGGCTGCGCTCCGGGCAGTACCTGGCGGTCACCGTCTCGGCGGCCGACGCGATCATCGACGAGCCGAGCAGGTCCATCCAGCAGCGGTACGTCGCGGAGCTGGCCCGCCTGCTGCCGGCGGCCGACCGGGCGACCGTGGTCGACGCATTCGTCACGCGTGAGCGGCGAGCCACGTTCCGTCAGGCAGCAGGTACGGCGAGCCTTCGCCCGGGTCCGCAAACCGGCCTTTCCGGTATCTGGTTGGCCGGGTCGTGGACGGCGACAGGCTGGCCCGACACGATGGAAGGAGCGGTCCGAAGTGGCATCACCGCCGCCGAGGCCGTGCTCGATGTCCCGGCACTGGAGGTTGCTGCGTGAGCAAGCCGGCCCCGCAAGTTCTCGCGCGGGTGCGCGAGCCGATCCAGCACGCCCTGCGCGCCGCCGTCGGCGGCATCGAGGACGACCGGATGCGCCTCATCGCGTCGTACCAGCTGGGTTGGTGCGATCGCGACGGGAACCTGGTGCGGTACAGCGGCGGCAAGGGGCTGCGGCCGACGCTCGTCGTCGTCTCTGCGCAGGCCGGGGGCGGGACGCTCGACGACGGACTTGCCGGAGCAGTGGCCGTGGAACTGGTCCACAACTTCTCATTGCTGCACGACGACGTCATGGACCGCGACCTCGAGCGGCACCATCGTCCGACGGGATGGGCCGTCTTCGGTGAGGGTCAGGCGATCCTCGCCGGCAATGCAATGCTCATCCGGGCGCTGGAGGTTCTGGCAGGCGACGGCGAGCGCGGCGGGCGTGCGCTGCCGGCGATGCTCGCCGCCACGCAGCGGCTGATCAGCGGACAGTCCGACGACCTGCACTTCGAAGGCGCTACCGAGATCTCCGTCGCGGACGTGCTGCACATGGAGGCCGGTAAGACGGCGGCGCTGCTTGCGTGTTCGGCGTCAATCGGAGCGCTGGCGGCCAACGCCTCGGCCCACATCGTCGCCGCCCTGTCCGAGTACGGGCACGAGCTGGGCATGGCGTTCCAGCTCGTCGACGACATTCTCGGTATCACCGGCGACCCTGCCGTCACGGGCAAGTCAGCCTCGTCGGACGTCCGCGCGGGCAAGCGCTCCGCGCCCGTGGTCGCCGCGCTCAATGCGGGCACCGACGCATCACGCCGGCTGGCCGACCTGCTCGCCGGCGGCGCGCCGAGCAGTGACGAAGACGTGGTTCTTGCCACCAAACTCATCGAGGAGGCGGGGGGCATCGACTGGGCTGCCCGCGAAGCCGACGCGCATCTGTCCCGCGCGCTCGACCAACTCGAAGCGCTGCCCGCGCCGCAGCACGTCGTCGCCGACCTCGCCGCGGTGGCGCGATACGTTGTCGACCGTGATCACTGAAAGGTCTGATACGTGACCAATCTCGCCGCAGACGCCCGCGTCGCGGTCGACCGTGCTCGCGTCCACCTCGAGGCCCGCCAGCATCCCGATGGCTGGTGGAAAGGCGACCTGAAGACGAACGTCACGATGGACGCCGAGGACCTGCTGCTGCGCCAGTTCCTCGGCATCCTGCGCGCTGATGAGCTGGAGCAATCGGCGCGCTGGATCCGCTCGCAGCAGCGCGCCGACGGCACCTGGGCCACGTTTCATGGCGGGCCGTCAGACCTCAACACGACGGTCGAGTCGTATGTCGCACTGCGGCTGGCCGGCGACCCGCTCGACGCTGCGCACCTCGTCAAGGCGCGCGAGTTCGTGCTCGCGAACGGCGGCTTGGAAGCCACCCGGGTGTTCACCCGCGTTTGGTTGGCGCTGTTCGGCGAATGGTCGTGGGAGCGGCTCCCGGCAATGCCGCCGGAGCTCGTCCTACTGCCGCCGTGGGTTCCGCTCAACCTGTACGACTGGGGCTGCTGGGCGCGGCAGACCGTCGCAGCGATCACCGTGGTGGCCACGCTGCGCCCGGTGCGGCCGCTGCCGTTCCATGTTTCAGAACTGCGCAGCGGCACCACGCCGCCGCCGGCCAAGACCGGGCTCACTGCGCGCGCGTTCACCACGCTCGATCGAGTCCTCAAGGCGTACCACCGCTCACCGATCAAGCCCGGTCGCCGCCACGCGTTCCGGCGGGCTGCCGAGTGGATCATCGCCCGGCAGGAGGCCGACGGCGGATGGGGTGGCATCCAGCCGCCGATGGTCTACTCGATCCTGGCGCTGCACCTGCTGGGGTACTCGCTCGACCATCCGGTGATCGTCGCCGGATTACGCGCGATCGACGGCTTCACGAACTACGACGGCGACCTGCGCTGGATGGAGGCGTGCCAGTCGCCGGTCTGGGACACCTGCCTCGCCGTCACCGCCCTGCTCGACGCGGGCGCCAAGCCCGCCGACCCCGCGGTGGTGCGGGCCGCGCAGTGGACGCTCGGTGAGGAGATCACGGTTACCGGCGACTGGGCGGTGCGCCGCCCGGGCCTTGCGCCCGGGGGATGGGCGTTCGAGTTCGCGAACGACAACTACCCCGATATCGACGACACCGCCGAGGTCGTGATCGCGCTGAACCGTGTCGGCGACGGCACTGTGCCGGGCATCGACGCCGCGATGGAGCGCGGGATTGCCTGGACGGTCGGCATGCAGTCGAAGGACGGCGGCTGGGCCGCGTTCGACGCCGACAACGTCAGCAAGCTGATCGGCAAGCTGCCGTTCTGCGACTTCGGCGCAGTGATCGATCCGCCCAGCGCCGACGTCACCGCCCACGTTGTGGAGATGCTGGCCCATGTCGGGAGGGCGGACACGCCGGCGAGCCGCCGTGGCATCACGTGGCTCCTCGACAACCAGGAGCGTGACGGGTCCTGGTTCGGGCGCTGGGGCGCCAACTACATCTACGGCACGGGCGCCGTGGTCCCGGCCCTGGTAGCCGCCGGCATCTCGAAGGACGCTCCGGCGATCCGCCGGGCGGTGCGCTGGCTTGAGCAGCACCAGAACGCCGACGGCGGATGGGGCGAGGACCTGCGCTCGTACGTCGACCCCGCATGGAGCGGGCGCGGTGACTCGACCGCGTCACAGACCGCCTGGGCGCTGCTCGCGCTGCTGGCCGCCGAGGAGCAGTCGCTGACGGTCACCCGAGGTGTCGAGTACCTTGTCCGCACGCAACGCGAGGACGGTGGCTGGGACGAGGACCTCTACACAGGAACCGGCTTCCCCGGCGACTTCTACATCAACTACGAGATGTACCGCCTGCTCTTCCCGATCAGCGCCCTCGGACGCTATCTAGCGAGGCAGCGATGACCCCACGAGCGGGAGGCGACTACGCCGATGGTGACCATCGGGCGATGAGCGCTCGCGCGAAGAGCGCCGGCCGCCGCGACGCGGCCCGCGCCGTACGTGCGGTGCGTGCCGACTTCCCGCCCTTGGGGCGGGAAGGAGGAGCGCGATGGCCGGCTTAGTTGTCGTTGCCGCGCTGCGAACCGAGTACGCGGCGCTGGTCGGTCGCGTGCCGGGCGCGGTCGTGGAACGCTGCGGCATGGGGCCGGAGCGCGTGCGTCGCTGGCTGCCGCGCCTGGCCGAGTTGGCACCCGAAGCGCTGGTCGTGGCGGGCGTGGCCGGCGGCCTGGACCCGTCGCTTCGACCGGGCGACGTCGTGGTGGCAAGCGAAGTCCGCGACGAGCACGGGCGGATCGTGCTGCGTGGTGCGTCGCCGCTCGTAGCTGAGCTGCGCCGCATGGGCATGCGGGTTCACTTCGGCCCGATGGTCAGTTGCGACAAGCTCGTCACCGGACAGGAGCGCGAGAAGCTGGCGAAGACGGGCGCCCTGGCCGTGGACATGGAGTCGGCGGCGATCGTGCGGGCGATGGGCGCCGCGCAGCGCCCGCCGGTTGCGGTCGTCCGGGTCATCGTCGACACCGCCTTCATGCCGGTGGCCCGGCCGTCTACGGTCGCGTCCGGGGCACGGGCGCTGCTGACGCTGCGGCGGCTCGCCCCGGCGCTTCGCCGCTGGGCCGATCTGGCGGGTCCGCGGCGGGTGCTGCTCGCCGGTCCGCGGTCGTTCTGCGCCGGCGTCGAGCGCGCGATCGACATTGTCGAGCAGGCGCTGCGCCGCTATCCACGACCGGTGTACGTGCGGCGCCAGATCGTCCACAACGCGCACGTCGTCGCAGCGCTGCAGAGCCAGGGTGCGGTGTTCGTCGACGAGCTGGACGAGGTGCCCGACGGCACCACCGTGGTGTTCAGTGCGCACGGCGTGGCGCCCGCGGTCCGCAAGGAAGCGGCGCGCCGCAATCTGCGGGTCGTGGACGCGACCTGCCCGCTCGTCGCCAAGGTGCACACCGAGGCGCGGCGCTTCCTCGGGCGCGGCGACAGCGTGCTGCTCATCGGCCACAACGGTCACGACGAAACCGAAGGCACGCTGGGCGAGGGGAGCATCCAGCTGGTGCAGACGCCCGAGGAGGCCGAGACGGTCGCGCTGGCCGATCCGACGAAGGTCGCGTTCCTCACCCAGACGACGCTTGCCCTCGAGGAGGCGAACAAGGTCGTCGATGTGCTGCGCCGCCGCTTTCCGCTCATCGAATCGCCGCCCACGGAGGACATCTGCTACGCCACCACCAACCGGCAGGACGCCGTGCGTGCGATCGCCGGCGATGCCGACCTCGTGTTGGTGCTCGGCTCACAGAACTCGTCCAACTCGCTACGACTGGTCGAGGTGGCGCAGCGCTCGGGGACGCAGGCGCACCTGGTCGACGACGCCGGGGGCATCCTGCCCGAGTGGATCGAGCATTGCCACACGATCGGCATTACCGCCGGGGCATCGGCTCCGCCGCATCTCGTGGACGAGGTCATCGGCATGCTGCGCGCGCTCGGGCCCGTCGAGGTGGACGAGCGGGTCGTCACCCGCGAAGACATCAAGTTCACGCTTCCCAAGGAGGTTGCCGACTGATGGCGCTTCCTCGCACAACTCGCCTGCCGTCGAGCCGGAGTTAAGGAGAACTGAACCGATGCCCATCCCGATGCGCCAGTCGGCGCGGATCGGCTGGTACCTCTTCAACCAGAAGCTCCACAAGCGGGAGAAGTTCCCGCTGATCGTGGAACTGGAACCGCTGTTCGCGTGCAATCTCGCGTGCCCCGGCTGCGGCAAGATTCAGCACCCGCACGACGTCCTGCGCCAGCGCATGCCGGTCGAGCAGGCGGTCGCCGCAATCGAGGAGAGCGGCGCGCCGATGGTGTCCATCGCGGGCGGTGAGCCGCTGATGCACCCGCAGATCGACGTCATGGTCCGCGAGCTGAACAAGCGCAAGAAGTACGTCTACCTGTGCACGAACGCCGAACTCGTGCGCAAGCGGTGGGACAGGTTCAACTTCACGCCGTCGCCGTACTTCGCGTTTGCGATCCACGTCGACGGGTTGCGCGAGCGCCACGACCAGGCCGTCGACAAGCGGGGCGTGTTCGACGAGGCGATGGCGGCGATCGAGTTCCTGAAGGAGAAGGGGTTCCGGGTCACGACGAACTCGACGTTCTTCAACACCGACACCCCGCAGACCGTCATCGACGTGCTGAACTTCCTGAACGACGAGGTCAAGGTCGACAGCATGATGTTGTCGCCTGCGTACGCCTACGAGAAGGCGCCCGACCAGGACCACTTCCTCGGCGTCGAGGAGACGCGCGAGCTGTTCCGCAAGGCGTTCGCGAACGGCAACCGCAAGCGGTGGCGGCTCAACCACTCGCCGCTGTTCCTCGACTTCCTAGAGGGCAAGGTCGATTTCCAGTGCACGGCGTGGGGGATTCCGTCCTACTCGCTACTCGGCTGGCAGCGGCCGTGCTACCTCATGGCTGACGGCTATGTGAAGACATACAAGGAGCTCATCGAGACCACCGACTGGGACAAGTACGGGCGTGGCAAGGACCCGCGGTGCAACAACTGCATGGCCCACTGCGGCTATGAGCCGACGGCAGTGCTCGCCACGATGGGGTCGCTGAAGCAGAGCCTGCGGGCGTTGCGGGAGCAGACCTGAGCTCAGGTGGCTCTTCCCCGAACGCGAGCGAGGAGTAAGTTCACGCAGCGAACAAATCTCCGGACGATGGGGTGGTCAGCATGACCGTGCAGCCCACGCGGGCGGACAAGTTCAGCTTCGGGCTCTGGACGGTCGGCTGGCCGGCCCGAGATCCGTTCGGGGACGCGACCCGGCCGCCGTTGGATCCGGTCGAATCGGTGCACCGGCTCGCCGAGCTCGGCGCCTACGGGGTGACGTTCCACGACGACGACGTGGTGCCGTTCGGGTCCTCGGACAGTGAGCGGGACAAGCATCTGGAACGCTTCCGCGGCGCGCTCGACGAGACCGGACTGATCGTCCCGATGGTGACCACGAACCTGTTCACCCACCCGGTGTTCAAGGACGGCGGGTTCACCAGCAACGACCGTTCGGTGCGCCGGTTCGCGCTGCGCAAGGTCGCCCGCAACATCGATCTAGCGGGATCGCTGGGGGCGCACACGTTCGTGATGTGGGGTGGCCGCGAGGGCGCGGAATCCGACGCCGCCAAGGACGTGCGAGCCGCTCTGGATCGCTACCGGGAGGCGGTCGACACGCTGGCGGCATACGTCAAGGCGCAGGGCTACGACCTGCGCTTCGCGCTGGAGCCGAAGCCGAACGAGCCGCGTGGTGACATCCTGCTGCCGACGGTCGGCCACGCGCTGGCGTTCATCGCCGAGCTCGAGCACGGCGACATCGTCGGGCTGAATCCGGAAGTCGGCCACGAGCAGATGGCCGGGCTCAACTTCGTGCACGGTATTGCCCAGGCGCTGTGGGCCGGGAAGCTATTCCACATCGACCTGAACGGCCAGCGCAGCATCAAGTTCGACCAGGACCTCATCTTCGGGCACGGCGATGTGTTCAACGCCTTCTTCCTCGTGGACCTCCTCGAGAACGGCCTCGACGGGGCGCCGGCTTACGACGGCCCCCGCCACTTCGACTACAAGCCGTACCGCACCGAGGACATCAACGGGGTCTGGGTGTCGGCCGCGGCGAATATGCGGACCTACCTGCTGCTGCGTGAGCGGACCAAGGCGTTCCGGGCCGACCCCGAGGTGCGTGAGGCACTGCAGGCGACCGGCGTTACGTCGCTGCGTGAGCCGACGCTCGGCCCCGGGGAGACGCTCGCCGACCTCATGAAAGACCGCACCGCGTTCGAGGACTTCGACCCGGACGTCGCCGGCGCGCGGGGCTACGGCGTCGCGCGTCTGAACCAGCTCGCATTGGAGCACGTGCTGGGCGCCAGGTGATCGGCGCGGCACCGGCCGGACAGCACACTGTCCGGCGGCACAATCTGGCGCTGGTGCTCGGTGCGGTGGCCGCCGCCGGGCGCAGCACGCGCGCACGGGTGGCGGAGGCGACCGGCCTGACGCGGGCGACCGTCTCGGTGCTGGCCGACCAACTGCTGGCCGCCGGGTTGCTCGACGAGCTCGACCCGGACCGTGGTACGCCGGGCCGGCCGGGCAACCCGTTGCGGCTGAACCCGGGGGGCCCGGGCGGGCTCGGCGTCGAGGTCAACGTCGACTACCTCGCCGCCTGCGTGGTCGGCCTGGACGGGACGGTGCGCGCCCAGCAGGTCCTAGGGTTCGACGTCCGGGCGGCCGCGCCGCGAGCGGCGCTGCGCCGCGCGGCGCGCCTTGCTGAGAAGGCCCGCGCCGAAGCGGGCGTCCCGGTGGCCGGCACGGTGCTGGCACTGCCCGGCCTGGTCGATCTCACGGGAGTGCTGTGCCGGGCGCCGAACCTGCCGAGCTGGGACGGCATCGCACTCGCCGAGATGCTCGGCGCGCTGCTGGGAACCGACGTGGAGGCCGGCAACGAGGCGAACCTGGCTGCGCTGGCCGAGGCCGCGGCCACGGGGCTGCGGGACTTCGTCTACGTGTCCGGCGAGGTCGGCGTCGGCGGGGGTGTGGTGCGCGACGGCCGGCTCTACACCGGGGTGGCGGGCTTCGCCGGCGAGCTGGGGCACATCGTCGTCGACCCGGACGGTCCGCCGTGCAGCTGCGGTGGCAGCGGATGCCTCGAGCAACTGGCGGGCCTTTCTGCGCTGTTCCGCGCTGCCGGCGTCGACGACGTCGATGAGTTGGTGGCCCGGGCCGGCGAGCCGCGGTCGCGGGCCGCCCTCGAGACCGCCGGGCGGGCACTGGGCATCGCGCTCGCCGCCACGGTGAACCTGCTCGACGTGCGCGATGTCGTGCTCGGCGGTGTGCAGGCCCGCCTCGCTCGATGGCTGACCGGACCCCTCTCGGCCGAGCTGGAGCGCCGGATCGTCAGCCGGGAGCTGGCGCCGGTGCGCGTCCACGTCTCCGAGCTCGGGTCGTACGCCGCCGTCCGCGGAGCTGCCGGTTCTGTAGTGTCGCGCGTGGTCGCCGATCCGCTCAGCGTGTACTGACCTGCCGCGCCAGCACGCGGCATCCCTCACCCGCCGTCCCTCAGTCCGCGTGATCTTGGAGATCTGGTCGTTATTCAGCCATAAGTCCAAGATCACCGGACGTTGGGGGGCCCGCTTTGCGCCGGTGCGCGCACACGGGTAGTCTTGGCATGCGGACCCGGAGCGATCCGGGTCGTCGTCCTGTGCCCGCACAGCGGCATACCGGCCACGCCGGCGCCGTAAGCGGCATGGCTCACCGTCCGGACCGGCGAGATTCGTCGGGCTGGCCTGCAGGAAGGGGTGCGACACGCCCGACCTCGGGGACCGGTGAGGCGGCGAGTATCACCCAGACCACGCAGGCACCACCAAGACAGCAGCCGGCTAGCCGTTCGACACGATTCGACACAAGGAGATTTGCAGGCCGTATGCCTACGATCCAGCAACTGGTCCGCAAGGGCCGCCAGGACAAGATCGGGAAAGCGAAGACGCCCGCTCTCAAGGGCTCTCCGCAGCGTCGTGGCGTCTGCACGCGGGTGTACACGACGACCCCGAAGAAGCCGAACTCGGCGCTGCGCAAGGTTGCCCGCGTCCGGCTGACGAGCGGCATCGAGGTCACCGCCTACATCCCGGGTGTCGGCCACAACCTGCAGGAGCACTCGATCGTGCTGGTTCGTGGCGGACGGGTGAAGGACCTGCCGGGCGTCCGGTACAAGATCATCCGCGGATCGCTCGACACCCAGGGGGTGCGCGGCCGAAAGCAAGCACGCAGCCGGTACGGCGCGAAGCGGGAGAAGGGGTAAGGCATGCCACGCAAGGGCCCGGCGCCCCAGCGTCCGCTGGTGGTCGACCCGGTTTACGACTCGCCAGTCGTCACGCAGCTGGTGAACAAGGTGCTGCTGCGCGGCAAGCGGTCCACCGCCGAGCGCATCGTGTACGGCGCCCTCGAGGGTTGCCGTGAGAAGACCGGCACCGACCCGGTCGTCACGCTCAAGCGTGCACTCGACAACGTCAAGCCCACGCTCGAGGTGAAGAGCCGCCGCGTCGGCGGTGCCACCTACCAGGTGCCCGTCGAGGTGAAGTCGCCCCGCAACACCACCCTCGCGCTGCGCTGGCTGGTCGGTTACGCCCGGCAGCGCCGCGAGAAGACGATGACCGAGCGGCTCATGAACGAGCTGCTCGACGCCAGTAACGGCCTAGGCGCGAGCGTCAAGCGTCGCGAGGACACCCACAAGATGGCCGAGTCCAACCGCGCCTTCGCCCACTACCGCTGGTAGCAGCAGCCACAAGCTAGAGAAGGAATCATGGCCAGCAACGCCGAACTCGCCAGGACCCGCAACATCGGGATCATGGCGCACATCGACGCGGGCAAGACCACGACGACCGAACGCATCCTCTTCTACACCGGTATCACCTACAAGATCGGCGAGGTCCACGACGGCGCCGCCGTCATGGACTGGATGGAGCAGGAGCAGGAGCGCGGCATCACCATCACGTCCGCGGCGACGAAGTGCACGTGGAAGGGCAACACGATCAACTTGATCGACACGCCCGGCCACGTCGACTTCACCGTCGAGGTCGAGCGCAACCTGCGTGTTCTCGACGGCGCGATCGCCGTGTACGACGGGGTGGCGGGGGTCGAGCCGCAGACCGAGACCGTCTGGCGGCAGGCGGACAAGTACCACGTCCCGCGCATGTGCTTCGTCAACAAGATGGACCGCACCGGCGCCGACTTCTTCCGCTGCGTGCAGATGATGATCGACCGGCTCGCCGCCACCCCACTGGTGCTGCAGCTCCCGATCGGCAGCGAGTCCGACTTCGTCGGCGTCGTCGACCTGCTCGGCATGCGCGCGCTCGTCTGGCGCGGCGAGACCAAGAAGGGCGAGGACTACACCGTCGAGGAGATTCCCGCGGAGCTCGTTGACCAGGCGAACGAGTGGCGGGAGAAGCTGCTCGAGACGCTTGCCGAGACCGATGAGCACATCCTCGAGGCCTACCTCGGCGGCGAGGAGCTGTCCGTCGAGACGCTCAAGGCGGCGATCCGGCGCGCGACGATCGCGGGCCAGCTCAACCCGGTCCTGGCCGGCTCGGCGTTCAAGAACAAGGGTGTCCAGCCGTTGCTAGACGCCGTGGTCGACTACCTGCCGTCGCCGCTGGATGTGCCACGCGTCGACGGACTGCTGATGGACGGCGTCTCCGAGGCGCACCGGATGGCCGCCGAGTCCGAGCCGCTGTCGGCGCTCGCGTTCAAGATCGCCACTGACCAGCACCTCGGGAAGCTCACTTATGTGCGCGTCTACTCCGGCGTGGTGGAGAACGGTTCGCAGGTCCTCAACTCGACAAAGGACCGCAAAGAGCGCATCGGCAAGATCTACCAGATGCACGCTAACAAGCGGGAGGAGCTGCCGCGGGCCGGCGCCGGCGACATCATCGCCGTCGCCGGGCTGAAGCAGACGACCACGGGCGACACCCTGGCCGACCCGCAGAAGCCCATCGTCCTCGAGTCGATGACCTTCCCCGACCCGGTCATCTACGTGGCCATCGAGCCGAAGACGAAGAGCGACCAGGAGAAGCTCGGTACGGCGATCCAGAAGCTCGCCGAGGAGGACCCGACCTTCCAGGTACGCACCGACGACGAAACCGGGCAGACCGTCATCTCCGGTATGGGCGAGCTGCACCTCGAGATCCTGGTCGACCGGATGCGCCGCGAGTTCAAGGTCGAGGCCAACGTCGGCAAGCCGCAGGTGGCCTACCGGGAAACGATCCGGCGCACCGTCGACAAGGAGGAGTACACCCACCGGAAGCAGACTGGTGGCTCCGGGCAGTACGCAAAGGTGCTCGTCAAGCTCGAACCGCTGGCGATGACCCCGGACGGCCCGAGCTATGAGTTTGCCAACGAGGTCACCGGCGGGCGGGTGCCCAAGGAGTTCATCCCGTCCGTCGACGCCGGCGCTCAGGAGGCCATGCAGTACGGCATCCTGGCCGGCTACCCGCTGGTCGGCCTCAAGCTGACGCTGCTCGACGGGCAGTACCACGAGGTCGACTCGTCGGAGATGGCGTTCAAGATCGCCGGCTCAATGGCGCTCAAGGCGGCGGCGCGCAAGGCGCAGCCGGTGCTGCTTGAGCCGATGATGGCCGTCGAGGTCACCACACCCGAGGAGAACATGGGCGACGTGATCGGCGACCTCAACTCCCGGCGCGGCCAGATCCAGGCGATGGACGAGCGTGGCGGCGCCCGTGTCGTCAAGGCGCTGGTGCCGCTGTCGGAGATGTTCGGCTACGTCGGCGACCTGCGGTCGAAGACCCAGGGGCGGGCGAGCTACACCATGCAGTTCGACTCCTACGCCGAGGTTCCGGGGAACGTGGCCAAGGAGATCATCGCCCGGGCGACCGGCGAGTAACACCCTAGAAGCCCAAGAAAGGGAGAACCAAAGTGGCGAAGGCGAAGTTCGAGCGGACCAAGCCGCACGTCAACATCGGCACCATCGGTCACATCGACCATGGCAAGACGACGCTGACGGCTGCCATTACGAAGGTCCTGCACGACAAGTACCCGGACGTCAACCCGTTCACGCCGTTCGACCAGATCGACAAGGCGCCGGAGGAGAAGCAGCGTGGCATCACGATCTCCATCGCGCACGTCGAGTACCAGACGGAGAAGCGGCACTACGCGCACGTCGACTGCCCGGGGCACGCGGACTACATCAAGAACATGATCACCGGTGCGGCGCAGATGGACGGGGCCATCCTGGTCGTGGCCGCCACGGACGGTCCGATGCCGCAGACCAAGGAGCACGTGCTGCTCGCCCGCCAGGTCGGCGTCCCCTACATCGTGGTGGCGCTGAACAAGGCGGACATGGTCGACGACGAGGAGATCCTTGAGCTCGTGGAGCTCGAGGTACGGGAGCTGCTGAACACCTACGAGTTCCCGGGTGACGACGCTCCGATCGTGCGCGTGTCGGCGCTGAAGGCGCTCGAGGACGACGCCGAGTGGGCCGAGAAGGTGCTCGAGCTCATGAACGCCGTCGACGACGCCATCCCAGAGCCGGTGCGCGAGATCGACAAGCCGTTCCTCATGCCGATCGAGGACGTCTTCACGATCACCGGCCGCGGCACCGTCGTGACCGGCCGGGTGGAGCGCGGCGTGCTCAAGGTGAACGAGACGGTGGACATCATCGGCATCCACCCGCAGAAGCAGAGCACCACGGTCACCGGCGTGGAGATGTTCCGCAAGCTGCTCGACGAGGCGCGGGCGGGCGAGAACGTCGGTCTGCTGCTGCGCGGCATCAAGCGCGAGGAGGTCGAGCGCGGTCAGGTCGTGATCAAGCCCGGCACCTCCACCCCGCACACCAACTTCGACGGCACGGTCTACATCCTGTCGAAGGACGAGGGCGGGCGGCACACGCCGTTCTTCAACAACTACCGGCCCCAGTTCTACTTCCGCACCACGGACGTGACCGGCGTGGTGACCCTCCCGGAGGGCACCGAGATGGTCATGCCGGGCGACACCACCGACATGAAGGTCGAGCTGATCCAGCCGATCGCCATGGAGGAGGGGCTGCGCTTCGCGATTCGCGAAGGCGGCCGGACGGTAGGCGCGGGCCGCGTGACCAAGATCAACAAATGAATCCCAGCGGCGGTCGGGGCGACCCGGCCGCCGCTTAGCGTGAGCATCCGCCCCGACGCCGAGCGCCGCGGGCTCGTTCCTAGACGAAGGTGAGCTAGCCACACATGGCGGGACAGAAGATCCGCATCAGGCTCAAGGCCTACGACCATGAGGCCATTGATGCGAGCGCGCGCAAGATCGTCGAGACGGTAACGCGCACGGGCGCTCGCGTCGTCGGCCCTGTGCCGTTGCCGACGGAGAAGAACATCTACTGCGTCATCCGCTCGCCGCACAAGTACAAGGACAGCCGCGAGCATTTCGAGATGCGCACCCACAAGCGGCTCATCGACATCCTCGATCCGACGCCCAAGACGGTCGACGCGCTGATGCGCATCGACCTGCCGGCAAGCGTCGACGTGAACATCCAGTAGGGATCATGGCTAAGGCAACGAAGGGGATTCTGGGCGAGAAGCTCGGCATGACCCAGGTCTTCGACGAGAACAACCGGATCGTCCCGGTGACCGTCGTCAAGGCCGGGCCATGCGTCGTCACCCAGATCCGTACCCAGGAGAAGGACGGCTACACCGCCGTTCAGCTCGCCTATGGGCAGATCGATCCGCGCAAGGTCACCAAGCCGGTGGCGGGCCACTTCAAGGCGGCCGGCGTCACCCCCCGGCGCCACCTCGTGGAGCTGCGCACTGATGCGATCGAGGGCTACGAGGTCGGTCAGGAGCTCAGTGCCGACGTGTTCGATGCCGGGGCGAAGGTCGACGTCAGCGGCACGACCAAGGGCAAGGGCACCGCGGGCGTGATGAAGCGGCACGGCTTCGGCGGCCTGGGCGCCGCACACGGCACGCAGCGCAAGCACCGCGCGCCGGGCTCGATCGGCGGCTGCGCCACCCCGGGGCGGGTCTTTAAGGGGATACGCATGGCCGGTCGGATGGGTCATGAGCCGCAGACCACGCAGAGCCTGACCGTGCACAAGGTCGACGCCGAGAAGGGGCTGCTCCTCATCAAGGGCGCGATCCCCGGCCCGACCGGTGGGGTCGTACTCGTCCGGACCGCAGCGAAGGGCGGTGCCTCATGACGCCGGTCACGCTGCATGACCCGACGGCACAGCAGACGACGAAGGGCACGGTCGAGCTGCCTGCCGCTGTATTCGACGCCAAGACGAATGTGCCGCTGATCCACCAGGTCGTGATGGCCCAGCTCGCTGCTGCGCGCCAGGGCACTGCCTCGACGCGGACCCGTGGCGAGGTGCGCGGTGGCGGCAAGAAGCCCTACCGGCAGAAGGGCACCGGACGCGCCCGCCAGGGCTCGACGCGGGCGCCGCAGTTCGCCGGCGGTGGCGTCGTCCACGGCCCGAAGCCGCGCTCGTACGACCAGCGCACGCCCAAGAAGATGAAGGCGGCTGCCTTGCGGGGCGCGCTGTCCGACCGGGCCCGGGGCGATCGGGTGCACGTCGTATCGGCGCTCGTACGGGGTGAGACGCCGTCGACCAAGGACGCGCGGGCGGCGCTAAGCAAGATCACCGAGTCCAGGCACGTGCTGGTCGTTGCCGAGCGCTCCGACGAGCTGACCTGGAAGAGCGTGCGCAACATCCCCACTGTCCACCTGCTCGAGCCGGGTCAGCTGAACACCTACGACGTGTTGATCAGCGACGACGTGGTGTTCACCCAGGGCGCGCTGGAGGCGTTCGTCGGCGGGGAGCTGGCCATCGAGATCACCGAGCCCGAGCCCGTCGCGGACGAGGTGGTCGAGGAGCAGCCGGCCAAGAAGGCACCGGCGAAGAAGGCCGCTGCCAAGAAGGCCGCTGCCAAGACGACGCCGGCGAAGAAGGCGCCTGCGAAGAAGGCCGCCGCAGAGAAGGCCGCCGCCGAGAAGGCGCCCGCGAAGAAAGCCGCCGCACAGAAGGCGTCGGCTCAGACGGCATCGACCGAGGAGGAACCGGTCGAGACCGCAGCTGCGGAGCAGGCGCCGGCCGAGCCGGTGATCGAGCC